>NZ_JBFIGO010000028.1:0-29328 GCF_041602295.1 Spongiibacter sp. | reverse complement strand
TCGACTTCAGAGTTGCTCTGCAGGCTCTGCAGGTGGTGGCCGGCTTCCAGTGCCGCTTGCTGCAGCTGCTGGTCGATATCGGCGAGGCCTTGATGGCCATAAACCTCCGGCTCTCGGGTGCCGAGGAGATTGAGGTTGGGGCCGTGCAGCACGAGTATCGATGCCATGTTTCACCGAGCTAGTTAAAAATTTTGCGTAGTTTGCCGCAATTGAAAAAGCGAGTCCAACGAATCTAATCAATTTTTTACGATGTCTGCAAGTTTCCGGCAAGATTGCAGACGATGCACGGTTTTTGTCGGAAGTAAGTGTTTTCAGTGTTAACACTGCTGGGCGCTGTCAGCGGCCAATGGCGGCTTTGACTATGTCTTTCGTCAGCACCTGAGGCAGCAGCTGGGGCGGCCGGCTGAGGTCGCTGGGGTAGTAGACGTAGAGCGGGATGCCGTTGCGCTTAAAGTCAGCCAGCAGCTGGGTGATGGCGGGGTCGTAGCGGGTCCAGTCGGCCACCACATAGCTGACCTCGGCTTGGGCGAAGGCTTGGCGAATTTCCTTGGTATTGAGCACCAGTGATTCATTGGCGGCACAGGTGATGCACCAGTCGGCGGTGACATCGAGAAAGACGCTGCGACCGGATTCGCGCAGTGCCTGAATCTGGCTGCGGTCAAAGCCCTCACTGTTGTCAGCAGCGGTTTGGCTGTTGAGGCTGGCGTATAGCAGGGCCGGGGTCGCGGCTAGACTCACCAACGCCAGCCACTTGCCGCGGCCACCCAGTGACCACAGCCATACCGCAAAGCCCAGCAGCAGCCACACCAGTAGGGTGCCGGCAATGCCGTTGGCACCGGTTTGGCGGGCTACCACCCAGGCGAGCCAAATGGCGGTGGCGAGCAGCGGAAACGCCATCAGTTGACGCAGGTGAAGCATCCACGGGCCGGGCTTGGGGAGTAGGGACAGCCACTGGGGAAACAGTGTCAACAGCAGTACCGGCAGGGCCATGCCGGCGCCTAGGCTGGCAAATACCAGCAGCGCTACGGCGGGGGGTTGGCTGGCCGCAAAGCCCACCGCGCTGCCCATAAACGGCGCCGTACAGGGGCTGGCGACGAGGGTGGCTAATACGCCAGTAAAGAAGCTGCCGCGATAGCCGGGCTCGCGACTGACGTCGCTGCCGATATTCATCCAGCGGCCACCGAGTTCAAACAGCCCGAGAAGATTCAGCGAGAGTACAAAGAACAGGCTGGCAAGCATTGCCACAAACAGCGGTGACTGCAGCTGGAAGCCCCAGCCGACGGATTGACCGGCTTGCTGTAAGCCGATCAGCAGCGCCGCGACGAGGACAAAGCTGAGCACCACGCCGCCGCTGTAGACCAGGCCGTGGCTGGCGGGGCTGCCGCGGTGGGCATTGCTAAAGCTCAATACTTTCAAGCCGAGTACGGGAAAGACGCAGGGCATTAGGTTGAGCAGGGCGCCGCCAGCGGCGGCCAGCAGCAATATGATGAGCAAGCCCGGGTCGCGGGGATTACTGCTGGCCGGGGGGGCAATCGGCGTTAGCGATGCCACTTCCTGGAATTGGCCCTGGCTGTCAGCGCGGAAATATTGGCTGCGCGGTGGATAGCACAGGCCGGCGTCGGCGCAGCCCTGTGAGCTGAGGGTGATTTGAGTGTTGGCAAACGCATCGATGCCCGCAACGCGCAGGGTGGTGCCCAGATAGTAGACTTCGGTTTTGCCAAAGTAGGGGTCGTCTTTGACTTTGCCAGGGCTGTATTCGATGGTTGTCGGCAGCGTTTGGCCGCCGCGACTGACAAGTACTTCAAAGCGTTCGCGGTAGAGGTAGTAGCCGTCGGCAATGTGCCAGTCAATCTGCAGTTGTTGATCGTCGGTGACGCTGAGTTCAGCGCGGTAGGCCTTCTCAACGGGCAAAAATGTCGGCTGCTGGTCGAAGGAGACGGAGCTGCCATTGTTAAAGGGCGAGGCGTGACTCAGCGCGCTGAGGCTGAGTATACAAAACAGTAATAATAACCGGCTCATAAATACTATCGCTGCGAAGTGGCGTTATCATTGGATGCATCGCGCGGCTGTTGTTACAGTTTGAGGCAACATCCGGGCGCCCATAGTATGTCAGATCGGCGGCGCTGTCGCGGCTCTGTGCTCAGGAGATATCTATGACCCGAAATAGCCTTTTTTGGCTTATGTGTTTATTGCCACTCAGCAGCTGGGGGGTGGATATTCACGATGCCTATGTGCGCGGCTTGCCTCCGGGACAGAAGAATACGGCGGCGTTTTTTTCGCTGCACAATCCTGCGTCGCTGCCCGTGACGCTGCGTGCCGGCAGTAGCGATATCGCTGATCGCCTGGAGATTCATAGCCATGCTGAGCGCAATGGCATGATGAGTATGCGTCGCCAGGACGCGGTGACTATCGGCAGTGGCGAGCGTTTGCATTTCGCCCCGGGGGGCTATCATTTAATGCTTATTAATCTTCGGCGGCCGCTGCGCGATGGCGAGCAGGTAAGTTTTAGCCTGTTGACCGAGGGCGGCGACACACTGCAGATTGATGCCACGGTGCGCAGCGTGCTGAACGAGGCCAGCCCGGCAGGGCATCACCACCATCAACGAGGACAGGAATAATGATCAAACAGCGCATTGGCGACTTGGTGTTTAGCGTCAAGGAAGCCCTGCAGGATTGGCTGGGTAACCGCAATATTGCGCGTATCACGGCTTACGTGGGCTTGGTATATCTAGTGATGGTGTGTCTGCTGGGGATCTATTGGAGTTTTACTCCCGGGCATCCGGCTACGCAGTTTGATCGCGATAACAGCCGTCAGGCGGTGGTTGGATCGGCGACGACCTCGGCGCTGATTGATGTTGCCGAGTTGTTGCTGGATAAACCCGGTGGTTTTATTAGCAATGATATTACCCCCCCGGGGCTGTTGATGGATGATATGCCGGCCTGGGAGTACGGGGTGCTGATGCAGGTACGCGACCTGAGTCGCGCGATGCGTGAAAGCTACAGTCGCTCGCAGTCGCAGTCCCAGGAAGACCCCGATTTGGCCAAGGCTGAGCCGCGCTTTAACTTTTCGTCGAACAGTTGGGCGGTGCCGGCTTCGGAGTCTGAATACCGCCAGGGCATTCGCTACCTGAAGAAATACCGCAGCCGTCTCAGCGATGTCGATCAACCCCAGGCGCAGTTTTATGCGCGGGCCGACAACCTGCGCTACTGGCTGACGGTGGTGGAGTCGCGCCTTGGCAGTCTGTCACAGCGTCTTAGTAGCAGTGTCGGGCGGCCGCGGGTCAATACGGATTTGGCCAATGACCCCAGTGCGCGCCAGTCCACGCCGTCGGCGTCTGAACAGCGGGTGAAAACCCCCTGGCTGAAAATCGATAATGTGTTTTATGAAGCGCGCGGCAGTGCCTGGGCGCTGATTCATTTTCTCAAGGCTGCCGAGCACGACTTTGCCGATGTGCTGGACGATAAAAATGCGACGGTTAGTCTGCGGCAAATTATTCGCGAGCTGGAGGGAACTCAGCAAAGCTTGTTTAGCCCAATGGTGCTCAATGGCAGTGGCTTTGGTCTGTTGGCGAATCACTCACTGGTGATGGCCTCGTATATTTCCAGAGCCAATGCCGCCATTATTGATTTGCGCGATTTACTTGCCCAAGGATAAAGCATGAATCTGTCACGTTTGTTTATGAATGTTGTTGTCGCTGTAAGCAGCTTGGTGCTGGTGGCTTGCGCGCAGAGCCCACAGAAAATCGTGTTGGCACCGACTTTTGCCGAGGCGCCGGAAACATTGGCCAGTGGGCAGCCGGTGCATGTCCGCGTTAGTGATGGCCGCAGCGAGACGGTGCTGGGGAGTCGCGGTGGTGCCTATCGCGATACCGCATTGATCAGTTTGCAAAACAGCTTGTCGTTGGCTGTGCAGCCTGTGTTAAAGGCGCGCCTTAAAGAAATGGGGTTTGCGGTGGATAGCCTCAGTCCCGACACCGCCGACCTGCACGTCGTATTTGAGTCGCTGGTGTACAACCACCCGCTACAGGACGGGGTGGGTTACGATATGGATATGTTGGCAGTGGTGCGTATCGAGGCGACGCGCAGCGACAAGCGTTATGAGGGGCGTTACCGGGTGAAGCGCAAGGAAAAGTTTTTCAACGCGCCCAGTGAGCCCCACAATACCGAGTTGGTTAACAAGTTGGTGGTGGAAGTGCTCGATAGCATGCTGGCCGACTTGAATTTGCAGCGCTTCTTGTTGGCGCGATAAACCGGCGCTCCCCCCCCCAAAAAAAAAGGGCGCCTTGCGGCGCCCTTTTGGCTTGCGGCTTGAACGCTAGGCACCCAATATTTCGCGGCGCAATTCAGCGTGTAGCGGGCCGGGCAGGCGCGGCCCGTAGTGAGAGACCACCTCAGCGGCGGCGCGGCTGGCCAGTTTGCCGGCTTCGGCGTGGCTGCGGCCGTGGCTGATGGCATACAAGAAGGCGCCGGCAAACATGTCGCCAGCACCGTTGGTATCCACTGCCGATACACGGTGGGGAGCGATTTCGTGCAATTGTTCGCCGTCGTATACCAGCGCGCCTTTGGCGCCCAGGGTAATGGCAAATTGCTTGGCGACTTCCTTGATTGCGGTGACGGCTTCATGCAGCGAGTTGCTGCCGGCCCACTGCAGTGCCTCGGCTTCATTGCAGAACAGCAGGTCGACGCCGCCACCGAGCATATCGCTAAGGCCGTCGCGGAAAAATTCGACCATGCCGGGGTCGGAAAAGCTCAGGGCGGTTTTCACGCCGTTTTGTTCAGCGACTTCGCGACCGCGAATGGCGGCAGTGCGACCGCTGTCGGAGGTCACCAGATAGCCTTCCATGTAATAGTATTCGGAGTCGGCCAGTGCGCTTTCGTTGAGTTCTTTGATCGACAGTTCAGCGCTGATACCCAAGTGGGTGTTCATGCTGCGCTCGGCGTCGGGGCTGATGAGGACCAGGCACTTTCCGGTGGTGCCCGGGTCGCGGTTCAGGTCAAAATTACTGTCGACGCCGGCAGCGCGAATATCTTGCAGGAAAAAGTCGCCGTGGGCGTCATTGGCCACTTTGCAGGAGTAGTAGCCGCTGGCGCCAAAGTAGGCGGCGGCGACAACCGAGTTGCAGGCTGAGCCACCACTGGCCTGGCGAGAGTGAACCAAGTGGCCTTCCAAACTGTCCAACAAGGCCTGCTGACGCGCCTCATCGACCAGAGTCATCAAGCCTTTCTCTACGCCCATTTGCTTCAGTTCGCTGTCTTGCACTTGGATTTCGGTGTCGACCAAGGCCGCGCCGATGCCGTAAACATGATATTTTTTCATCTTATTTGCCAATAACTTGCAGTAAAGTGCGGGCTATTATCCCCGCCTAGACGGGATTTGTAATTCAACGAGAGCGTTTCATGCCAAACAAGAAAACTACCGTTCGCCGCTTTTGGGCACGACTGCCGCGGCCGCGCAGTTGGCGCGAACTGTTTTTCAAGCTTTGTATCGCGGCGCTGGTGCCGCTGCTGGTGTTTTTCGCTTACTGCGATGCCAAGGTGCGCGGGGCGTTTGATCCGCAGCGTTATGACCAGCCCGCTAAGGTTTATGCGCGGCCTTTGGTGCTGGCGTCAGGGGCTGTGCTAACGGCCTTTGAGCTGGAGGAAGAGCTTGCCAACCTCGGTTACCGCAAAGCGCGCTTGGTGAGCGAACCCGGCAGCTATTGGCGTCAGGGGGATGTTTTAACCATATATTTACGGGCCTTCGACTTCGCGGACGGTCGCCGCGAAGCCCGTAAGATCACCGTTCAAATGGCGGCCACTACGGTGGGCATAGTGCGCAATGCCTTGGGTGAGCGCATTGTTGAAGAACAGCTGGAGCCCACGGTGATTGGCGGGGTGTATCCCGATCGGCACGAAGATCGCCTAATGTTGTCGCTGGACGAGGCGCCGCAGATGCTGGTTGAAACCCTATTGCAGGTGGAAGATCGTCACTTTTATTCGCACTTCGGCATCTCGCCGCGCAGTATTGCGCGCGCCTTGCTGGTTAATTTAAAGGCTGGGCGCACTGTGCAGGGCGGTAGCACGCTAACCCAGCAGCTGGTCAAGAATACCTTGCTGAGTAATGAGCGCAGCTTGTGGCGGAAATTTAAAGAAGCGGCCATGTCGCTGTTGACCGAGTTGCATTACAGCAAGGATCGTATTCTTGAAGCCTATCTCAACGAAGTGTACCTCGGGCAGGAGGGCAATCGCGCAATTCACGGCTTCGCGCTTGCTGCGCGCCACTATTTCAATCGGCCGCTGCAGGAGCTGGATTTAGCCCAGGTGTCGATGTTGGTGGGCATGGTGAAAGGCCCTTCTTATTACGATCCCTGGCGTCACCCGGCTCGCGCGGTGGCGCGTCGCAATACGGTGTTGGCGGAGCTGGCCGAGGAGGGCTGGTTGAATCCCGAGCAGCTAAGGGCCTGGCAGGCGGAACCCTTGAGTCTGTCAAAAAGCTCTGCACTGGCCGGCGTGTATCCCGCTTATGTGGACTTGGTGCGCCGCCAGTTGAGCCGGGACTACGCCCGCCAGGATTTGCAGAAAAAGGGCTTGCGGATTTTTACGCCTTTTGACCCTTTGCTGCAGCGTCGCGCAGAGGCGGCGACTGCCAAGGCTCTGGCACAGCTGGAGAGTCGCAAAAAAGACCTGCAGGTGGCAATGGTGGTGACCGCCGTGGATAGTGGCGATGTGGTGGCGGTGATTGGCGGTCGGCGGCCGCGCTATGCCGGCTTTAACCGTGCCCTGGACGCTCTGCGGCCGATCGGTTCGCTGGCTAAGCCGGCGGTGTATCTCACCGCACTTAATCAGCCCGAGCGCTACAACCTGCTCACTCCGTTGCGCGATGAACCGCTGAGTGTGCCCAATGCCGATGGCAGTTTGTGGCGGCCACTCAATTATGACCGCAAGGCCCACGGGATGGTGCCGCTGCACAGTGCACTGTCGCATTCCTATAATTTGGCTACGGCCAATCTCGGTTTGGATGTTGGCTTGGGCAGTGTGATGGAAATGTTCCAGCGCCTGGGTGTACACCGGCCGCTGCTGGAGGTGCCATCGATGCTGTTGGGGGCTGCTGCATTGGCGCCGATAGAAGTGGCGGCAATGTATCAGACGATCGCTGCCGACGGTCGCTATACGCCGCTGCGTACTATTTATGCGGTATCCGATGCTAACGGCAAGCCGCTGGCACGTTATCCCCAGCAACCCAAGCAGGTGCTCGATCCAGCACCCGTGCACCTGTTGCAGTACGCCATGCTGGAAACAGTGCGCGAGGGCACCGGCAAGTCGATCTATAATGTGTTGCCCAAGGACTATCGGGTAGCGGGTAAAACCGGTACCAGTAACGATACTCGCGACAGCTGGTTCGCCGGGTTCGCCGGCGATTATTTGGCGGTGGTTTGGATCGGGCTGGACAATAATGCCTCTACCGGTTTGACCGGTGCCAGTGGCGCTTTGCGTGTGTGGCGGCAGTTTATGGCCGAGGCCAGTACCGAGCAAATGCCCTTTGCCCGGCGAGATAATATCGAGTATCTGTGGGTGGATGCCGATACCGGGCTGCGCAGTCAGTCCTGGTGCGACAATGCGCGCTACATGCCGTTCATTCGCGGCAGCGAGCCCCAGGGTAGCGGCGGATGTAAGCCCGACGGCGAAAAAATGTGGAATTGGTTTAAAGGGGTGTTTGACTGAGATTTAGGTCGTCCCTGACAACAGCGGTATAACCTCCGGCATGGCAGGGAATTAACTCCAGTCGCTGGTTGATACAGTCAGGGATTTCGTCGGCGCGGTGACTCACAAAAAGTATTTGTATTTGGCTCTGCGCGGCTATTTGATCCACCGCGCCCAGCAGTCGCGCACGCTGTTGTTCGTCCAGGCCAATGCAGGGTTCGTCGAGAATTAAAATGCGCGGTGATTTCACCAGAGCTCTGGCCAGTAATATCATCCGCTGTTGCCCAAATGATAGGCGCTCAAAACGCTGCTCGCGCAGCGGGAGTAATTCCAGGGCGTCTAGCCAGCGCAGTAACAATTGTTGCTGGGTGGCAGTGGGTTTGTCGTAGAGTCCAATAGAGTCAAAGAAGCCCGAGGCGATCACGTCGATGGCCTTGACGCGCTTGAGCTGATTGAGTTGCATGTTGGTATTGAGCAGGCCGAACTGTTTCTTGATATCCCAGATACTTTCACCGCTGCCCCGGCGTTTGCCAAACAGCTCGACATGCTGGCCGTAGGCCTTGTCGTTGTCACCGCAAAGCAGCCCCAGCAGAGTTGATTTTCCCGCGCCATTGGGGCCGCTAATCCAGCAGTGTTGCCGGGGCAGAAGCCGCCAGTTAATGTCGTGCAAAACGGCTGTGCCGCGAAAGCTCACATTGACACTGCGCAGCTCTAGCAAGGGCGAATCAGCTGGCCAGGCTTCGCTCACGGAGATCGGCAGGGGTTTGCTGAAGTGCCGGCGCGGGGCAAAGTGCTGACGGGCCTGTGCGAGGCTGCAGTGGGCGCTGATCGCGCCGTTTTCCATGATTTGTACTTCGTCAATGCCGGCCGGAATGTCTTCGCTGCTTTTGGTCAACAATAGTACTGGCGTGGGCGAGGCGATGAGTTCGTCTAACAACTTGCGTATATCGCGCTGTGCTTGACTATCCAGGCCCTCCAGTGGGTTGTCGATAATTATCGCCTTTGGCTTTGCATACAGGGCGCGGGCCAACAGGGTTTTGCGGCTCTCGCCGGTGGAAATAAAGCGAATGCCGCGCTGCAGGATGTGGTCGATACCAAGGCGCTGACAGAGGGTGAAGAACTGCGGGTCGGGTTGCCGGCCCTGTAAAATGGCCTCTTGTACGCGGGTGCCAATGTCAAAGGCGTCGTCCCGAGATTCACTGTCATCGAAACGTCGGTCGTGCTCCATAAGTGCGCGGTGCTGGTCGAAGGAGACATGCAGAATGTCCCGGGGAGCAATACCGGTGCCGAAGCGACGCTCGCCACGGTTGGCGCGCAAGGTGTCGGTCAGCAGTTGCGCAAGAGTGGTTTTGCCGCTGCCATTGCCGCCGACAATGGCGATATGCCGGCCGCTGGGCCAGCTCCAGTTGAAGTTATCCAGCACCGGCTCCAACTGGTAGGCAAAGCGGATATTGTCGAGCTTAACGAGGTAGTCTGGCATGGTCACTGCGTGGCGCGCTGGATGAGAGAGTGGCAACTATAACAAAGGCTGAAGGGCCTGGCTTAGTCACTGGGACATTCGCCGGGGCTGAGGTTATAGAAGTCGATAATTTCATGCCAGGCCTGTTCAGCGGTGTCGACAACGCGGATCATATTGACGTCCTCCGGGCTGATTACACCCTCGTCGCGCAGGAACTCCAAGTTAATGGCGCGGCGCCAAAATTCGTGGCCGATCAATAGAATCGGTACATCTCGAGACTTACCGGTTTGGATCAGTGTGAGGGCCTCAAACAGTTCATCAAAGGTGCCAAAACCGCCGGGAAACACCACCACGGCTTTAGCACGCAGCATAAAGTGCATTTTGCGGATGCCAAAATAGTGGAAACGAAAACAAAATTCCGGGCTGATATAGGGGTTCGGCGCCTGCTCGTGGGGAAGTACAATATTCAGGCCCAGTGAGCGCCCCCCGGCTTCGTGAGCACCGCGATTGCTGGCTTCCATAATGCCCGGTCCACCGCCGGTGACGATGTGCAGCTGCTCGTTGTCGGCACAATTCAGTGAGTGCTCGGTAACCAGCTGGGCGAAGCGCTGGGCCTGTTGGTAGTAGTGGCTGTTTCGCTCGGCGCGTTTGGCTGCGCGTATTTGCGCAGGGTCGCCGCCAGCTTGAGCGGCGCTTAAGCGCTCGGCGGCAGCTTCTGGTGACGGAAAGCGGGCACTGCCGAATACGGCTATGGTTGAGTGCACGCCGTGTTCCTTCAGAATCATTTCCGGCTTTTGCAGTTCTAGGTGAAAGCGCAGGCCACGCAGTTCTTCACGCAGCAAAAAATCGTTGTCTCTGAACGCCAGCCGATAGGCGGCTGGGAAATCGGCCTCGTGGTCGGTAATTTCTTCTCTGGCGGAGGGGAAATTTGCGTCGCGCAATCGGTGTTTGTCTGACATTTGCTGCTACCTTGTCGTTGCTGGCCTCGCCTTTAGTATATGCGAGCTTTCCACTGCCGCGGTGTTTCATTTCCTGTTGTAAAAGCCTGTGTGCATAATAGCGGCTTGCTGCGCGGGCGGTGTGTCCGCCGCTGATCTGATGACTTGTGGATGTTATGGATGATTGAGCCGCTGTTACTTGCCTTGGCGTTTTTAGCGGGACTGGTGTTTCGCCGCATTGATATGCCGCCATTGCTGGGGTTTTTGGTGGCGGGTTTTATTGCCGGAGCGCTGGAGCTGGGTGATCGTCAGGTGATCAGTCTAATGGCTGATGTCGGCGTGGTGCTGCTGCTATTTACCATCGGCCTTAAGTTAAAGGTGCGCGAGCTATTGGCGCCAAGAATATGGGCCAGCGCCAGTCTGCACGCCTTGCTGGTGGTGCCTTTGACCACCCTAGTGTTACTCAGTCTGCACTATCTACTGCCGCAGTATTCGGCGCTGTCGGGGCAGACGGCGTGGATACTGGCTTTTGCCTTATCGTTTTCCAGCACGGTGTTTGCGGTCAAAATTTTTGAGCAGCGCGGTGAGGGCGCGGCGCTGCATGCCCAAGTGGCGGTGGGCATTTTGATCTTGCAGGACTTGATGGCGGTCGCGTTTTTGTTGCTGTCCTCGGACCACGCTCCCAGTGCCTGGGCCTTGTCACTGTTGCTGTTACCGCTGCTGCGGCGGCCGTTGCTCAAATTGCTGCACTTGGCTGGCCACGGCGAGTTATTGGTGCTTTTTGGTTTGTCTCTGGCGCTTGCCGGGGCCTGGTTGTTCGAACTCTTGCAGTTGAAAGCTGGCCTGGGGGCACTGCTGTTTGGCATGTTGTTGGCGAATAGCAGTAAAAGCGTCGAGTTGTACAAGAGTTTGTTGAGCCTGAAGGATATTTTTCTCACGGCGTTTTTTTTGAGTATTGGCTATTACGGTTTGCCGTCGGCCGCTATGTGGTTGGTGGCCTTGCTGTTGGCGCTGTTGGTGCTGCTGCGGCCACTCATCTACTTTGGACTACTGCTGCTGTTAAGACTGCGGGCGCGCACCAGTCTACTGGCCGGTTTGGCGCTTAGCAGCTACAGTGAATTTGGTCTGATCGTTGCCGCGTTGGCGGTGAAGGAGGGCTTGCTGGCCGCCGAGTGGCTCACCATTTTGGCGCTGGCAATGGCGCTGTCGCTATTTGTCGCCGCCGCGCTCAATCGTCGAGCTGCGGGATTTTACCGCCGTTTTGGCGAAACCTTGCAAATCCTTGAGCGAGACCGACTGCTGCCCCTGGAGCGCCGAGTCAGCCTCGGTGACGCCGATATTCTTATTTTTGGTATGGGTCGCATAGGCAGCGGTGCTTATGACTATTTAAGTGGCCATTATCCGGGGCGGATTGTCGGTATAGAGGAGAACGCAGAAAAGGCTGAACAGATGCGCCGCGAGGGCCTGCGTTGCGTTGCCAGCGATGCCAGTGACGGGGATTTTTTGCGGCATGCGGTCTTGGTGCCGCGGCGACTGATTTTGGTCTGTCTAAGTAATCACCGTGAAAATGTCCAGGTGGTGGAAATGCTCCAGGAGTTGGGCTATAGCGGCAAGCTCGCAGCGATTTCTCGCTTTCCAGACGAGCAGCAAGAACTGCAGGCGTTGGGTTGCATCAGCTTTAATCTCTATGCCGAGGCGGGTTATGGCTTTGCCGAACGGGTGGCGGAAGAGTTGGACCTGATAGGCCCATAAACGAAACGGAAGGACGCCGGATAGATTTATGGATTCACATCACCCTTGGTTGCGCGCGGAAATTGCTCAGTGGCTGCGCGAGGGCCTTATCGACGACGAGTTGGCGCAGCGGCTCTATGCTCGCTACCCCGCGCAGGTCAATGAATTGCCTCCGCGGCGATGGGGGCGTTTGTTGTTGGCAGCGCTCGTTGGCTTGTTGCTTGTTCTGGTCGTGAGTCTGCTGTTCAGCTATTTCTGGGACGGTATGCCGCAGCATAGCAAATTGCTGGCAGTTGCGGCGGCCGTGTTGCTGTGCCACGGTTTGGCTTGGTGGCAGCGTGCTGATCGGCGTTTAGCGGAAGCTTTGCATTTGCTGGGGAGCCTGCTGTTAGGCGCCGTGCTGTGGCTGCTTGCGCCGCTCTATTACCCCGACGGTCGCTACGCAGAGGGGATTATGCTGTGGTCGCTGGCGGCTTTGCTGATGGCCTGGTTACTGCCGTCAGTTGCCCATGCTGTGTTGGCCTGTGTGTTGATTTGTGCCTGGACGGTGTTGGAGGTGTCGGAGTTTGAGCAGCCGCATTTTCTGGGTACCGGGTTGTTGCTGGTCGGATTGTTGCCGCTTGCCTGGCGTTTGCGTTCCACCTTGTTGTGGCGCAGTGTGCTGTTGCTGCTGCCGCTGAGTGTGCTTCTCAATAGCTGGTGTATTGATAGTAAAGTTGTACTGTTTCATGGAGCACTGCTTGCCGCACTGTATCTCTGGCTGGAGCGGCTGGCTCCAAGAATGACGTGGACGGGCAGTGTTGCACCGCTCTACCAAAGCGGTATGTTGCTGTGGTGGGGGAGTTTACTATTACTGAGTTTTAGCGAGGTGGCGGCCGATCAGGCAATGCTGGGTTTGTCCACGGCGTTGCCGGCGGCGTTGACCGGCATGTCGTTATTAATCGCTATTGGCGCCTGCGCAGTGTGGAGTTTATGGCATGCCGATTTGCGGCCGCGCAGTGCCGGGCCGCAACTGGAGTTGCTGTGCCTGGCCCTGCCGCTGTTGGCCTTGTGCATTAACCGCCTTCAGTTAGCGCTGCCCGTGTTGCTGCCGCTGCTGGCCAATCTTGCCGTGCTGGTTTATGCACTGATGTTTTTGTACCGCGGTAGTCAGCAGTTGCAGCGTGCTAGCATGGTGGCTGGTGGCGGTTTGTTAGTGCTGCTGTTGTTGGCGCGTTTTACTGATCTTTACCATGGGTTGGCTGAGCGACTGGTCCTGTTGTTGTCGGTTGTACTGCTGCTGGCTGCTGCCGGCATCCGTTTCTCCCGTCAGCAAGAGCGCCGTAAACTGGCCTTGCCGGGTGGTCGCTAAATAGTTTTCGTTGCCGTGACAGGCTGGGGTTGTTGCGTCGCGCATAGCGCCAGCCATGTCGCGGTGAGGCAGGCAAAAAAAAGGCGCCGCGAGGCGCCTTTTTTGCTATGGACTGTCGTTTCAGGCCATTTGCGTGTGGAGCAATTGCAGGCGCTTGCGTTGCATTTTCAAGGCATATTCCAGTTCCTTGAAGCGGCTGCGAAGGGTGGCATGCTGCCAAGCTTCGGTCAGGTTGTGTTGCAGCTGTTCCTTTTGTTCGTTTAGATTTTGCTGCAGGGCATCCTTCTGGGCGCATAGCGAGGCGCGTTTGGCCTCCATCCACTGTTGGCTGACGGTGTTCCAGTCGGCCAGCGTTTGGCGAAATTCCTGGTATTCCTGTTCCAGAAACTCACGCAGCTGCGGCGCTTCCGCGGAGCGATTGCGCAGTGCCTGCTCCGCACGCTTGAACTGCATGGTGAGTACCGCGCGCTGAATCTTGAAATCGGGCACCTTTTTTAGATCCCAGGTCAGGCCTAGCCACGACGCCGACTTGATCAACCACTTGGTGGGGTCGTAGTGCCACCAGCGAATGCCGTTGCGGTAGTCGTGCTGAAAAATATGGTGGTAGTTGTGGTAGCCCTCGCCGTAGGTGAACAGGGCCAGCAGATCGTTGTCGCGGGCAGTGTTTTCATCGGTATAGGGACGGCGGCCCCAGAAGTGGGCCAGTGAATTGATGAAGAAGGTGGTGTGGTGGCTGACAACCAAGCGCAATACGCCGGCCAGCAGCACATGCTCAAGCATATTGCCGGTGACAAAGCCCAGCAGCAGAGCCGGAAGGAAGTTCATGACCAGTACGAGTGGCAAGTAGTTGCGGTGCTGCCACATCACAATTTTGTCGCGCTGTAGATCGCGGGCGTTACTGAAGTCTTCGCTGCTGGCCGGATAGTCGCGCAGCATCCAGCCGATATGGGAAAACCACAGGCCGAGTTTGGCCGAATAGGGGTCGTGTTCGACGTCGTCGACATGGCGGTGGTGGCGGCGGTGGCCGCTGGCCCAAACTAGAATACTGTTTTGGGTTGCTGCGGCGCCAAACAGGGCAAAGAACAGGCGCAAGCTCCAGTGGGCCTTGTAGGTGTTGTGCGCCCACAGGCGGTGGTAGCCAGCAGTGATCGACATACCGTTGGCGCCCAGTACCAGGGCAAAGGCGATCCAGCCAGTTGCGGTAAAGCCTTGGCTGATACCGTACCAGGGCACCCCGATCGCGGCGATCAGGAATGTGCTGCTAAATAAAATGGTTTGCAGCCAGAGCAGAGGTGGTTTGTTATCGTGCTGTTGTGTTGCGGGGGTCTCTTCGGGCATGCGGTCACCATTGCGAGGAATAATACGTAGATTGCCTGAGCATTTTATGCGGGCCAGTTTACCTAATGCCTAACGGCAATGACAGTTACCAAAAGATGACACTGCGGATGGCTGAGTATTAGTCTGCATGTGCAAGTGGCTTGCCGGAAATACGGAGTAGGGCGGATAGCTTGTGATGGTCTTCACAGTGAGGAGTAAATCTTGAGTCTTAAAGTTGGGATCGTCGGTGCCGGCAGCATCGGTTGTTATGTTGGTGGCGCGCTGATTTTAGGCGGCGCAGAGGTGCATTTTTTGGCGCGACCGCGGATGGTCGACGAGCTGGCCGAGCACGGTTTGACGATCAGTGATTTTCGCGGTTTGCGGCATCACATCGCGGCGACAAGCTTAAATTTGCATACCGAGGCGGCCGCCCTGGCGGCGATGGACTGCTTGATTGTGACGGTAAAGTCGGCGGACACCGACACCGTGGCCGCGCAGCTGGCCGACGTCGTCGCGCCCCAGGCGGCGGTGGTCAGCTTGCAAAATGGCATCGATAACGCCGAGCGCCTGTGCGCAGCCCTGCCGGGGCGGCGCGTGCTGGCGGGGATGATTGCTTTCAATGTGTTGCACCGAGGTCAGGGGTGTTTCCACGCCGGCACCGATGGCGCGATTATGGTTGAGCAGCGGGGGGTGTTGTCTCAGTTGGGGGATTATTTTTCGGCCAGTGGTACGCCCTTTGAGTGGCAGCGGGATATGCGCGCTGTGCAGTGGTCTAAGTTATTGCTTAATCTCAATAACCCCATCAATGCCCTGTCGGGATTGCCACTCAAGGAGGAGTTGTCACAGCGGGCCTATCGCCGGTGTTTGGCACTGCTGCAGCGTGAGGCACTAATGGCTATTCGCGCTGCCGGCATACCACTATTGCGGCTGACGGCCGTGCCGCCAGCGTGGCTGCCGCGGTTGTTGGTGTTGCCCGACGGGGTGTTTCGCCGCCTGGCTCAGCCGATGCTGGCGATGGATCCATTGGCGCGCTCGTCGATGTGGGAGGATTTGCAGCGGGGGCGGCGCACGGAGATCGACTGGTTGAATGGCGAAGTGATCCGCCTGGCCGATCAGCAGGGTACGCCTGCGGAAGCTAATCGCCGTTTGGTGGCACTGGTGAAAGCGGCTGAGCAAGGTGGGCGCCGCGATTATCGCGGCGAGGAGTTGCTGGCCCTACTGAGTTAGCTGGCGCTTACTGGGCGCTGATGCGGTGGCTTTCCGCCGGACTGGTTACTCGCCGCAGGCCGCCGGGATAGCTGACCACTAAGCGCCCGCCCATGATGCGATAGTTAAATTGCTCTTGCCACTGCCCATCGGCGTTGCTGTAGTGGATTTTGCCGTTCTCTGCCTTCCATTGCTGGCTGGGGGCTTTGTCACAGGGGTCGCGGTATTGCGATGGTTGGCGGCTGTCGACCATATAGGTTGTTTCACAGACGGTGCCATCGGCGCGAAAGTGTATGCTCCACTGCTCGCCCATATAGGGGTTGCGGGTATTGATGCCCAGCTTGGTGTCACTGTTCCAGGTGCCAATAATGGTGTCGTCGACGGGTGCTTGCTGTTGGCCGGCACTCATCAAAAGTTGTTGGCCGGCAAGGACTAGGCGCACGGAATTATCGCTAATACGCTGTAAGCTAAAGGGCTTTTCCTCTGCCATGGCGCCGCCATACAGCGGTTTATAGCTGCCAGTGATGGTCGTGCCTTCGATGCTGCCCAGCAGCATATGGCGATTCAGGGCGTCGCCCATTTGCAGTTTGGCGCTGACCATTGACGGAAAACTGCGACTGCCATCTAGATACAGTACCCAGGTTTGACCGCTGACGGTGGCGGTATAGCGGTCGTGAAAACCGTCTATTGCCGCCGTCGCGAGCGCGGGTGCCAGGGTAAGGCTGAGTAGCAAGCCGAGCAGAAAAATCTCGGGTGTGCTCTGTTTCATCTATCCCCCATAATAATTATTTAGCGTCGGGGCCATCTTATTTGCCACACTTTATAACATTTGCGCCGTAATGCCGAGTCTTCTGTTTGGACGAGGCTTGGAGGTGGCTATGCCTTGGCTTGGCGGCCGCTGAACCAATCGCAGACGGTGTCGGGTGACGACGAAAAATACCAGTGTACGAAGCTGGCAACCGTATTGTGGTGGCGCAGGATCAATTCACCGCGGCGACCGTCGGCATAGCTGCTGCGCGCTGCGTCGGTGCTGTCCTGGTCTTCGTCGATAATGCTGGCGTAGTGGAAGGTGTGACCGCGCAGCTGCGTGCCGGGCAGCGCTTGGTAACCCAGCCCGGCCAGGCGCTCATTGACCTTGGCGCGCAGGGGGAAGATGCCACAGAGGTCGGCCTGCTGATCACTATGGCTCAGGCTGTCGAGTAAGTAGAGCATGCCGCCGCACTCGGCGAGGCAGGGTTTCTGCAGCTCGATATGTGCGCGAATGGCAGAGAGCATGCTTGAGTTAGCGGCCAGTTGTTCAAGTTGCAACTCGGGGTAGCCGCCCGGCAGGTAGAGCGCGTCGCAATCGGGCAGAGCACTGTCATTCAGCGGCGAGAAAAAGTGTAGGGTCGCGCCCTCGCGCTGCAAAAAATCCATGTTGGCGTGGTAAATGAAACTGAAGACTTGGTCGCGGGCTACCGCGATGCGCATACCGCTCAGGCGGCCTCCTGGTTGGCTGGCGTCGGGTTGGTTGAGGCTGTTGTCCTCGACCCGCAGAGTGCCCCAGGGTAGCGCTTTGGCGATCTCGCTAAGCTGGCTGGCCATGGCGTTGGCGGCACTGCGGGCGATGGGGTGATTTTCGCTACTAATGCCCAGGTGGCGTTCGTTCACCGCTAAGGTTTTATCGCGCTTGATGCTGCCAAGCATGGTCAGCGGTGCGCGAATACTGTCGCGCAGCATGTCGGCGTGGCGATCGCTGCCGACCTTGTTGGCAATGACGGCGGCAACATTGACGTCGGGGTCGTAGTTGGCAAGTCCGTACATGAGAGCGCCAAAGGTTTGTGCCATGGCCGAGGCGTCGGCAACCACACAGACGGGGATGCGGTAGTCGCGTGCCAAGCGCGCCACTGAGTGTTCGCCGTCAAACAGCCCCATAACGCCTTCAATAATAATATCGTCGACGTCATGCTGGGCGCGGTGCAGCTCGTTGGCAATTTCACGCTCGCCGAGCATCCAGTAATCCAGCTGGCGGACTTCCAGTCCAGTTGCGGCTTCAATAAATTGTGGATCGAGGTAGTCGGGGCCCATTTTGTATACGCGCAGTCGGCGTCCGCTGTTGGCTAAGGCCATGGCCAGGCCGGCAGTGACGAGGGTTTTGCCGTGTCCGCTACCGGGGGAGGCGATGATAATAATTCTGCTCATGTTGGTTTTACTCTGCACAGGGCGCTTGCGGCGCTAAAACGACCGCAGCACTGTAACAGAATTTTTGACGAGAGAGGGGGCATCGCGCCGCAGCGCGATGGTCTTAGGAAAGCAGTTTGAGTGCCAGCCAGGGGCTGAGGTTGAAGAAGATAAAAAGCACCTTAAACTGCGCTAACCACTGGGCGTAGAGTAGTCTCAGGCGCGGCACGGGGATATGTAACAGGCGACTCTGATAGCGCAGCAGTTGCGGTGGCGCAAGCAGTAATAGCGCGCTGCTAACTAGCAGTAGCCCACCGTTGATTAGACAGCAGTAGTAGAGCAGTGCTTCCAAAGCGAGTAGGCTCATGCTGGCGCCCCAAAGTTTAGAGTGGCAATTTGCCGGTGAGTAAGTCCTTGGCCATTACCCAGTCGCCGATAAAACTGTACAGCGGGTGCTGGAAGGTGGCCGGTTTATTTTTCTCAAAGAAAAAGTGACCCACCCAGGCGAAGCCGTAGCCCACCACTGGCAGTAACCACAGCAAAGCGTATTGCCCGCTGCTCAGACTGTAGGTTAACAGGCAAAGGACAAGCAGGCTGCCGACCAGGTGGAGGCGCCTGCAGATGCGGTTTTCATGCTCGGCTAGGTAGTAGGGGTAAAACTCCGAAAAGCTACTAAATTGTTGTTTGTTGGCGTCACTCTGCATGGCGGTATCCTCAGCTGTCATATCCGGGGTTTTGGCGGTCTAGGCGACGCAGCAGGCCGGGCCAGGCGAGGCCGCCAAACAGGCCTTTGGTAACGATTTGCGCGGCTTCTTTCACGCCCTCGACAATTTCCGGCTGAACAGGTATCAGTTCCCGGCTGCCAGCCAACGCTCGTACTTGGATCATACAGCTGGCTTCGAAAATGTACATGGCCAGGAAGGCGTCTGCGGGGGTCATGCCGACGGTCAGCAGACCGTGGTTGCGCAGCATCAAAAAGGTGTTATCTGCCAAGTCTGCGACGAGGCGCGGTTTTTCCTCTTCATTGAGGGCAATGCCCTCGTAGTCGTGGTAGCCCAGCGATGCCAGTACCAGGGTAGCTTGCTGGGAAATAGGCAGGATGCCCTCGCGCTGCGTCGACACCGCCACGCCGTTTAACGAGTGCGTGTGCATCACGCAGTGGGCGTCTTCGCGGGCGGCATGAACGGCGCTGTGTATCGTGAAGCCGGCAGGATTAACCGGGTAGGGAGAGTCCATGACCTTTTCGCCCTGTTGATCGACCTTGACTAGCGAGGATGCGGTTACTTCCTCAAACATCATGCCGTAAGGGTTGATGAGAAAGTGGTTGTCGCTGCCGGGCACACGTGCGGAAATATGGGTAAATACCAAGTCGTCCCAGCCAAATAGTGCCACCAGTCGATAGGCGGCAGCTAAGTCGACGCGCAATTGCCATTCTTCGGCACTAAGCTGTGATTTAATCTCTGCTGACATGAGTGTGCTCCTGCATGAACTTTATTAAAGTAGCTCTATTGTGTGGGAGTTGGGGCAGTGACAACTGTCATGCAGTTGACAGTTGCTGGTTTTTCTTTCGCTTTAGTGTAGTGGAGGTCGATTGATCGACAAGCGCGATATATTGCAGGGCAATCCCCTTATGGTGGGCTTGCCCGCCGAGGCGCTGGATGCGCTGCTGGCGAAGTGCAGGCTGCGACGGCTGGTTGATGGCGAGTATCTGTACCGCCAACACGAGGCCGGTGAGGCCATGTATGGGGTGCTTGAAGGCCGCATACGACTTAGCAACAGCAGTCGTGATGGCCGCGAGTTGCTGGTGATGCTGGTTGAGCGCGGCGATTGGATTGGCGAGGTGTCGCTGTTCGATGGTGAGCCGCGCAGCCACGACGCCTATGCGGTGGGTGATTCGCTGCTACTGATGATTTCGCGGGCCGATCTCGACAGCTTGTTGGAGGCTCAGCCGCAGCTATACCGTTATTTTTTGCCGATGCTGTGCCGCAAATTGCGCCTGGCCCTGTCCTATGTGGAGGTGGCGGCGTTGTATCCCCTGTCGGCGCGCTTGGCCTTGCGGCTACTGGATTTGCAGGCGCACTACAGCGCCGGTGACGGCGAGGTGATGGTGCCCCAGGAGGATCTTGCGAAGATGCTGGCGGTGTCGCGGCAGGCGGTCAGTCGCGAGCTGAAGCGCCTGGAAAAGGCCGGGGTAATTGCCCTGGCGTACGGCAAGGTGTGTGTGCTTGATAGCGATGCCCTTCGCCGTGAGGCCGAGGGTGGAGCGGTGTAACGCCAAGCGCTGCACCGCTGTGTGGGGCTTTAGAAACTGTACACCAGTGTTACCGCAGTCTGGCGGTCCATATGGACATTGCTGCTGGGCACCACTTCGTTGTACTCCATGGTGTAGCTGATTTTCAGGCCAAAGCCGCCGACGATTTTGGTCTTCAGCGAGGAGACTGATTTGCTGACGGTATTGTCTGCGCCGCGCTCTACCGACAGGTTTTGCTCAAAGGTGGCCGTCTCTGAAACCTTGGCGACTAAATCGGTGGATAGACGCAGAATGGCCTCTTCGGTCTTGCCGTCAACACTGGCACCACCGTTGTCGAATTCACTGATGCGGAAACCGGGGCCAATTTCGGCGTCCCAGGACAGACGGCCGTTTTTTAATAATCTACGGCCGTAGCCGCCAGCGAGAGTGGCCTGATAGACGTAGCCGCTAAAGCGGTCTTTGTCGATAGCGGCATAGCCAAAGGTGTAGTTAAACTCGCTGACATCGTAGGACAGGCGGTCCGACAGGAAGTATTGTTCTTCCGAGCGCACACCTTCCACTTCGCTGTTTTGCGCGTTGATCTTGGTGACATTCGTCCACAGGCCGTGTTTGCGGCTGGCGCTGCCTTTGGCCAGGACACTGGTTTCGTTGCTGTTTCCGTCGGTTTGGTAGTAGCCAAATTCAATATCGCCTTGCCACTTGGGCGCTTGCTCGGCGATTGCCGCATTGGCGGCCAGCAGGGAAAACAGCAGGCTGGTGTGGATTTTCATGTTGGTTCCTTTGTGTGTGCAGGGCAAAAGTTTCTGCGTGTGCATGGTAATCAGCCGCGGATTCAGGTCAATAAAAAAGGGCGACAATTGCCGCCCTTTCTCTGGTATTTCTACCGATTGTGTCAATTGTCCTTGTGAAAGTGCACATCCATTTGCGGGTAGGGAATGCCGACACCGGCGGCGTCGAAGGCGTTCTTGATGTTTTCAGTCAGTTGCCAGCGGGTTGGCCAGTAGTCGGCTGTTTTTACCCAGGGTCGGCAAATCAGGTCCACCGACGATGCGCCCAGCGCACTTACCGCAATCGTGGGAGCAGGGTCGCTGAGTACGCGCGGATCTTCACTGACAAGGCGCTGCAATATTTCCTTGGCCTGGCGCATGTCTGCGTCATAGGAAATGCCTACCACCAAGTCGATACGGCGGCGCGGCTTAACACTGTAATTAGTGATGGCGCCAGACATGATCTGAGCGTTGGGGATGACGATACGCTTGAAGTCGCCGGTGACCAAAATGGTAGAAAACAGACTGATGGCTTCCACCGTCCCAGAGCAGCCCGCGGCATCGACCCAGTCGCCCACACGACAGGGTCGGAAAGCAATTAGCAGTACGCCGGCGGCGAAGTTGGCCAGCGAGCCTTGTAGTGCCAGGCCGATGGCCAGGCCCGCAGCACCGAGGGCGGCGATCACCGAAGCGGTTTGAATACCCGCGTGGGCCAGCGCAGGAATTAATGCGACCGCGAGAATGATAAAAAACACCAGTTTGCTGATAAAGGCGTTTAATGTCGCGTCAAATTGCTTTTTTTCTAGCGCCGACTTGGTAAAGCCGGAGAGCAGTTTGGCCAGCCAGTAGCCGACGACGATGATGGCCAGCGCGCCTGCAGCGCGAATGCCCATATCAATGGCAGCGGGGCCGTATTGTTCGATTAGTACTTGTGGATCCATGCAATCCCCTTAGTCCATGTTGTGGTGTGTCGTCTGAGTATAGTCAGCTTGTTCAGTCGTCAGTAGCGCGACACGGCGTAAACCGTGTTGCTACGGCAGCTGCGCGCTGTTGGATCACCGGCCGTTGCCGAGGTTCCCCATTGCCGACCTAGAAGGGCCAGGTTGTCGATTCCGCGCCACCGTCTACTTCTATAATTTTTCCGGTGACCCAGCGCGCTGCAGGCGATGCCAGATACAGGGCGGCAGCCGCGATATCTCGCGGTTCTCCCAGGCATTTCATCGGCGTAAGGTCGGCCATTTTTTGCCGGGTTTTGTCGTCGAGGAACTGTTCCAAGGCCGCGGTGACAATGGTGCCGGGCGCGATGCCATTGACACGCACTGCCGGGGCGAAATCTGCCGCCAACAGACGTGTGAGCTGAGTGAGGGCGGCCTTGGCTGTGCCGTAGCTGCTAAAGCCCTGCTGGGCATAGCGGGCTGAAGCCGAGGTGATGTTGATAATATTGCCGCCGCGTTTCGCCAGTTCTGGTTGCGCCAGACGGCACAGGTTAAAGGCGCTGGTGACATTGAAGTCAAAGTCCTTGTTAAAGGTTTTGGCATCGGTTTTAAGCGGGTCATTTGGCCAGGCCCCCCCGGCGTTGTTGACCACGATGTCGACGCCGCCGAATTCGCTGACGGTGCGGTCCAGCAGTGCCTGTAACTGCGCTTCGTCGCTGACATCACAGACGTGGGCAACCGCCTTGCCCGCTGTGTCCTGACACTGGGCGGCGGTGTTATCTAGGTCAGCCGCGGTGCGTGCCGCGCAAATGACGGTCGCGCCGGCCTCTGCGAACTGCAGGGCAATGCCGCGGCCTATCCCCCGGCCTGCGCCAGTCACGATGGCGACGCGGCCCTGTAGCGAAAACAGTGAATCGATGTGCATATTTGCAAACCCCCTCGGTGTGTTAGGTGACGGCATTGACGACCAGCATCGTCGTTGTCGTGTGACACAGCAATAACATAATTGCACGCGGCGGCGGACAGTTGGCCGTGGTTTGCGATACTGGACTTGCAACTCACAAATGAAAATGATTATCATTTGTTTTTGTGATGAGTCGGCTGAACTGGGAGTACGGGATGGGAATACGGTTTTTGTGTGAAAGTCACCGCCAGCAATTGCAGCGCAGCGAGGCGGTTGCCATGCAGCGCTGGGAGGAATGGATGGAGGCTGGCCGCGAGGCCTATGCCCAGCGCGAGTGGCTGCCGGCGCTGCGGTACCTGGGGTGCTGTTTCGAACTCAGCGAACTGATGTTGGCGACGACAAATCAGTCGCTGTTGCATAACTTGGATCGCCACATGCTGTCGGGACATTATCTGGCCGAATGTTTTGCTCGTTGCGGCGACACAGACTTGCAGCAGCACTGCTTGCTGGCGGTGCACCACCGCCTGTTGCAGACTTTGCGCAGTCCCGCGGGGCAGGGCCTGGCGCTGCGCCAAAATGTTGAGATCTCTTTGCAAATGTTAGAGCGCTATTACCGCAGGGCCAATCGCTTGGATGAATTGAGTCACTGTCAACGCGAAAGTCAGCGGCTACTGCGCAGCCACTGCCACTGACCATTAACGGCTCTATTTTTGTTTGTAGGCGTGGCGCCTTGCTCTTGCTATGCTGATCAGAGCGAGCACAGGAGTATGGCTATGGATCCCAAACACCTTCATGAGCAACTGACCCGTTTGCAAAGTGAGATTGACGACCTGCCGGTAGACCAAGGTGAACGTGCCAAGTTGCATGCCCTGGTGGACGATATCGATCGCGAGCTGGGCAGTGGCCCCGAGTTGGTACTGGCGGACAGCGGCATTCAGGAGCGCCTCGATGAGATGGTGTCTACCTTTGAAGTCGATCATCCGACGGTGGCCGGAATTCTGAAGGATATTATGGTTAAACTGGCCAGTATTGGCGTTTAGTTTTTGTCGCGTTGCATTCAGAGCCTGCTGCATACACTCGTTGTTGCCGCTTAGGCTGAGCGCGCTGAAAAATATAAAGTATAGGGGGCGATCCGCCTCCTCGGTGGCGCGCTAGTGCTTGTCGGTATTTGCGCTTGCTGTCCGGGCTCGCTTGTTACTGCCTGCAAGGCCGGCGTGCTGGGGGCTTTGGCTCAGAATGGGGGCCGGTGGCAGCGCAATACACAATGAGGAGCTTACATGACGGATATCACCCCCAGTATCGACCCCCGGCGTGAGGATTTGCCAGCGTTGCTTGCGCGCCTGCCCAGTGGCCAGCCTGTTGTTATGCTTAATTTACTGCGTTTCCGCGAGCGTGCGGAATACCTGGACAGTGACGAAGAGGTCAGTGGCGTTGAAGCCTACCAGCGCTACAGCGAGCGCGCCGGCGCTTTTGTTGCGGCGGTGGGCGGCGAACTGCAGTGGCTGGGCAGTGCGCGCTCGCCGCTGATTGCGCCCCCCGGCGAGGACTGGCACAAGGTCATGCTGGTACGCTATCCGAGCATAGAGAAATTTGTTGAGATGCTGCGCGACCCCGATTACCAGGCGATTACTTTTCACCGCACGGCGGCGCTCAGTGATTCGCGTTTAATCGCTTGCCTGGAAGATTGAGCGCCGCACCGCGGCGATTTAAGTTCGATAAAAAAATAATAAGGGTGGCAATGACAATGCCTAATTCTCCGGCGGGCTATCGCAGTGACCGCCGCGCCTACTACGCGCTGTTTGTTCTGACGATTGTCTACAGTTTTAATTTTATTGACCGCCAGTTGCTGGCGATTCTGCAGGAGTCGATCAAGGCCGAGTTGTTGCTCAGCGACTCGCAACTCGGGCTGCTGACCGGCTTTGCCTTTGCGCTGTTCTACGTCACCGCCGGTATCCCGATCGCCCGCTGGGCCGACGCCGGCAATCGCCGCAATATCGTCGCCCTGGCGGTGTTCGTGTGGAGCTTTATGACGGCGCTCAGCGGCTTTGTGCAAAATTATTTGCAGTTGTTGCTGGCGCGTATCGGCGTGGGTGTCGGTGAGGCGGGCGGCAGTCCGCCGTCGCACTCGATGATCTCCGATTTGTTTCCCGCCGAGCGCCGCGCCTCGGCCTTGGGTTTTTACTCTACCGGGGTCAGTATCGGCATCCTGTTTGGCTTTTTGATGGGCGGTTGGCTGAATGAGTTTTTTGGCTGGCGGGTGGCTTTTTTAGTGGTCGGCGTGCCGGGAATCCTGCTGGCATTGATTGTGCGTTTCACTCTGGTCGAGCCGCGCCGCGGCCTCTCGGAAGCCCGTGGCGACAACCCCGAGCCGGTGCCGGTTGGCGACGTGGTAAAGCTGTTGTGGTCGCGGCGCAGCTTTCGGCATATGGCCTGGGCGGGGGCGCTCAGCGCCTTTGCAGGCTACTCGGTGGCGAACTGGTCGGCCTCCTTTATGATTCGCAGTTACGGTATGAGTACCGGCGAGCTGGGCACCTGGCTGGCCTTGATCATTGGCGTTGGTGGAGCCGTGGGGGTATTCGGCGGCGGCCTGCTGGCCGACAAGTTGGCGCGCAAGGATGTGCGCTGGTATGTGTGGCTGCCGGCTCTGGCGGGGGTGGTTTCGCTGCCGTTTGCCGCCGGCGTCTATTTAGTTGATAACGCCTATGGGTCCTTGCTGCTGATGATCGTGCCGGCGATCCAGTCCAATGTCTTTCTCGGCAATACGCTGGCGATCAGCCATTCGCTGGTGGGCCTGCGCATGCGCGCCATGGCCTCGGCGATTTTATTTTTTATCTTTAATCTGGTCGGTCTCGGCGCCGGCCCCTGGTCGGTGGGCTTTCTCAGTGACCAGCTGGCACCGAGCCTGGGCGATGAGTCGCTGCGCTATGCCATGCTGGCTTTGGTGCCGTTGATGGTGAGTTTGTCTGCCCTGCATTTTTATTTAAGCAGTCGTCATCTCAAGGCCGATTTGGCGGCGGCGCCGCCCTGATGAGCGCGCCTGCGGTACCGCCAACCAGGTTGATCGCGTACACTGCCACGCAGTAATCAAAGACAGGTGGCGATGGACGCGATCGATCCCAAGTGGACAGTGAACAGCATCAGCGTGCGCAGTATTGTGCAGGCGGTTAACGCACTGGGCGGTGACAGCGAGGCAATGCTTCGCGAAGCCGGTATTGATGCCGAGCTGTTGGTCGAGGCGGAAGCCCGCCACTCGGTGGCGGCCATGCACCGCCTGTATCAGTTGGCCGCCGCCAGTTGCGGCGATGATATTGGTATCTACGCCGGTCGGGTCGACTATATCAGTCGCCTGAACATGCAGCTCTACACCTGTGGGGTGTGTGAAACCTTCCGCGACTACCTCAATCTGATGCCCAGCGTACTGCATTTTGCCGGGGATATCGGCGAGGTGCGTATTCGTCGCGATGATGAGCGCCTGCGCCTCGATTGGCTGCCGCTGTGGCAGGACTCCAGTCGCTGGCGCTTTCACAGCGACTGCCTGCTGACGACCTCGGCCAATATTGTGCGTTCGCTGTGTGTGCGGCCGATTCCCATGCTGCGCGCCGACTTCAGTTATCCCGAACCAGAAGATACCGCGCTGCTGGAAAGTGTATTTGCTTGTGAGCTGCATTTTTCTCAGCCGCGCAGCAGTCTGTATTTTGACAGTGCCAGCTTGGATTATCGGCTGGTGCAGTTAGATGCCGAGTGGAGCATGGCGATTCGCCAGTCCACCCAGCACCTGTTTGGTGAAGGCGAACCCGATCCCATGCTGCGCGCCCTGCGCAACACGCTGATTAAAATGCTGCCCGCTGGCGGCGTTACCATCGATAAAACGGCTCAGGCGCAGAATATTTCGCGGCGTACCTTACAGCGCCGGCTGGCCGACAGCGGCACCCAGTTTGGTCAGCTGCTGCAGGAACTGCGCGCTGAATTGGCCCTGCAATACCTGGCCGATGAGCGATTGAGTATTACCGATATCGCGCTGCTGCTGGGCTATGCCGACCACGGCAGTTTTTCCAGTGCCTTTAAAAGCTGGTTTGGCCGCTCGCCGCGAGAATACCGCCGCGCCTGACGCGGATATTGGCTATCTGGCACCAAATC
Source organism: Spongiibacter sp. (assembly GCF_041602295.1). GTDB lineage: Bacteria > Pseudomonadota > Gammaproteobacteria > Pseudomonadales > Spongiibacteraceae > Spongiibacter. Next base: position 2,492 of record NZ_JBFIGO010000028.1, on the reverse strand, counting down.
CCCCCTAGTCTGGCACCAAATCCCAAGCGCTCGCCGCCAGAGCTTATAGACTGAGTCGAAGATGATAAGAATGACTCAGGAGCTTTTATGTCACTGGATTTTGACAGCGCCCGTTTACACAACCCCCACCTCACCGCCGAGCACCAAGAGTGGCGCGCCCAGCTGCGCAAATTTGTCGATGCGGAAATTGTGCCTTATCTGAATGATTGGGAAGAGGCGGGCAAGATACCCGACGAGCTGTGGCCTAAGGCGGCCGAAATTGGTCTGCTGCAACTGGGCTACCCCGAGGAGTACGGCGGGATTTCTGAGGGCATCGATCAGTGGTACGCCAATATCGTTAATGAAGAGCTGACCCGCGGCGGTTCTGCCGGCGGTCTGGTCAGCAATTTGCTGGTGCACGGCATCGGTTTGCCGCCGGTCACCAACTGCGGCAGCGAGGCGCTAAAGCAAAGGGTGGCGCCGGCGGTACTGGCCGGTGAAAAACGCATTTCGCTGGGCATTACCGAACCCTCCGGCGGCTCGGATGTGGCCAATGTACAAACCACCGCCAAGCGCGACGGCGACCACTATATTGTCAACGGCAGCAAAACCTTTATCTCGGGGGTGATGGGCGCCGACTGGGTGAGCACCGCGGTGCGCACCGGCGGCGAGGGCGCGGCGGGCGTGTCGATGTTGTTGATTCCCACCGACTTGCCGGGCGTGTCGCGCACAGCACTCGATCGCAAGCAGGGCTGGTGGTGCGCCGATACCGGCACGATTTATTTCGACAATGTGCGGGTGCCCGCCGATCATCTGATTGGCGAAGAAGGCCACGGCTTTCTGGTGATTATGAGCAACTTTAACCCCGAGCGACTGGCCTTGATTGTCACCATGGAGGCGGCCTCCAGAGTCTGTCTGGAAGAAGCGGTGGAGTGGGCGCGCAATCGCAAAACCTTTGGTAAACGCCTCGCCGACCACCAGGTGATTCGCCACAAAATTGCCGCGATGAAACAGCGCATCAACGCCACCCAGTGCTATCTCAATTTTCTCACCCAGGCCTATATCGAGGGTCGCTGCGACCCTGGTGATCTGGCGATGGCCAAGGTGCAGGCCAGCGAAACCATGGAGTTCTGCGCGCGCGAGGCCAGCCAGATACTCGGCGGTGCCTGTTACCTGCGCGGCAATCGCGTGGAGCGCTTTTACCGCGAAGTGCGCGTCAATGCCATCGGCGGCGGTTCCGAAGAAATTATGCGCGAACTGGCATCGCGCCAGTATCGACTATAAGGAGTGAGCATGACGATCCATAAGCCCAAACTGTGGCACTGCTATCCCTCGCGCTCGCTGCGCCCACTGTGGGCGCTGGAAGAGATGGGGATCGACTACGAGCTGGTGTCATTGCCGTTTCCACCGCGGCTGTTTCAGCGCGAGTACCTGCAAACCAACGAGCTGGGCACGGTGCCGTTTTTCCGCGATGGCGACGTCGAAATGACTGAGTCCACCGGCATCTGTTTGTACCTGGTGGAGAAATATCAGCGCTTTGATCTCGGCCTGAAGGCCAGCGAGCCGGGCTATGGCGACTATCTGAACTGGTTGTTCCACAGCGATGCCACGCTGACCTTTCCGCAGACCATTGTGCTGCGCTACTCCCAGCTCGAGCCGCCTGAGCGGCGCCTGCCTCAGGCCGTGGAAGACTACCGCAAGTGGTATCTGGCGCGCCTGAAACGCTTAAACAGTCATTTGCAGGGCCGCGACTACCTCTGTGACGGCCGTTTTACCATTGCCGATATCGCTGTCGGTTATGCCTTGTACCTGGGTAAGGGCCTGGGACTGGAGTCATTCTACGAACCCCATGTGCAGGCGTATTTGGCGCGCTTAATGGCCCGCCCGGCGTTTCAGCGCGCCGAACCGATGGGCTCTAGCCCCGACAGTTTTGTCGCCACCCCCTATCCCTTTGAAGGCTGTTTTTAACAGTCGGACGCTTATTGGAGAAACTGATGATTTTGACCGAAGAGCACCAGAAACTGCGCGACACCGTGGCGCAGTTTGTCGACAAGGAAATTAATCCCCACGCCGACCTCTGGGAGGAGGAAGGTATTTTCCCCGCCCACGAGCTGTTTAAAAAGATGGGCGACCTCGGCTTGCTGGGCATTTGCAAGCCGGAGGAGTACGGCGGTCTGGGGCTGGATTACAGTTATCAGACGGTGTTTTCCGAGGAGCTGGGGCGAATTAAAACCGGCGGCGTGTCGATGGCCATCGGTGTGCAGACCGATATGGCCACGCCGGCGCTGGCCAAATTCGGCAGCGATGAGTTGCGCCGCGAGTTCTTAGTTCCGGCGATCGCCGGTGACGCCGTGTTCTCTATCGCGGTGAGTGAGCCCCACGCCGGCTCGGATGTGGCGGCGATAAAAACCAGCGCGCGCAAAGACGGCGACGACTATGTGATTAACGGCACCAAGATGTGGATTACCAATTCCACCCAGGCCGACTACCTCTGCCTGCTGGCCAATACCAGT
>NZ_JBFIGO010000027.1:0-30066 GCF_041602295.1 Spongiibacter sp. | reverse complement strand
TGCTGAAAAATTCATCGTTGTCACCACGAACCGAAGCGGCGCAACTGCTGCTTCTGCTCTTTGGTGAGTACGCCTTCGGTCTTCTCCTGGGCGTCGAGACGCGCTTGGAAGCGTTGCAGCCGCACATCCTGCAGCTTCTTGTATTGCCCCATGATGGCGTTGCGATCGCGCTTGTCGGCTGCTGCCAACTCATGCAGCTTGAACGATTCATCGCGCATTCTGCCGGCGAGCTCCCAGTTCTTTTTCGCGAGGTCCTGCTGGATCGCGTTGACCTTGGCCCACTGTTCCGGCGACAAGTTGAGCTGGTATAGCATTCCGTAGCCGGCTCCCCCCATCATGCCGGGGCCCATGCCGTAGCCGGGACCGTAACCGCCCATCATTCCCGGACCCATCCCGTAGCCACCCATCATGTGGCCCATCATCCCGCCCATCATGCCGGGACCCATGCCATAGCCGGGACCGTAGCCGCCCATCATGTCTGGTTTTGCAGCACATTGGGGGCAACAACCGCGACCAGCAGGCCGAGAATAACAATTACCACCATGATTTCCAGCAGCGTAAAGCCCTGTTGACGGCGATAACTCAATGCAAGCGACTCCACGTCGACCTCCTAAAACTGAGTGAGATTGTTTAATTGCAGTATTGGCAGCAAAATGGCCAATACGATGGACAAGACAACCAGCCCGAGAACCACAATCAGCAGTGGTTCAAAGAGACTGACAAACATTTGCACACGCGCCTGCAGTTCACGTTCGAGATTACTAGCGGCGCGTTGCACCATCTGCTCCAGTTCGCCACTGGATTCACCGCTGGCAATCATATACACCGCCATCGGCGGCAATTCGGCCTCGTCTTGCAGGCAGTGACTAAAGCTTTTCCCCTCGCGAACCTGTTCGCGCACGCGATTCATGCTCTGTTTCAAATGATCGTTACTGAGTGTTGCGCAGGCGACTTTCAAGGTTTCCAAAAACGGCACACCCGAAGACAGCAGTATTGCCAGCGTGCGCAGCATTCTCGCTGCATCCAGTTCCAGCACCAACTGCCCCCACATCGGTACTTTCAACAGCCAGCGATGCGCGCGCAGACGGCGTTGGGGATCGCGCAGCCACCAGAACACCGCGGCAATAATTCCGGCAATCGACAAAATCAGGTAATACCAATAATTCGCCAAGCCGTCGCTGATACTAATAAGCACCCGGGTCAGCAGCGGCAGCGTCTGATCGTAGTGTTCAAATTGCGCGGTCACCTTGGGAATCACATAAGTCATCAGTGCGGTGATCACACCAATGGCCACCACACAGAGCACCAGTGGATACAACGCCGCCTGCACGATCACGCCGCGCAGCTTCTGGCTGTCCTCGGTGTACTCGGCAAGCTGGTTAAGCACCTCGGCCAAGTCCCCGGACTTTTCCCCTGAGCTGACCAAGGCGCGGTACACCGAATTAAAAACATGGGGGTGGTCGTTCAAGCCGTCGGCCAGCGAATGGCCTTCCAGTACCCGCGAGCGCAACTGGAGAATAATGCGCTTCAACACGTCCTTGCGGCTGTGCTTAGCTGTAGCGGCCAGCGCCTCTTCTACCGGGATACCGGAGTGAATCAAGGTGGCGAGATGGCGGGTAAACAGCGCCAAATCGGCAATGCTAATGCGCGGCCGCGACAGCGACAGGCCGCCCCGACCCGCGTTTTTTTCGCGGCTGGCCTTAACCTCTACCGGGAACAACTGCTTGTCGCGCAGCATTTGCCGCGCCGAGCGACTGGAATCAGCCTCGATAATACCTCGGCAGGTGCTGCCGCCGGCATCCAGAGCGCGGTACTCAAAGGCCGGCATCGGCACCCTCGCGGACACTGCGCAGCAACTCATCGATACTGGTTTGCCCCTCCAACACCAGCCGTCGCCCCTCTGACATCAGGGTCGTCATCCGCGCACTGGCGTAGCGCATGATTTCTTGTTCTCCCGCTCGATTGTGTATCATTTCCGCCAATTCGCGGTCGATCACCAGTAACTCGTATACCCCTTGGCGACCGCGATAGCCCGTATGCTGACAGGCATCGCAACCACTGGCATTGAAGGCACTCTCACCTTCAAGACCCGCGTCACCCAGCAAGCGCGCCTCAGTGTGATCCAGCTGGATAGGTTCACGGCACTCCTGACACAACCGGCGCACCAAGCGCTGGGCCAACACGCCTTTTAAACTGGAGGCGATCAAATAGGGCTCGACACCGATATCGACCAAGCGCGTAACCGCGCCAATCGCGGTATTGGTGTGCAGTGTCGACAGCACCATATGGCCCGTCAGCGAGGCCTGCACGGCAATTTCGGCGGTTTCTTGATCGCGGATTTCACCCACCATGACCACATCCGGGTCCTGGCGCAATATCGCCCGCAGCCCGCGCGCGAAGGTCATGCCCACCTTGGCATGCACCTGGGTTTGACCTATGCCTTCGATATCGTATTCCACCGGGTCTTCCACGGTGAGGATATTGCGCTTGCGATCGTTCAACGCCATCAAGCCGGCATACAGCGTCGTCGTTTTACCCGAGCCGGTGGGTCCCGTAACCAAGATAATGCCATTGGGCTGGTGCAGCAGATCTGTCAGCTTAGCAAGGGTCACGGCCGGCATGCCGAGATGGCCCAAGTCAATACGCGCAGCCTGCTTGTCGAGCAGCCGCATAACCACCCGTTCACCGTAATTCGACGGTATAGTCGACACCCTGACATCCACCGAACGACCGGCAATGCGCAGCGACACCCGGCCGTCCTGAGGCACCCGCTTCTCAGCAATATCCAGCCGCGACATGACCTTGATCCGCGACACCAGCAGTGGCGCCAGGCGCCGATTGGGGGTCAGAACTTCCTGCAAAATTCCATCGACGCGCAGGCGCACCGACATGGTTTTTTCGTAGGTCTCGATATGAATATCCGAGGCGTCACGCTTTAACGCCTCGCCAAACAAGGCATTGATCAGGCGAATAACCGGCGCGTCATCCTGGGCATCTAACAGATCCTGTGATTCCGGTATTTCCTCTGCGAGACGATCGAGGTCAACTTCATCACTGATATCGCCCATCGCCGACATCGCGTCACCTTGGCGGCGCTGAAATACCTCATTAATCTTGTCGCGCAACTCACTTTCATCACAGAGCTGCAAAACAAAAGGGCTTTGCAGCGCACGCTGCACTTCTGCCAAGGCCGCCGGAGGTGTGGCCGTGCAACACAGCAGTTGCAAGCCCCTTTCGTCCTCCTCGACCAAGAGGCAATTATTGCGCGCAAACGCGTAGCTTAGCGGACGCGCCATTACACCGCCCCGTCGTCAACTTTACGGCAACGACGAGGCATCTTAGAACCGGCCCGCGCGCGGCGCATACACTCATCGCGGCGCCACTCCACGGCTTCGGGTTCAGTCGGCGCCGGTGTCTCGACGGATTGGGTGTTTACGGGTGCCGGCACAGCCAGTGCCTGGGGCGGCGTCTGCACAGTCGGCGTCGTTTCCCTAACCGGCGGCTGGGCAGGGAGCGGCTGGCGGGGCAGGACATCTAAAGGAGACGGCGCCATGCCCGACCACTCAGGTAATACCGACAGCTCGGTAAACGGGAACAGACTGATACCCGCTTCGGCCTTGGCCAGCTGCTCGGCGCGAATAAAATTATATTTACGGCCACTCAGCTCTGACAATGTCGCCTGGTCGCGAACGATAGTCGGACGGATAAATACCATCAGATTGCGCTTGGCGATGCTGCTGTTGTCAGCGCGAAATAAACGACCTAGCAGTGGAATATCACCCAGCAGCGGCACCTTGGCTGTCTGTTCATTGACCTGGTCATCAATTAAACCGCCCAACACAATGGTCGCGCCGTCGTTAACCAATACCGTGGTTTTGATAGTCCTTTTATTGGTGATGACATCGGCCGCATTAGTCGCCGGGCTCAGCGACGACACCTCTTGTTCAATACTCAGCTGCACCGCGTCACCATCGTTGATTTGCGGCGTCAACAGCAGCTTGGTACCCACTTCCTGACGCTCAATGGTCTGGAAGGGATTGGTATTTGTCGAGCTGGCAGTGGAGCCGGTAATCACCGGGATTTCCTGACCGACCAGAATCGAGGCCTCTTGGTTGTCCAGTGTTAACAGGCTGGGAGTCGATAAAATATTCGACTCGGTATCGCTGGCCAGCGCCGAAATCAAGGTTGCAAAACTAAAGCCTTCACTAATCTTGCCCAGGCCAATCGCGGCACCGCGCAAGCCTGAAGCCGCCGCAGCGGCCGCCTCCTCGCCAGCCAACAAGCTGATAATGCTCGGCGTACCACTGCTGCCTGAGGCGCCGCCGCCAAAGCTGATCCCACCCGCCGGCGTATTGCCGCCACTGGTGTCGCGGAACAACCACTGCACGCCCAATTCCTTAGCCTTACTATCGGTCACTTCGATAATAATCGCCTCGACCAATACCTGGGCGCGACGAATATCGAGGTCGCGAATAATTTTTTCCAAATCGTTAATAATGTGGGGGCTGCCCGACATTACGATGGAATTGGTCTGCTCGTGCGCCTCAATATTGATAGAAACCGCCGTGCCTGGCACCGCCGCGCGACCGGCCGTCTTCTCATCGTTAACTATCGTTTCGCTGATACTTTTCAATACCTTGGCCAGTTCTTCCGCCTTGGCGTATTTCAAGTACTTAACGCGGATATTAGACTGACTAGACACTTCGCTATCCAAATCAGCCACCAGGCGCCGCAAATAGCTACGAGCCTCGTCATCACCAAACAAAATCAAGGTATTCGTACGCGGATCAGCTGCAACCACCGGCTTAGAAGAACCGCGCTTACGGGTTTGTTGCGACAACACCTTATTGAGCACCCGCTCTATTTCTTCCGCCGACGAATTCTGCAGAACTACGGTTTCCATCAGCTGGGAATCGACCGAATTCACCGCCGTAATGATTGACATCAGTCGTCGCACATTTGATTCACGGTCGGTGATCAACACGATATTGGCATCGGAGTAACTGGTGATCACCCCCACTTTATTGTCCACCAATGGCCGCAGAGACTTGACCAGCTCATCGGCGTCGGCATTTTGCACGTGGGCAATACGGGTGATGATGGATTCGCTACGACCCACCGCGCTCGACGAGCGTTGCACCTCAATCCCCTCGATCTTCGCCGCCTGATTGGGAATCACCTTGAGAATGCCATCGCCGGCCTCAACAGCCGAATAACCCTCAACACCGAGTTGCAGCAAAAAGATCTGGTAGAGCTCGGCAGCGTCCAGCTTGCGTTGGCTCTGCACACTGATTTTTCCCTTGACGCGACTGTCTACTACAATCGTCTTGCCAGTGAGTTTGGCCACCGTATCGATAAATTCACCGATATCGACGTTCTGCATATCCAGCTCAAAGCGCTCGGCGTTAGCCAGCAACGGCGACGCGAGCAACACAAGCATTGACACACTCAGAAGAATTTTTTTCATATTTCCAATCTTTTGCTCAGAATCGTATCGTTGCGCTGCACCAGCAGCTCAAAGGATTGCGTGGTTTCCATCAATTTCATCAGCTCAACCGTTGGCAGATCTGCCAACGACTGTCCATTAATCGACAACACTATATCGCCCGCTTGCAAATCAAGTAATTTAAACAGGCGGGTATCGCGCCCCGGCTTTAGCTCATAGCCAATTAGCCGGCCGTTATCCATAGCGGGGCTGGCCGCAAAAAAGCGCGCCAACCTCAACGGGCTGTTGCGCACGGTCTCTCGCGGGTTGCCAATCAATTTCCGAATATCGGGTTGATTGAGGTTGATCACCTGTGCAGCAGGTGCTGAAGGCGCTGCGGAGGTACTGACGCCGCGGTGCACGCCGCGCTTTTGCAATTCGATTTTTTCTTGCTTGCGATTATTCTCAATAATAATGTGATCGGCCATCACCGCCAGCAAACTCACTGATCCGGCAACGTCAATTTTCTCACCGATTCCATAGGCCTTGGTTTTATTGCCGTGGCGTAAAATAGCCACCCCTCGTTCACCGCTGCCCGCCACTAAACCGAGTACGGTGATTTTTAAGCGGCTGCGTTTCACGTCCTTTTGTATTTGCTGCTCATCTGTCGCCGCAACCGGCGGCACACCAAACAGCGGAACGGCCAATAGCGCCTGCACATTGTAACCGGGCTCACTTTGAGTGCCGCCGCCGCTCTCGGCCAACGGCGGCGCAAGCGGCAGTTGCGGCTCTCGCAGCAACGCCGCCACACTCCAAAACAATTGCGCCAGCAAAACAGCCAAGAATAGCAGCAGCCCGACATTGGCCAAGAACAGCGCCCGCGGGCCAAAAAGCCGCCTTATCGCCGCCGACCTATCCACGTCGTTTTACCACCACCAAACCGCCACACCAGCGCCACATAGTAGAGAATCTGTATGACATTTTTCTTACCATCCCCAGCCAGCGGCGCGCTGCCGAAGCAACGGCCGCACCCCCACCGGTGCAGCGCCCACGGCACTGCGAGTCAAGCCGACAGCCGTCAGATAAAAGAAGCGGCCAGGACCACCAAAGTCCAACTTATTTAAAAACGCAATGCTTAGCGTAATCGCCGGCTTCATTGGCACTCCAATCACCTTTTGGCCGCTCCTTCATCGCATCACACCAGGCGTCTGAACCCACTTCAGGGGCGCAGGCGGCGGCCAATAACAGGGTTGAAAGTAGTAAGGCTGTTTTTATATTTTGCATAATCACCTCTATTTCAGCAGAGTCACAGTGCAGGCGCACCAAATCCGCATTAGTGTAACAGAGGCAATGTGCGAGGCGCACAGTAGAACGGTTTTTTTGCGCAGTTACGCAACCGTGACCCGCCCGCGAGCGCGGGCGGCGCAGATCGAGCCCTAGGCCTCAACCATATCGAAATCAAACTTGCTGATACCGCAGTCTGGGCATTCCCAATCTTCAGGCACATCTTCCCAACGCGTGCCGGCGGCAATACCATCATCGGGAATCCCTTCAGCTTCGTCGTAAATGAAGCCGCAGATTACGCACTCCCATTTTTTATAATCACTCATTACTCTCTCCATACAGTGCTGCTGGGCAGATGCACTACCCGTTTCTCACGCCCAGTATACTACCCAAGGCTGCAGGGAAAGATTAAGGAAATTCAATGATTTCAGCGCGCGGCTCAACGCCATATCAATCAGCCGCAAGACGGCCTGTCGCCATGGCGGGCGCTGACAGCAGCAGCACCAAGACCTCTCCGGCCTCCCGCTCTATGGTGAGCGTTACATCCCCCACCTCATCCAGGCTTTCATACAGCTCCGTCAGCGCCTCAGCGGCCGCCAGGCTCACGCCGTTAACCGCGTGCAAACGGTCACCACCGCGCAACGGCAGCAGGGAAAACAGCCGCTTATCGCTGCCCGGATAAAGGTAGTAATGAGGGCTGCCATCTTTGTTGTTGCGACGCTCCAGCTCCACCGTGCCGCGCAGTGACAGCGGCGCCGAATACAAACGCTGCAAATATTCGCCCAGCAGACGGCTAACCGCCTTGTCCGCACGCAAGTCCACTACGCGGCGCTCTCGCTCCAGCCAAACATCTCGCTGACCGACATTCCGGTACTGAAACTCGCCGCCACCTGCCGCTAGCGACACTAAGCGATAAGCGCCACAACTATTTAACAGCACAGCCTCTTCCAGCACTTCCGCCAGATACAAACAGGGGGGCTGCAGCAACTTACCGGCGTCGACAAATCGCTCCTGACCCGCCACCGTCAGCCGCGCCCGCCACCGGCCAGCGTGCTCATCCACGGCCAACAGCCGCACTGACTGCAGTAAAAGCGGCTCCTCACCAAACCACTGGGCATCATCGGCGTTAAATATCTGCGCCTCCTCCGCACGCACCTGCGGATCCGGCGCGGCGCGCCACAGCTGCGCAGCCACGGCAATACCGGCCACCACTAACAGCAATATCGACAGCACTTTAAGCCGCCCGCTCACATTCTCACCCATTGACACGCCTTATCCAGCTATAATCCGCCCACCAACTACCTGCATTCATTTTACGCTGTCGCCAGGCCCATTCGCTATGCAAATTCATCTCGCCCCCATGGAAGGCGTCGTCAACGCCCGTATGCGGGCCCTGCTTACAGCCGTTGGTGGCATCGACCGCTGCATTACCGAATTTGTCAGGGTAACCGACCAATTGCTGCCACCCAAGGTATTTTACCGGCTGTGCCCCGAACTCCTCTGCGGCGGCACCACCCCCAGCGGCGTCCCGGTTTACCTCCAGCTCCTGGGCAGCGAACCTGGCCCGCTGGCCGACAACGCCGGGCGCGCCGCCGAACTCGGGGCACCCGGCATCGACCTCAACTTCGGCTGCCCGGCCAAATGTGTCAACCGTCACCGCGGGGGTTCAATTCTGCTGGATGAGCCGGAGTTAATTTATCGAATCGTCAGCACCATTCGCAGCACTGTGCCCAAACAAACCCCGCTGAGCGTCAAAATACGCCTGGGCTACCGCGACCGCAGCCGCTTCTTGGAGGTGGTATCAGCAGTGGCAGATGCCGGCGCCCAGCTGCTCACCGTTCACGCCCGCACCCGCGAAGACGGCTATACGCCCCCCGCCCACTGGCATGAAATCGCACCCGCGCGGCGGCAATTCAGCCTACCAATAGTCGCCAATGGCGAAATATGGCAGCCAACTGACGCTGACCAGTGCAGAGTTGATAGCGGTTGCGAGGATATCATGCTGGGCCGCGGACTATTGTCCAGACCCGATCTCGCCTTGCACATTAAAACCAGAGAGGCGGGCAACACCTATCGTGAAAGGACTTGGCCGGAAATCTATCCGCTGCTGTACGAATTGTTTTTAGATAGCCTGGAAACCTGTGCTCCCCGCCACGTCGGCGGTCCGAGCAAGCAGTGGCTGGGCTATCTGCGCCGCAACTATCCCGAGGCCCAACAACTTTTCGAGCAGATAAAACGGCTGCGTACACCCGAGGATTTGCAGGCCGCGCTACTCCAACATCAGCAAGCGGCCTGACCAGGCTCAGCCTAAGGCATTCTTAAGGTAGTCGAGCTCCTGTATGGCTCCCTCATCGGTTTGCGACAGCACAAACTTTTCCACCTTGCCGCCGACCAGAGGTATTCTCGCCTTACAGCGATGGCTCACTCGGTACTCGCAACCCTCACCCTTGGGCTGCAGCGACATGTCCGCCGACAGCGTCACCGGCTGGCCATCCACAGTGATGTTGATCGTCCCCGACCAACCGTCACCATCGGCCTGCCATTCCTCTCGAAACTTCAGCGTTTGCTTCGGATTAAACACCTTGGCCAGCACCGAGGGCAGCTCGCGCGTCACTTCGCGTGACATCGCCACCGTTACCCGATCACCGCTATCCTCGATCTCACAACTGGCACTTAATTCTCCCAGCGCCAAGCTTCGTTCAACGCGAAAGTCCGCATCAAGCAAGCGTGTCCATACTGTTTCGAGATCCTGTTCAAATTGCTGACTTACTGACATGAGCACTCCAATGCGCCTTGCGCTTATTGTTTTGGGTAACGCGCAGTTTACACTCAGCGCCGACATCGCAAAATGGACTATCGGGCCATAAATTGCCGGTACAGTACCATTCCCGCCAACATCGCCAATGCAAACACGGCAAAGTGCCCCACCCCGCTAAGGATGGCCACCAGCGCCGGCGCCGGGCACAGCCCACTGAGCCCCCAGCCCACGCCAAACAACACCGCACCGCCGACCAGCTTGCGATCAATCTGCCTGGCCTCTGGCAGCTGAAAACGCTCGCCAAATCGCGGCTTGCCCATCTTAAACACATAGAAATAGGCCGGGCCGACCACCGCCAACGCCGCCCCCATCACGAAGGCCAAACTGGGGTCCCACTGACCGAAAAGGTCGAGGAAATTCTGAACCTTCGCTGGATTCGCCATGCCGGAAATCGTGATACCTGCCCCGAACAGCATCCCTGCCAGCAGTACGTAGAGATATTTCACTAAATCTCCCCCAGCAAATGCCGCAACACAAATACCGTCACAAAGCCGCTCGTCATAAACACCGAGGTGGCAACGATAGAGCGCAGCGATAACCGTGAGATACCACAGACGCCGTGCCCGGAGGTACAACCCGACCCCATCGACACGCCAATGCCAACCAAGAGACCCGCAGCCACCAATAACGGCGTCGAGCTCACTGGCCGTATGTCAGCCAGCGCACCACTCAGGCCTGCGCTAATCGCAGCGCCAATAAACAAGCCTAAAATAAACAGCAACCGCCAATTGCGCTCTTCACCGTGCTCTAATGCCGCGCCCGAGACAATGCCGGAAATACCGGCAATACGCCCCACCGACCACATCAATAGCACCGCCGACGAACCTATTAGCACGCCACCCAATGCCGATAAATACGGGGTAAATTCGGTAGCAACTACCATGGGGCTACTCCATTTTCACGCCGGCTGAACAGCCTAAAATATAGCGAATGTGCGCATCTGCCACACAGTGATTACAGCAACGGGGGTCAAGCGCGGCGACTGCGCGGCATTTCAGCACCCAAGTGATGACTCTTAGCTAAACGACTGAGTTCCTCGTCTTCATAGCGCTCAAGTATCTCAGCCAGTTTGCGGCTAATCTTGGTACTGGCCCGTATCATCTCTATTTTAGGCCAGCTGGCGCGCTCCCCTTCCTCAATGAAGAACAACAGCTGCTCTTCGGTCAACTCATTGAGCAACTTGCGAGGATCAAAAAAGCGGTAGCGGGGAATAATATTGATATCGCCAGTGTACTCTTGGCTAATGACCGCATTGGCCATATTGGCGAGGCGGCGCACCTTGGGGGAGGACTTGAAGTACTTCTGCAGCAGGCTGTTACTGACTTTATACCACTCTTTGAGACTGCGCATTGTCAGGTGGCGCAGCGATTTTGCGACACTCGCTTGGTCGGATTTGGCATCGTGCAGCAACCACAGCACAATGGGGTTGGTCTGACTAACGATAAAGTGATTCACACCATAAAGGCGCGACAGTCGCTTCGCCGGCAGGTCGTCGCTGAAGGAACCATCAATCCAGCGACGCGTAGCCAAATAGGGCTGCGGATGGCCGTGGACGTTTTTCGCTTCCAACATAACCGGCGGAAACACCCCGGGTACCGCGCAGGACGCCAGCACAGCCTTGCGAATATAAACATTGGGTGAAGCCACGGCATTGAGCAGCCGCGAGGTCTGGTGAACATCTGACGGCGATACCGAAATATTGATATGGCGGCCGGTTTTTTCGAAGGCCTCCTGAAAGGTCATATCCGGCACTAACTTGGCAATTTTTTCCTTGAGCATGCGGTGATTAATACGCGGCGTACTCGTGGACAATCCGCCGTTGACCAGATCCATCTCCAGGCGCAACTCGCGCAGCAAATTATCTTTATCGAGGAAATACCTCAACTCCTCGTCGGTTTTTGTACCCAGCACCGCGGCAATTAATGAGCCGGCACTGGCCCCCGAGATCACATCCGGCAGCAAATCCTGCTCGATCAACGCCTTGACCACACCGACATGGAAGTTACCCAGGATCGCCCCACCACTGAGCATCAAGGCGGACTTGCCATAACATTTACTAGCCCGGCGGAAGAAATCCAAACGCTCAATAAAACCCGGCTGGTCACCTTCCAAACGGCTCAGATGATCCAGGGCATCGACAATGGCATCCACATAATCGCCGATCAGCTCCTTCGTCCCAAATTTGGCTCGCGAGTACAGCACAGGCTTGCCCATGCCGCCCATATTGCCGTGGATACCCTCATTTAGGGTAAACAGCAGGCCGATATTGTCGTTATTCTCACGAAAATACCGCAGCCGCTCCAAGCGCGAGCGAATCGAGGCGTAATCATACAAACTGGTCTTATCAATTTTTTTCCAGTGCGCGCGCCCGGAACAGCGATCATGCTCCTGAGCCAAAGCACGCCACTCGTCAAAGCTAGACGCCTGCTGCAATTTCTTATCGAGCTTTTTGATAGTAGAGGGCATAGTCTTCCTGTATTCGCTGTGCGCTGGCCACCGTCTGTGGCCTTGCGGTATCAGCCGGCCAAGCGGGGCACGAGCGCATCACCATTTAGTCTCGCAGTGCCAGCCACCATTATGGGGCAGCATGATAACAAAATCATCAAACAATAAAATTATGACGTTTTAAGCGAATATCTCTGCAGTTTGCTGTTTAAGTCCTCGACATCGCGACACGGCGCGCAGCGCTGACTAACGGCGTCAACCAGGCCCAACAAGCTCAAAATATGCTTGCCGACCACCGGCTTACCGGTGTTGAGAATCGACACTGAAATATCGCGCTGCGGATCGGCCCAACACAAAATATTTGAAAAACCTAAATGCCCATAGGCATAGGGGGTATTACGCCCATAAACACCGACATAGCGACCACCAAGCATCGCCCCAGCGCTATAGCGCATGGGAATAATCAGCGAGCGATCAAACTGTGGCCGCCCCGCCTCGCGGGTCAATCGATTAACCGTAAGCGGCGACAAAATTTGCTGCCCCTGCCACTCACCCTGCTGCAGTAGCATCTGGAAGAAACGGCTGCTTTCTTCCGCGGTCGCGTAGAGATTGCCGGCGGGGATCTGCGCACTGAGAAAACCAGGCGTATTAGATAATTCCACCACTTCGTCGACATCGGCGCCCAGCACTTTTTGCAGGTGCCTGCCCACCAGCCCGACATTTGGCAAGCCACTGATATAATTGCGCGCCACCTCGCCGTGGTCCGCCTCCTCAAGGCCATAGCGGAAATACCGCATCCCCATCGGCTTGCGAATCACTTTATCAAGATAGGCATTGATATCCATACCGCTGCACACGCGAATGAGCTCGGCCAGCACAAAGCCACCAGTAATCGCATGGTAGGCCACCACGCGGCCGTCTTCACACAGGGGTGGCTCTGCACAAATTCTCTGCAGTGCCGCCTGTGGGTCAAACAAAATATCAGTGGGCGTGCCAGGCGGCACCCCCGGCACCCCTGCTCGGTGCGATAGCAGCTGATAAATGGTGATATTCGCCTTACCGCTCTGAGCGAATTCGGGGATGTAGTAACTCACCGGGTTGAGCAGATCGAGCAAACCGTCCTCGGCCAGCTTGTGCACCAGCACCGCCGTGACAACCTTGGATGCAGAAAACAAACAAACAGGCGTATCCAATTCCGCGGCCCGAGGCGTCCCCTGCTCTAGGCCATCGGCAAAACCAATACAGCGATTGAGCAGCATGTTACCGCCCCTGCGCAGGGTCATGCTCACCATGGGATGCATGCCACTTTGGTGCAAGGCCTCGGCCTTGCTCCAGATCGCCTCCACATCCTCGCGACTAACACCACTGCCTTCCGCCGAGGCCTCACGGGGGTCTATCGTTGCCACACTGCGCTGTTCCACTCCCGCAGTGGGGGCGCGAAAGATTTTATCGCTTAGAGACTTACATTGTTTTTCAAGCAGCATCGACACTCTCTTACTATCCGCCTCTGACACACCAACTGGCGCCAGTTACCATCCGTTAACTTCAGTTATAACACGGCAAAAGAGTGTGAACTAGAGCAAAAAAAGCAACTTAATGTGGCTTTTCGACGAATATCAGCGCCACAGCCGCCTCACTGGCCAGCCCCATGGATCAGCGCAACTGGCCGGCCATGTAAATAGCCCTGGCTGAAATCCACCCCCATCGCCGCCAACTTGTCGTGCACAACCTGACTTTCCACAAACTCGGCGATAGTCTTTTTGCCAAGTACATGGCTGATGTCGTTGATCGAACGCACCATGGCCTCGTGAATGGGATTTTTATCGATATCGTGCACAAACAAGCCATCTATTTTCACAAAGTCCACCGCCAATTCCTGTAAATAACCAAACGACGACATACCAGTACCAAAGTCATCGAGGGCAAACAAACCTCCGAGTTCGTGCACTCGCTCCATAAACCGCGTCACTACCGAGAAATTAGTGATTGCCACGGTTTCGGTAATCTCAAAACAGATCAAGCTGGGGTCGACATTGCCCCGACGCAGATTGCGGTAAACAAATTCAAGAAAGGATTCCTGGCACAGCGACTGACCCGAAATATTGACCGAGAACATCACCTCACCGGCACGCAATTGTGGATTGGCGATCAGATAATCAAAAACGGCCTGAACCACCCAGCGGTCTATTTGCGGCATCAACCCAAAGCGCTCCGCCGCCGGCATAAACTGCCCCGGGCTGAGCAGCTCGCCCTTGTAGCACATACGCACCAACAATTCGCTGTGCCGGCATGCATCAGCGCGCGCATTGTCCCCCAGGGGCACAATGCCTTCGTTAACCAAACAGAATTCGTTCTTGCTGAGCGCCTGATTAATGCGATGAACCCAATCCATTTCGTCGTGTAGACGACTGAGATTCTTATCATGGACATCGTAGAGATGTACCCGCCCCCGACCGTTCTCCTTGGCGGTATACATTGCCACATCCGCCTGACTCATCACCGCTTGGCGCTCGAGCGTGTATTGATCGATCAACACCACGCCGACACTGATCGACACCCGGTGACTGATATTACTCCACACGAAATCCATTCGCTTCACCGCGCGAACCAGCCGAGTGGCCGTCGCCTTCGCCTCAAAGCTATCAACATTACACAGCAGCACGCCGAACTCATCGCCACCCAAGCGATAAAGCAGGTCACCGGCAAATAGCTCGGCACTCAAACATTCGCCCACGGCCTTAATCAAGTTGTCGCCCGCACCGTGGCCGCTGGTATCATTAATCAACTTGAACTGATCAATATCGATGTACAACAAGGCATGGCTGCGAGAGCTGGTCGCGGCATCGTTAACCAAATTGTCGATTCGCCGTTCAAACTCCCGGCGCCCCATCAGTGAGGTCAGCGGATCGAGGTGATTAATCACCTCCGCAGCCGCACTGCTAGCCGTCGCATGACTAGCAAGAAGCAACACGAAGCCGGCCGGCTCACCGCCGTCGCCCCGCACCACCTCGACCTTCAGTGACATCACCGCCTCACGACCATCGATGCCGGAAGTACGCAGCTTAACCTCGCCCCCAGCACTGGCCAGCTCGTTCAGCAGTGCCGGCTTAAGCGCCTCACCCTTGTCGCTGCGCAATGGCAACGCCGATTCCAGCGGCAAGCCCAAGACTGTGTGATGATCGCAGTTCAGCAGCTGCTCTGCGGCAGCGTTGAGGTAGTTGATAGTGCCCTCTCCATCGACACACAACAGTGCCTGAGAGAGACTCGACAAAACCCATTCAGCCCTCATCGAGGCCTCCGCACTATTCTGTGAGCGGAATGGTGAAATAGAAAGTTGACCCCTTGCCAACCTCTGAATCCAACCATATTTTACCACCGTGCCAGCGCACAATTTTTTCACAAATGGCCAGCCCTACACCCGACTCCCGCGAGACACCGGCAGTACTGTCGCGATGGAACAAATTAAACAAACTGCTGTGCTGTTCCGGACTAATACCTGAGCCGGCATCGGTCACCGAAAACAACCAGTTGCGCTCATGGGTAACCGCATTGATGTAAATCTCCGGGGCCCGCCCCTCGGTAAAACGAATGGCATTGCTAATCAGGTTTTGGAATAACTGCACCATCTGGCGATGGCAGGCGTAAATGGTGGGCAAGGTTTCACTGTGTAGATTCGCGTGACTGGCTCGAAACTCCGCATCCAAATTAACTAACACTTCGTGAACAACGGCATTGCAGTCGACACTCTCGCGGCTCTCGTTGAATCGCCCAACCGAGGTCAGCGCCACCAATTTGTTGAGCGCAGACTGCATCGCATAAATATTGTCGCGCATTTCCACCAATGACTCTGCTGCGGCCTGTGGCAGCGGTGGATCCTGGGGGCCGGTCAAACTGCGCATAGTACTGACCACGTCATTGAGGGGGACTTGCAGATCCCTCGCTGCCAGGTGGGACAGCTGCTCGATTTCATTGACGAGGCCAATCAACTGATGACGGCTGCGAGCCAGAGACACTAAATCGCGATAGGAGGATAGCGCGGTATAAATAACCGAGAACAAGCGATCCTGGGTGAGTTCAGTTTTGGCGCGGTAGTCATTGATATCGTAAACCTTGAGCACCCGCCGCTCCGGAGCCAGGCCCGGCTGACCGGTACGCAAGATAATGCGCACAAAGTGATTGCCCAATTCCTGGCGAATATACTGCGCGACATCCAGTCCGGCGCTATCGGTTTCCATCACGACATCCAACAAAATAATGGCAACATCAGGATTGTCGTGAATCACCTGACGCGCTTCAGCGCCAGAATAGGCACTAATGAATTCCAGGTTGCGGCCGCCGAAACTGAAATCGTGCAGGGCCAATCGTGTCACCACGTGAATTTCTTCTTCGTCGTCAACGATCAGAACTTTCCACGCCTGTGTCAACGGCGATGCCGAGTGCTTACCCCCTTCAATTGCTTCTGTTGCCAACATAAGTCGGTCATCAATAGCCACAGTTCACTCCCTGCATCGCAAGCATATTATCCGCCTCTAAGGCGCTCCATCAGCTCAACATTGTCATGAGCAATCGCCACATTTCTCACAAACAATTCAATCATATGAACATCCGGCACAGAAAAACTGTCACGCGCAGACACGTATAACAGCTGCTCAACACCTGCCTTTGTACAGTAGTAGCTTACCCAGTAATTATCGCCATAATTATTGGACTTGCCATTAATCGCACATTGAAGACGATCCTGCGTCTCTCGATCCAAAACATCGCATTTGATGGTGCCACTATACTGCCGAAAACGCCCCGACGATGCCAACACCTGCAATTGTCGCTCCGAAGCATCGCAGGCATTGGCAATCATTCCCGAAGCGCGAACCAACATGGCATCACTATTGAGGTAAAGCAACGCGATTAACTGCTCCAACACCCCCTCATAAAACGCCTGCATATGACGGCGTTCGAATATTTCTGCGGAGGCTTCAATAACCCGCAACAAACCACGGCGATTATTGTCCAGGGCGGTCAAATCCCGATATGAGCGCAATGCGGTATATACGGAAGAGAACAACTTTTGCCGCGTTAGCTCGGTCTTTTCCTTGTAGTCATTAATGTCATAGCGAATAATCACTTCGTGCTCGGGCGCCTGTCCCGCCTGGCCAGTGCGCAGAATAATACGCACCATGCGGTTATTCAGTTCTTCGCGAATGCAGTGCACCAACTCCAGACCGGCGTGCTCCGTTTCCATGACGACATCTAGCAGCACCACCGCGATATCGCCATGATGCTGCATCAGCTCCCTGGCCTCCTCTGCGGAATAGGCGCTGATCATCTGTAATCCGCGACCACCCAGCTCAAAATCTTCCAGCGCCAGGCGCGTAACAACATGCACAACCTTCTCGTCGTCCACCACAAGCAGCTTCCAAGGCTCGGCATAGACTCGCTTGTCGTCATTGATGCCTTCTTCAGCCAACAATAACTTGTCGTCGACCGACTCAGGTAGGTCACCCATCACCACACTCCTCCCTTTACAACTGCCAAATACCGCTTATCCATGTCCCACAGTGGGACTCGGTACCGCCAAACAGCCAGCGCTCCAACGGTTAAGCCGCGACTCACATCCAACCTGCCGCGACCCACTCCGTCGCATACGGTGAAAAGTGATTCAAAGAACTGTAGGGTTGAGGATCGCAGATCGGCGCCAAGACACGGACTTGTACAACAGCAGTCGCACCTCAATCCCCGGCAACTGCCAATGCACACCAGCAAGGCAACAACAAGCGCTACACTCCCTATATGTGACGTAGTTAAACCTAGGGCACAGCTAAAAAGTATCGTGTGTACTACTTACTGAACATTCGGAAAAAGAAGAATTAGCTATTTTTATTCAATGACTTAACATCATTTCAACGCGCTCATCGCGAAACAGGTCAACCCCCGGCGCCAACAACTCGACATAGCGGTCAAAATAGAGGAACTGCTTCAGCAGCATAGTGAAAGAACGCGGAAAGCGTATACCGTAATTGCGAGCAATCGCGCCCAGGTCGCTCAGCAAGGCGTTGATACCATCCCCCGACTGATTCTCCAACACACTCACCGGATCTACGGCGTTCAGGTTTTCGAACAGGGCGGCAATATCGCGGCTCAGCGCGTCCACATCCACGGCATCGCGGGTAATCCCCACCGTCACCATCGCCTCGGCCATCATTCGATAGTCTTGCTGACTAACGCCCGCAAACAAACTAAACATTGCCTGCCAAGCTTCCGGCCGGATGCGGCCGACCATACCAAAATCAATAAAGCCGACGCGGCCGTCGTCCAACAGCAGCAAATTACCGCTGTGTAGATCTGCGTGAAAAAATGGACACTGAGTCAGGCTGGCAAACCAGGTATTGAGTGCATTGAACAAACCTTCGCTGGGGTCGCGCCCCCCGCCCGCTACCGACAAGCCCTGATCGGTGAGTGCCGAACCGTAGAAGCGCTCCATGGTTAGCACTCGCGCTGACGACACCTGGGCATAGGGCTTAGGCGCAACAACCTGGGTATTGCCAGTATCAGCGAGAAACTGCCGGAAAACCCGCAGATTTTCGGCTTCCTTAATAAAATCGCACTCATCGATCATCGCCTGGTACATCTCTGATACCAAGCCCGCCACGGCATCCCGGTCAGTATTCGGTACGATCAACTCCAACACCCGTGTCAGCAAATACACTGTGTTCATATCCGTGGTCAGCACCGCCCGCACACCGGGCTTTTGCACCTTGACCACCACATCTTCGCCACTCTTCAGGCGCGCGGCATGTACCTGCGCAATTGATGCCGACGCCAACGCCTGTTCATCAAACTCGTCAAACAACGCTTCCAGTGGTCGCCCGAGGTCCTGTTCCACAATCTGACGGATTTTGCTAAACGCAATCGCCGGTGTTTGATCGAGGCAGGACTGAAATTCATCGACATAGTCCTTGGGAAAAATGGAGGGCGAGCTGGCAATAAACTGCCCGAACTTAATATAGGTCGCACCCAGCGCCTCGAACAACTCACGCAGCTCGGCAGGACGCGGCTGGCGCCACTGCAACAACCACTTCAGGGCCTGCGGGTACACTTTGGCCACAGTTTGAGCAAGGCGCAGCGAGCCGCGCAAACCCAATTCAGCAACACCGATATTCCGACCCGCTGATAGTTCCGGCATCAACGGTTTAAAACGTGGAAATGCAGCCATAAAAACTCCCTCTCGACCAGCACTGGCAGCGTTAACAAAGACGGTCATTATCCCCTATTGCCGGGCTAGGGCATAGTAAACTGGCGCTGACTTGGCGCCATTACAGCACCGTAATGTCACATTTTGACGACTGTGCCTACAATCACCCAACGATAACGATAATACGGGACACACCATGCAAGACACGCACATCCACGCCAGCGAGCAGGCTGTCGGCAATTGCAACACCGACGAGGTTTGCCAGCAGCGCGGCCCCGGCCACTACCAAATTGACGGCCGCGAGGTCAGCCTGCCGGTGCGCGTCAACGACGCCTCTATGCTGATGAACATTTTCGCGGTCGACAGTAAAGTTGCCCAGTCGCTAATCGCCGATACCGGCTTCAAGGTCGTCAAATTATGGCCGGGCAAGGCGCTGATGCAACTACTGGCCGTGGACTATCGAGAAAACGATCTGGGGGACTACAACGAGGCGGCAATCGTTTTCCCGGTAACCACACCCGGCGAATCAGCGCCGCTGCCGATAGTTGGCGCGCTGTGGCGAGTGCTGCGCGGCAAGCTGGCCAACTATGTTTACCGCATGCCGGTCAATCAAGGCTTCACCACCCACGCCGGACGCTTTATCTGGGGCTTTCCCAAATGGGTAACCGATGTCGACATTCAAATTGATGAACAACAAGCGCGCGCACGCTTTACTGATGACCAACAACTGGTTTTCGAAATCACCGCCAAGGCCGGCGGCAACATCAGCGCTGGCGCCCAGCAGGCACCATCATTAGCCGTGCGCAACGGCCGCGCCTGGAAAACTATCGGCATTACCGAGGGCGAAGGCCTGCGCTTCAGCCTTGGCGGCGCACTGCCGAGTATTGGCGACCAGCATCCACTGGCAAAAACATTGCGCGAATTGGGCCTGCCAAAAAAACCCCTGTGCAGCGTCTCAATGAAACGCGCCAAACTGTTGTTTGAAGGCCCCGAAGTCGTGGATATCGGTCAGCCCTTTAGCCGCCGCTAACCGGCGCCATCATGCGCCGCTAGCCGCTGGCGGCGTAGCCACCCCACCCAGCAAGCCGCTCTGGGCAATGCCGTCGAATAAAAACTGCATTGCCAGCGCACAAAGCAACACACCGAATACCCGGCTCACCATATGCATCCCGGTCACACCGAGCAAGGTCTGCAACTGACTGGCCAGCAGCAGCGCCGCCAGAGTCAGCAACAACACCAGAGCCAGCGCCATCAGCACCACCGCCTGTTCGGCATAATTGCCCTCGGCATGGGCCATCAACAGAATCACTGCACCAATGGCACCGGGCCCGGCGATCAGCGGCGTCGCCAAAGGAAAGACGGCGATATCGGCCTTTAACTCTGCCTCGCGGCTTTCCTCTGTCGTGGTAGTGGTCGCGCCGCTACCCTTGGCGGCCACCATCTCAATACCGATTAACAACAGCAGTACGCCACCCGCAGCCCGCAGTGCCGCCAGTGATATACCGAGCATATTGAGAATCCAGTCGCCCAGCAGGGCAAACAGCAGCAGGATAGCGCCGGCAATCAACACCCCGCGAACCGCCGTTAGACGGCGCTCGCGCTCATCCAAACCACCGGCAAAAATCGCGAACATCGCCGCCACATCCACCGGGCCTATAGTGGCAAAAAACGTCGTCACCGCAACGCTGAAAGCCTCTAATAACGCGGCGTTACCCACCCCGCGTGGCCCTCAATACCGTGCTGGCACCCCGCACCGCATCGCGAATTAACGCCGGGCCACGGTAAATAAACCCGGTGTACACCTGCAACAATGCAGCGCCGGCCTCAACCTTTTCCGCAGCAGCCTCGGCGCTGGCAATGCCGCCAACCCCGATAATCGGCAGGCGGCCGGCCAGCTCATCGGCGAGAATCCGCACCACTCGCGTCGCCGCCTCACGCACCGGTGCGCCACTCAAACCACCGGCCTCCTCAGCGTGCAGCAGCCCTGCAACCGCCTCTCGAGAAATGGTCGTATTGGTAGCAATCACCGCATCGATGCCGGTCTCAACAAAAGTTCTCGCGACGTCGCGAACATCTTCGTCAACCATATCTGGCGCAATCTTCACCGCCAGCGGCACATAGCGGCCGTGCTCTTCTGCCAGTGCTAGCTGGGCGGCCTTGAGCGCTTGCAACAACAGCCGCAAGGGCTCGCCAAACTGCAGATCGCGCAACCCAGGCGTATTCGGCGAGGACAAATTTACCGTGACATAGCTCGCCAGCGGATAAACCTTGCGCAGGCAGTACAGGTAGTCATCAACCGCCTGCTCAGCCGGAGTATCTTTGTTTTTACCGATATTAATGCCCAGCACGCCGTCGTAATGACTGGCTGTTACCGCCGCCACCAGGGCGTCAACACCACGGTTATTAAAACCCATGCGGTTAATAATGGCCTCGGCTGCAGGCAGGCGGAACAGCCGCGGCCCGGGGTTACCCGGCTGCGGCCGCGGAGTCACCGTACCCACCTCAATAAAACCAAAACCCAAGGCCGCCAGCGCGTCGATATGGCGGGCGTCTTTATCCAGGCCTGCCGCCAAGCCCACCGGGTTGGGGAAGCGAATTCCCATCACCTCTACTGGACAAGGCTCCGGGCGGGCAGCCAACAAGCCCGACAACCCCAGGCGATGGGCGGCCGACAAGGCCTTGAGAGAGACATTGTGAGCGGTTTCCGCCGACAGGCGAAACAGTAGCGGGCGAATCAGCGAATACATGCTTTGGCCATCAACGAGTTAGACGCCAGCATAGCGAACTGCGGCGCCGGGAAAAAGTCTGCGGGTTCAGGCCGATGTGTGCAGGCCGCACTCGCGATTTTCAGCCACCTTGGTGGGGTCAAAGTAGTGTTTGCAGCTGGGCAGCTGGTGGGCCTCCATATAGGCCTGCACATCCTGCTCACTCCAGTAAAAAATCGGCGCCACTTTAAGAATACCTCGGCCGTCCCAGGACAGCACGTCCAAACTCTGTCGAAACGCGGTTTCTTCCTTGCGGATACCGGTCAGCCAAATCTTCGGCTTGAGCTCATCAAAGGCGCGATTAAAGGGCTCTAATTTAACTTGGCGGGTAAACTCGCGGTGTAAATCAGGATTGTCATCCGGGTGCGGAATCCCCCCCATCAGCGCGTTGCGGCGCTCGGCCGTCATTTCCGGGATATACACCTTCAAATTGGGCTTGAGCAGCTTAATCAACTTTTCTGCAACGCGATAAGTATCCGGCACATTATAGCCGCTGTCCGCCCACACAATTGGCATCTGTGGATCAACATCGGTAACCAACTTGAGCATCACCGCCGCGTTCTGCGAAAAACTGGTCGACGACATCGCCGGCTCGCCCAGCGACACCGCCCAGCGAATAATGTCCTCTGCCGATTTGTCGCGCAGTTCGGCGTTCAGCGCGTCGAGATCCAGATCCATGATAGTTATCACTGCTAATTACAAGGTCGGCAACCTTACCACAAATCCGCAATAAAACAAGAAAAGTCTATATAAATCAGTCAGTTATAACAAAAGCGAATATAGTTATAACAAAACTGATTTTTATGCTTACTCTCCCTCGAGGCTCTTTGACACCACCTCGTACACATCGCTGCTCAAGGTCGGCACCGCCAGCACGCGCCGCAGCTCCGCGCGCATTCGCTGCTGGACCTCAGGCAAGTATTTCCGCCATTTAGTCAGCGGCCCCAACAAGCGCGAGGCAATCTGCGGATTGCGGCTATTTAGCTCAATAACCCGATCGGTCAGGAAAGCGTAGCCGGCACCATCCTCGCGGTGAAAATTCACTGCATTTTGGCCACAAAAAGCCCCCACCAAGGCCCGCACCTTGTTCGGGTTGCCAGGGTCGTAGGCGGGGTGGCTCATCAGCTCCACAACACGCTCTAACGTGCCGGGCAGCTTGCACATCGCCTGCACCTGGAACCACTGGTTAATAACCAGAGGTTCGTGCTGCCAATCTTGATAAAAACGCTGCAGTGCCTGCGACTTATAGGCCATATCGCTGTTTACAATGGCGCTCAGTGCGGCCAAACGGTCGGTCATATTCGCGCTCCGTTCAAACTGCTGTCGCGCCAGCTCCGGCCCCTCTGCGGTCGCCATCAGATAGGACAGCGCCACATTCTTCAAACTGCGCAGGGCAATCTGTTCAGCACTGGCCTGATAGGGCTCGTCGCTGTGACACTGCCGGTACGTCGCCAACAATGGCTCGCGCAACGCCATTGCAAGATTGGCGCGCAGGGCCTCGCGAGCGCGGTGAATCGCCGCAACATCCACGGGTGAAATCAATTCGGCTAAATAGGCCTCTGACGGCAGCTGCAACATCAATGCAACCATCGCCGGATCCAGACTGCCGTCCTGCAGCAAACCGCCGCAGGCCTCAATATAGTCAGCGGCCACCTGCACCTCAGCACCTTCAGCCTGAGCAGCAAGCGCCGTGCGAATTTCTGCCAGCCCCAGCTGCTGACTGGCATCCCAGCGACAAAAACCGTCGCCATCGACCTGCATGATGCGCAACAGCTCATCGCGCTGATAAGCCATCGCCAACTTCACTGGCGCGGAAAAACCGCGCAGCAAACTCGGCACCGGTTTTTCACCCACGCCGTCAAATACAAAGCGCTGTTCAAACTCGGTAACGTCCAGCACCAGCTCGGTGTTATCGCTGCTTTCGACATTGGCGGCTGCGCCGCGCAGCTGCAGCGGCAATTGTCCGGCCTCGCCCAACAACGCCACCGCCAAGGGAATATGAAAAGCTTCTTTTTGCCGTTGGCCCGGGCTCGGCGGGCAACTCTGCGCCACCGTCAAGGTATAGCTCTGCTGCTCAGCATCGTAGTCGCCAGTCACCGTCAGCTGCGGAGTGCCCGCCTGGGAATACCAACGGCGAAACTGCGTCAAATCGACGCCGCTGGCATCCTCCATCGCCTTGACAAAATCTTCACAGGTCACCGCCTGGCCATCGTGGCGATCAAAGTACAGGTCACTGCCGGCGCGAAAACGCTCGGGGCCCAGCAGCGTGTGAATCATCCGCACTACCTCAGCGCCCTTTTCATACACCGTCACCGTGTAGAAATTAGAAATTTCAATAAACGAGTCGGGCCGCACCGGGTGGGCCATTGGGCCACCGTCTTCAGCAAACTGAGCAGTGCGCAGCAACGTCACATCCTCGACCCGTTTCACGGTCGGCGAGCCCATATCGGCCGAGAAGGCCGCGTCGCGAAACACCGTGAACCCCTCTTTGAGGCTCAACTGAAACCAGTCGCGACAAGTCACGCGATTGCCCGACCAGTTGTGAAAATATTCGTGGGCCACGACACCTTCCACTCGCTGAAAACCCGCGTCAGTGGTCGTTTCGGGCTTGGCCAGCACGCAAGAGGTATTAAAAATATTGAGGCTTTTGTTCTCCATCGCCCCCATATTGAAATCGTCCACAGCGACGATATTAAACAACTCCAGGTCGTATTCCCGGCCGTAGACCTCCTCGTCCCAACGCATGGCATTTTTCAAGGACTGCATCGCGTGCTCGCATTTATCGAGGTCTTTCTTTTCCACGTAAATATGCAAGTCGACATCGCGGCCACTAGCGGTGGTAAAACGGTCGCTGATCCGCGACAACTTGCCCGCCACCAAGGCAAACAAATAAGCGGGCTTCGGGAAGGGGTCGTGCCAAACGCTGCGCTGCATGCCGTCGACGAGAGGCTCGCTAAGCACGCAATTGCCATTAGACAACAGCACGGGGTAGGCCTCGGCGTCAGCGATAATCTCCACTTCGAACTCCGACATCACATCGGGACGATCGAGGTAGTAGGTAATTTTGCGAAAACCCTCAGCCTCGCACTGAGTGCAGAACATGCCACTGGATTTATACAGACCTTCCAAAGAGGTGTTGCGCTGCGGGTAAATACGCGTGACACACTGTAGCTCAAACTGCTCAGGCACCGCGTCGATACGCAGAATTTCGCCATCGCGCTGCCAGTCCCCGTCAAGCAATGGCGTTCCGTCGATCGCCAGCGACAACAGTTCCAGTTCTGCACCATGCAGCTCCAAAGGCGCGACGGTATTGCGCTCTGCGGCAGGATTGCGGCGCAACTGCAGACGCGAACTGACCTCGGTGTACTGCTCACCCAAGCGAAAGCTCAGCGCAGTTTTATCAATCAAGTACTCGGGAACACGGTAGTCTTTCAGGTAAATTGTGCGGGGCTGCGCGTCGCGCATACTACTCTCCTAATGGCGGCCTTGAACTACAGCGCAGGACTGCTAATTTCCAAGTGATAACCGCCGTATTTGCGAATATTGATCACACCGGTATCAAAGATAAGATACTGGCCTTTTATACCCATCAAGGTACCTTCAGCAAGTGGGTTTTTATCCAAATTAAAGGATTTCACTTTACTGGGATACTCCACCACCGGGTAGTCGATACGTTGCACCTGCCCCCCCGTTAAAGGCTGAATCGCCTGTAGACCGAAACGCTGCTGCAGCGCCTCGATCTCCGGCTGGCAAATCTGGGCCAACTCCTCGCCGCGGGCCGCTAGATCATACTCCGGCGGCGGCCCCTTGAGCATTGCCTGCCAGCTGGTTTTATCAGCGACATGCGATTTATACACGCTCTCGACCAGACCCGACTGCTGGCGGGTGCTAACCCGGAATATCGGCAGTGCAGCCACCGCCCCCTGATCAATCCATCGGGTCGGCAGCTGCGTGCCGCGGGTAATGCCCACCTTCACGCCCGAGGAATTGGCCAAGTAGACCACGTGGTCAACCATGCAGTGCTTTTCGCCCCACTCGGGCTCCCGGCATGTGCCCGCAAAGTAATGGCATTTTTCCGGACTGACAATACAGCTGTCGCACTGCGCCAAGCGCTGAAAACACGGGTAGCAATAACCCTGACTAAAACTTTTTTTGGTCAAGCGGCCACAGTGCACACAGTTGATCTGCTGACGGTATGCCAAACGCAGGGTACTGCCGATAAGGCTATTCATCACCACGGCATCTTCACCGAGCACCAAGGTATACTGGGGCTGGGTATCCTCCAGCACCGTGCGCATTTTTGACGCCGCACCAGCCACGGCAGACTGGGTCATTGAGAATCCGTCCATTTAATCGGCTTTTCACTCGCCGCGTCGCCATGACCACTGCAGCTATCACCCTGAGCCTTGCTACCCATATCAATATCGCCGACACGCTCACCCTCGGGCTTGCGACGGTGATCGTAAGCAATGACTGCATCCATGCAATGGCTGCGCTGCTCTGCGGTCAACGGCCGTCCATCCGGCCACTTGCCGATTTCAACGGCGCGCTTGAGCGACTCATAAATTTCCGGATCGAGGTTGTCGATCAGTTTTTCAAAATCCATAGCGCCCTCCGCAGGCCGCCTATAAAAAAGAGAGGAAGTATACCAGAGCTAGCGCCGGGCTTTTACGCCGGGCGCCGACGTAAAAATGCAGCCGCCGCACCGAGCAGCAGACCCATCAACAGACCGCTGACATGGGCGGTATTGGCAATTTCACCCAAGCCCAGCAGGCGGGTAAAGCCCGCCAGGCAAAGCAACAACCACACCAGCATGACCACCGCCACGCCGGGCACCAAAGGCAAGGCCTCTGCCCGACGCAACTGGTTCCACGCTAGGATGTAGCCCAGCAGGCCATAGATAACCCCGGACATGCCGCCAAACAGCGACACCGACATCATCGCCTGAGCCATATTTGAAGACGCCGCCACCAGTACCACCACCGCCAGCAGTGTCGCCGCCCCCTGCCGCCGCTCAATCATCCCTCCCAACTCCCAGAGCCAGAGACCATTAAACGCAATATGCAGCACACCAAAATGCAGGAACATGGGCGTCAACAGGCGCCACAACTGCCCACTGGGCCAACTGGCCACCAGCCGACCACTGTCTAGATCCAGGGGATAAAAGCTGAGATATGACACCAGCGAAAAACTGCGATCCACAACCGGCAGCAAGGCCCCCAACACACTGAGTAACAGCAATAGCAGGACCATCGGCCGACCGGGCGACGGCGCCGGTCGCGACGCCAGCGACACATCGACAAGGGGGGCGGCGCGCCCCAGGCTCAGCTCACCACTGTGCAGTTTTTTATACAAGCCCTGCACTATGGCCACCTGCTCTCGATCGCCGACCCGCAACACCTGGCTGCCACTGTCTTCTGAAATATGGTGGGCTACCCCACGCTGCCAAAGCAGTCGCGAGAAATCGGCCAGATCCTCAGTGACAGGCAAACGCAGCGCAATAAAGTAGTCAGTCATCATCATCGCCGGCAGGCAGGTGCGCGCCCCAACCAAGTTTATCTCGACAACTGGCATAGAAGCTGTGGTCCAGCGGGTGGATCAACTTCATGCGATGGGGCTTTTTACGGACATTGATAATATCGCCAGGCTGACTGGTCATGCGCAGCTGACCATCACAGGTCACCGGCGGCTGGGCAGTGTTGCAGTCGCACACCAGCATACTGATTTCGCTCTTGCCATCAATCACAATCGGCCGGCTGCTAAGGGTGTGAGGGAACATCGGCACAATCACAATCGCATCGAGTCGCGGGTGCATGATCGGCCCGCCAGCCGACAGTGAATAGGCGGTCGAACCCGTCGGCGTGGAAATAATCACGCCATCTGAGCGCTGCCGATAAACGAACTCGCCATCGACAAATAATTCAAACTCCATCATATGGCCGGAGGTGCCGGAATTTAGCACTACGTCATTCAGTGCATCCCCCTTGCCGACGCGCTCACCGCTGCGAATCAACTCGACATCGAGCAAAAACCGCTTTTCCAGCCGGTAGTGGCCATCCAGCACGGCCCCTACCTGCGCTTCGATATCATCGGGCGAAATATCGGTAAGAAAGCCCAGGCGACCGCGATTCACGCCCAATACCGGCGCATTGTGGCGGGCCAAGGTGCGCGCAGCCCCCAATAGGCTGCCATCGCCACCGACCACGATAATTAAATCGCAGATCTCGCCGATCATCCGCCGGCTGCACACCCGCAGGCCGTGAGAGGCCATCAGGCCAGCGACCTGCTCATCGAGTACAACACTGAGCTCGCGCTGCTGAAGGTAGTCCAACAGCCGTTTGAGCGTCGCGGCGACACCGTTGCCTTCACGGCCGATGACCCCTATATTGCGGAACTGTTCCATAATTACTGCTGCCATGCGCGGGGCGCTCATTATAACCAGCCTGTGGGAACACAATGCAAACTCTGCGCACAGCATCCGCCAAGAGAATACGCCCTATCAACTCGCTGGACCTTAACCACTATCGCTCGCCCACGCTGCGCGCTCTGGCGTGGAGCTGCTTTTCCACACCGCTGCTGCAGGCCTCGGCCGGCCTGAGCGAAGCGCCACCACTGCCGCTGACCCCGGCGCGACGCCACTGGCTGGATGAACTGGATCGCGACGACCGCGCGCTCCGCGAGCACTTGCAAAGGCGCTGCGCAAGTCCGCGGCTAGGCCTGGTTTTTGAGTCACTGTGGCACTTCTTTCTCGAACAAGACCCCCACACCGAATTGCTCGCCCACAACCTCCCGGTGCGCCAAAATGGCCAAACCCTGGGAGAGTTCGACATTATCTACCGCGACCTAAACAGCGGCGCGGCCATTCACCTGGAACTGGCGGTAAAATTTTTCCTGGCCACCGGCGCAGGCAAACTGCCACTGAGTGCCTGGCGCGGCCCCAATAGCGCCGATCGCCTGGACCGCAAGCTAGAGCGACTCAACCGCCATCAACTGCAGCTGTCACTCAGCGAGGCTGGCCGCCAGACTCTGCACAATCTCGGTATCGACCACTGCCAGCGCCGACTACGGATCGCGGGCATACTCTTTTACGCCGACAGCCAAGCCGCAGAAACTCCCGGCCTGCACCCCCTGCACTGCCGAGGTCACTGGCTGCGGGCATCTGCGCTGGCACAACAATGGCAGAGCCAAGGCAGCCAGTTTGACTGGCGGCTACTGGAAAAACCGCGGTGGCTAAGCGCCGACTACGAGCGCGCCCTGCCGATTAACGACGCCACAATACAACGCGCCCAACAGCGACCACTCATGCTGATAAACCCCAGTTTAGATCGCTGCTTTGTCGTGCCCGATCAGTGGCCTAAGCCCGTCAAGCCCTAAACAGCTCCGGATAACCTCGCCGCCCTTGCAGGCCACCGCTGTGAACCACCAGAATACGCGAGTAATCTGCCAATTCCCCCGCGGCAGCCATAGTCTCAACGGCGTAAAACAATTTCGCGGTGTATACCGGGTCTAGAGGCAGCCCATGGCGCGACTCAAAACCGCGAATAAAATCCACCAAACCCTCGCTCAAGCGCCCGAAGCCGCGATCGACAAAGCGGTGATCCAAACGCCAATTGCCCCGATCGGCTCCCAACTGAAGAATCAGCCGGCGGATATCGCCCGCCATAAACGCTTCCGCCTTGAGTACCGGCACCCCCAGCAATTGCACGCCGTCGGCGACGCCGGCCGCCAGCCCGGCCAAGGTCGTACCCGTTCCACAGGCGATCATAATCAAGGCATAGTCAGCACCGCGCCGCGGCAGCAACTCGGCGATCTCCGCACAGCCCTGCGCACCGTCCAAATTGCCGCCCCCCTCGGGAATCAGGTAGGGATTTTCAAAGTCCTGCAACAGCGACTCCACAAACACCGGATCATGACGACGACGATACTCACTGCGACTGAGGCGGTGCAGCTGCATTCCCCAGCGCTGCAAATCATCCATACAGGGGGTACTCTGCGCCGCGTCGGCGCGAATAAATGCGGCAGTTGGCCAGCCCAACTCCAAGCCGAGGGCGGCTAGGGCGTGCAAATGATTGGAATGGGCACCGCCAAAGCTCAGCAGCTGCGACGCGCCTTGCGCAGTGGCAGTGGCGATGTTGCGACG
>NZ_JBFIGO010000026.1:0-31504 GCF_041602295.1 Spongiibacter sp. | reverse complement strand
TCAATGCGGCGCAACACCATGCCCACCAAATTGCGCTGGTAAAACGCGCTGACCCGAAAGCGACCGATACCCCGAGAGCTAATCGCAAAATTGCACTCGCGATCGCGCACGAATTCGCGGCGCTGCTGCTCGTTCATCACCCCCAGCACCACCTCGCGGGCCTGCTCGGGACTCAGCGCATTGCTGCTCATCGGGATCAACTGTCCATTGAGCTTCACCGAGGGCGGCACACCGGCCGAAATAAATAAATCCGAGGCGCCCTTCTCCTGCATGATCCGCAGCAGCTTTTCAATTTCCACAACTTACTCCTCGGCGCGGGCGCCGCTTATCTGCTCAGAAATTTTCCGGGAAGCGCGCTTTGAGTTTAGCAGCCTCGCGAGTCACCATGCGCTTCGACAACAAATCCTTCAAACACTGATCCATGGTCTGCATGCCGACATTGGCGCCCGACTGAATCGCCGAGTACATCTGCGCCACCTTGTCTTCACGGATCAAGTTACGAATCGCCGGCGTACCGATCATGATTTCATGTGCCGCCACCCGGCCGCCCTCCGGCTTTTTCAACAGGGTTTGAGAAATAACCGCCTGCAGCGACTCCGACAACATAGAGCGCACCATGGACTTCTCTTCTCCCGGGAATACGTCCACGACCCGGTCAATGGTTTTGGCCGCCGACGTGGTGTGCAAGGTACCGAACACCAGGTGGCCCGTTTCCGCCGCCGTCAGCGCCAGGCGAATCGTTTCCAGGTCGCGCAACTCGCCCACCAGAATAATATCGGGGTCTTCACGCAGCGCGGAGCGCAGCGCCTCGTTAAAACCGTGGGTATCGCGATGCACTTCGCGCTGGTTCATCAGGCATTTTTTCGACTCGTGAACAAATTCTATCGGGTCTTCAATGGTGAGAATATGGTCAAACTTATTGTCATTAATATAGTCAATCATCGCCGCCAGCGTGGTGGACTTACCGGAGCCCGTCGGCCCCGTGACCAACACCAGACCGCGCGGCAGCATGGAAACATCTCTGAATACCTTACCCATACCCAGGTCATCCAAGGTCAGCACCTTGGACGGAATGGTCCGAAACACCGCACCGGCACCGCGGTTGTGATTAAAGGCGTTTACCCGGAAGCGCGCCACTCCGGGCACCTCGAAAGAAAAATCGGTTTCCAGAAACTCCTCGTAATCGCGACGCTGGCGGTCATTCATGATCTCGTAAATCAAGCTGTGCACTTCGCGGTGCTCCATCGCGGGCACATTGATACGGCGCACGTCGCCATCGACGCGGATCATTGGCGGCAAACCCGCTGACAAATGCAAATCCGAGGCATTTTGCTTGGCACTAAAGGCCAGCAATTCGGTAATATCCATGACTCTCCTTAGGACACAGCGCGATATTCCGGCAGTCGCACACCGTACATCGCATTTTCTTCACATGTTTTGTTATTAGGTGATAATGCGCTGCCGGTTCAGGTTCGCGCAATGCCTTTTATTATTGCAGTTGCGCCACCAATGCACAGCCAACTGGAGCATAAATTGACAACAACGCCATATCAGCCCCTAACAGCAAATATAGCAGCCCTGCGCGATCACATCGCCCACTGCGCCGCGGCGGCCGGGCGCGATCCCGCCGAAATTACCCTGCTCGCCGTCAGCAAAACCCGCAGTGCCGATGAGGTCGCGGCGGCACTGGACGCCGGCCTGCAGCATATTGGCGAAAACTACCTGCAGGAAGCCCTGGACAAGCAGCATGCCCTGCAGGACCGCAACATCTGCTGGCACTTCATCGGCCCTATTCAATCCAACAAAACCCGTGACATTGCCCAACACTTCGACTGGGCACACAGCGTCGACCGCCTCAAGGTCGCGCAGCGACTCAGCCAACAGCGCCCGGCGACCCGGCCTCCGCTAAACATCTGCCTGCAGGTCAATATCAGCAATGAGGCCAGCAAGGCCGGGGTTGCCGCCGCCGACGCCGCCGAGCTGGCCCGTGCCATTGCCGAGCTTCCCGGCCTGCGGCTGCGCGGCCTGATGGCCATTCCCGCCAACAGCGCCGACCCCCAGCAACAGCGCCAGGCCTTTGCCGCGCTGCGCCAGCTGCGCGACCAGCTACAGCGCCAACTTCCCGAGCAATCACTGGACACCCTGTCGATGGGCATGTCCGGGGACATCGACGCCGCCGTCGCCGAGGGCAGCACCCTGCTGCGCATCGGTACCGCGATCTTCGGCCCCCGCACCAAGCACCCCGCTGGCAACTGACTTTCGACAGCCTTTTACAGCCTGATATACTCGCGGCCTAATTCGCGTTGCCGCAGAGGCAAATCAGCACCCGGAGGGTTTCGGTGAGCACAGCAACAATCGGCTTTATCGGCGGCGGCAATATGGCCGCCAGCATTATCGGCGGCCTGCTGGCCAGTGGCTTCGCCGCCAACAGCATTCGCGCCGGCGACCCCAACACCAACAGTTTGGCGCGGCTGCGCGAGCTCGGCGATATTCACACCAGCGAGCACAACGGCGACA
This sequence comes from Spongiibacter sp., assembly GCF_041602295.1. Lineage (GTDB taxonomy): Bacteria > Pseudomonadota > Gammaproteobacteria > Pseudomonadales > Spongiibacteraceae > Spongiibacter. The sequence continues at coordinate 28,987 of NZ_JBFIGO010000026.1, read as the reverse complement.
TTATCCCCGGCTGCGACGTGCTGCTCATGGCGGTAAAACCGCAGTTGATGAAAGTGGTCGCCGAGCAAATTCGCGAGGATGTCCAACAGCAACAACCGCTGATTATCAGCATCGCTGCCGGCGTCACCAGCGACAGCCTCAATCGCTGGCTGGGCGGCGACTTGGCCGTTGTCCGCTGCATGCCCAACACCCCGGCCCTGCTGCGCTGTGGCGCCACCGGCCTGTTTGCCAACGCTGCCGTTAACCCCGCACAACGCGAGCTGGCCGAGCACATCCTGCGCGCTACCGGCCTGGCACTGTGGGTAGACAGTGAAGCTCAGCTGGACGCGGTAACCGCGGTATCCGGCAGTGGCCCGGCGTATTTCTTCCTGCTGATGGAGGCCATGCAGGCCAGCGGCGAGGCCCTGGGACTGAGCGCTGAGCTGGCCGCTCAGCTCAGCCAACAAACGGCTCTCGGCGCAGCGCGCATGGCGCTGGAAAGCGACGTCGACGTCGCCGAGCTGCGCCGCCGCGTCACCTCGCCCAAGGGCACCACCGAACGCGCCATCGACATCTTTGAAGACGGCGGCTTCCGCGAGCTGGTCGACGCCGCGCTAAAGGGCGCCGCACAGCGCGCCGAGCAACTGGGCCGCGAGCTCGAAGGGGAATAATTCAGCATGTCCGCTATCAACGACATTTCTTATCTACTGGTCAACACCCTGGTCAGCCTGGCGCTGCTGGTATTCCTGCTGCGCCTGATCCTGCAGCTGGTGCGCGCCGATTTTTACAACCCCATCTGCCAAACCATCGTCAAAGTCAGCAATCCGCTGGTACTGCCGCTGCGGCGACTGATCCCCGCCATGGGCCGCATTGACAGCGCCTCACTAATTATTGCCGCCATCGTACAGGCCATCGGCATCGCCCTGCTGTGCAAGCTACTGTTTAACGCCCTGCCCAACCCCGCCCAACTGTTACTGTGGTCGGCCATCGGCCTGTGCGCCGCCGTGCTGAATTTCTACTTCTTTGCCATTATTGGCAGCATTATCCTCAGCTGGGTCGCCCAGGGCAGTTACAACCCGGGAGCACAACTCCTGCACCAGGTCACCGAGCCGGTCATGGCGCCCTTTCGCAAGCTGGTACCGCCACTGGGCGGCTTGGACCTGTCGCCCATTTTTGTGTTTTTAACCATCAATGTGCTGGAAGTCCTACTGCGCCACATGGGCGCCTCAGTCGGCCTCCACCCGGCACTGGTGATGGGCCTGTAAGCGGCCCATGCCCTGCTTCTACCGCTGGCAGGACAGCGCCCTGCTGCTGTTTTGCCATGTTCAGCCCGGCGCCAGCCGCGAGGGCTTTGCCGGACTGCATGGCGAGCGACTGAAAATCCGTCTGCGCGCTGCTGCGGTAGACGGCAAGGCAAACCGCGCGCTCTGCGCCTTTGTGGCGAGCGCCTTCGCGGTAAAAAAGACCCAGGTCAGCCTGTTATCAGGCGCGCAAAGTCGGCAAAAAACCCTTAGAATTCAAACACCCGGCAAACTGCCTGGGGAATTAGCCATCACCGCCGCAGACAAGGGGTAACCGAGCCAGGTGACACAACAGCCCGAGCAAGCCGGCAGCGTCGGCATCGTCACGCCGCAAACGCTGCACTTCGACCAGCCACTCGCCCTGTCCTGTGGCCGCAGTCTGCCCGAACACGACATCGTCTTCGAAACCTACGGCGAGCTCAACGCCGCGCGCAGCAACGCCATTCTTATCTGCCACGCGCTCAGCGGCCACCACCACGCCGCCGGCCGCCACCGCGCCGACGACCGCAAGCCCGGCTGGTGGGACAGTTGCATCGGGCCCGGCAAGCCCATCGACACCAATGTGTTTTTCGTGTTGAGTATCAACAACATCGGCGGCTGCCACGGCTCTACCGGCCCCAAGACCATCAACCCCGACACCGGCAAGCCCTGGGGGCCCGATTTTCCGCCACTGCGCTGCCGCGACTGGGTAGAGAGTCAGCGTCTGATGATGGCGCACTTCGGTATCAGCCAGTGGGCCGCCATCATTGGCGGCAGCCTCGGCGGCATGCAGGCCATGCGCTGGGCGCTGGAATACCCCGACGAGCTGCGCCACTGCATTGTCATCGCCTCGGCGATGAAACTGTCGGCGCAAAACATCGCCTTCAACGAAATCGCGCGCAATGCCATTTGCTCAGACCCGAATTTCCACGATGGCCGCTACCTGGAACACGGCACGCTGCCTCGCCAGGGCTTGGCACTGGCACGCATGATCGGCCACGTCACCTACCTGTCCGATGACGGGATGAAGGAGAAATTTGGCCGCGACCTGAAGGCCGGCGACCTCAAGCTAGGCTCTCAGGGGCCGGTAGAATTTCAGGTGGAAAGCTATCTGCGTCACCAGGGCTCGCGCTTTGCCGAGAGCTTCGATGCCAACACCTATCTGCTGATGACCAAGGCCCTGGACTACTACGACCTGGCACGGGAGTACGACGACGACCCGGTTGCCGCCTTCAGTAATGCCCGCTGCAAGTTCATGGTGATGTCCTTTACCTCAGACTGGCGCTTTGCGCCGGATCGCTCGCGGGAGATCGTCGACGCGCTGGTCGCCGCCAAAAAATCGGTGAGCTATGCTGAGATCGAGGCCAACCACGGCCACGACGCCTTCCTGATCCCCATTCCCCGCTATATGGCGGTATTTAGCGCCTATATGCAGCGCGTGGCGGAGGGCCTGTGATGCGTTTTGACCTGACCCTGATACAACCCTGGATCAGCCCCGGCGCCCGCGTACTGGACCTCGGCTGCGGCGATGGCACCCTGCTGAAAATGCTCGCCGACCAGCAGCAGGTCGACGGCCTCGGCCTGGAAATCGACCCCGACAATATCACCGAGGCGCTCAGCAAGGGCGTCAATGTCATCGAGCACGACCTCAATACCGGGCTGAACAACTTCCGCGACGACAGCTTCGATGTCGTGGTGATGACCCTGGCCCTGCAAACCCTGCGCTATCCACATCTGGTGATCGACGAGATGCTGCGGGTCGGCCGACAGTGCATTGTCACCTTCCCCAACTTCGGGCACTGGCGCAGCCGCTGGCACCTCAGCGCCGGCGGCCGTATGCCCGTGAGCAAGTTCCTGCCCTACACCTGGTACGACACGCCAAACATCCACTTCTGCACCGTGCGCGACTTCGAAGCACTGTGCCGCGACAAGCAAATCCGCATCCTCAACAGCTGCGTCGTCAGCGGCGACAACACCCAAGGCGGGCTGGCCCAGCGTTTTCCCAACCTATTGGGCGTCACCGCCGTCTATCATATAAGTAAGTAAGCTACCGCTAACGCGGTGAGGAGCCCGACCATGACCCGCACACAGCCTTTTTTGGCACTGTTATTCAGCCTGCTGATCGCCCTGCCTGTCGCCGCACAGCAGAGCGAAGTAAACCCGCCCGCAACACCGACATCCAAGACCTTTGGCGCAGATACCGTTCATTTCAACGTACTTTCCACCACATTCTTAAGTCCCCAGGTGGCCCGCAGCTACGGCATCGTGCGCGGTGACAACAAGTTTCTTGTCAATGTTTCGGTGCAACACCGCAGCGGCACCGACATCCGCGCCATCCGCGCCAAGGTCAGCGGCAGCAGCTCCGACCTTATCCATGTCACGCCTCTGCAATTTCGCGAAATTATTGAGCAAGACGCCATCTACTATATCGCCGAGCTGGAAGTCGACGGCAAGCGCGAACGCCGCGACTTCCGCCTGCGCGTCAACACCGACACGCGCGCGCAACCCTACGACATCCAGTTTGTAAAAACGCTGTACGCAGAGGACTGAGCCATGTCGCTGAAAATTGTTGTCGCCAGTAACAACCGCGGCAAGCTGGCCGAATTCAGCCAGCTGCTGGGCGAGCGCTTTAAGCTGCTCAGCCAGGGCGAACTGCAGGTTGAGGAAGTCGAGGAAAATGGCCTCAGCTTTGTTGAAAATGCCCTGCTCAAAGCCCGCAATGCCGCCCTGCAAACCGGCCTGCCGGCGCTGGCCGACGACTCAGGCCTGTGCGTCGACGCCCTGGGCGGCGCCCCCGGCATTTACTCGGCGCGCTATGCCGGCGCTGGCGCCAGCGATGCCGACAACAACAGCAAACTGATTCACGACCTCAAAGGTATCGGCGAGCGCCGCGCCCACTTCCACTGCGCGCTGGTTTTCGTGCGCCACCCCGAAGACCCGGCACCGATCATCTGCGAGGGCCGCTGGCCCGGCGAAATTGTCGACCAGGCCCGCGGTGACAACGGCTTTGGCTACGACCCCCACTTCTACATCCCGGAACTCAAGCAATGCGCCGCCGAGCTGCCGGCCGAGCAAAAAAACCGCCTCAGCCATCGCGGCCGCGCTGTCGCCCAGCTTGTGCAGCGCCTGCAATCGGAATTTCCGCGACGCTAGCGAAAACACGGCCGACAATCCCGGCAACGACCATTGAGCGAAATGACGGTTTCGAGGTCACAGTGTAATCGCTATGCTGTCAGCATATTTTTGGGCGCCTGCGCCCGCTGGTTATTTAAAGGAGTACCTAGCGCATGATGAAATGGATACTGCGCGGCCTGCTGATCCTGGCCGCCATAATCATCGCCACCGTGGTGTTTGCCCTGGAGCCTATTGCCAAATGGGTGATAGAGAGCGAGGGCAGCAAAGCCGTAGGCGCCAGAGTGGATGTCGCCAGCGTCGATATCACCCTCTACCCCACCCACCTTGCACTGCACGGCCTGACTGTCGCCAACCCCAATGAAGCCATGCGCAACCTGCTGGAAAGCGAAACCGTATCGGCCAACATCGACAGCAAAGCCCTGCTCAAGCGCCAGTTTATTACCGAGCAGGTACTGCTCTCCGGCCTGCAAATGGCCACGCCGCGCACCACCCCCGGTACGCTAGACGGCAGTATGCCGCCCCCCAAAGACGACACAGACAGCGGCCTGCCTAGTATTACACTGCCCGATGCCAGCGCCATGCTGGCCGAAGAACAGGCCATTATTCAGGCCGAAGTCGCCGAGATTGAAAGTGGCTTTGAAGCACTGCAGAGCAAGTGGCAACAAAAATCTAACACCCTGCCCAAACAGGAACGGCTGGCGGAGTTCAAACAGCGCTGGGCCGAGCTTAAAAACAAAAACACCTTTGAGCGACTGGCCGGCGCCAAGCAACTGCGCGATGACATCAAAGACGAGCTCAAACAGTTTAAAGGGCTCAATCGCGAGCTGAGCGCCGACACCGAAACCGCCAAAGCGCTCGGCGCCCGCGCCGCCAAACTGCCGGCCAGCCAGTCCCAGCGCATCTTGTCCAAATACGGTGTCGACCAGGGCGCCGAGGGTATGCTGCGCATGCTGCTGGGCGATGACGCCAGCCAATTTGTACAGCGCGGCTTAACACTCTACAAGCAAACCATTGGCGAACTGGCCGCAAAAGAACCCGCCGCCAGCGCGCCCGAAACCGCCAGTGAATTGCCGGTCAGTATTCTGATTAAAGAAATTAAAATCGACGGCTATCAAATGCTCGGCCAACAAAAGCTGGCTTATAACGGTCGCATTACCGATGTCACTGACCAGCTGATTAAGCCGATCACCATGAAACTGCAGGGCGGTATCGAACAGCAGGCCCAGCTGCTCATTGACGGCCTGTTCAAGCAACAGGGCGAGGACCTAAAGGCCGACCTCAGCATGACCCTAAAGCAGCTGCTGCTGGCCGGCGTATCGCTGTCACAGAGCCCGCAACTGCCACTGCAACTGGAAAACGGCCTGGCTGACATCGCCGCCAATTTCTCGATGGAAGGCGACAACCTCAGCGGCTCGGTAAAGGGCTTGGTCAACCAGGCCAAACTGCTGGTGGTCGGCGCCAGCGAACAAAACACCACCGCCCAGCGCCTGGCCCGCGCACTTAAGGGAGTCAGCAAACTGGTCATGGACATGCGGGTTAACGGCAGCGTCGACAACCCCATCGTCAAGCTGAAATCCAACCTGGACAGTATTCTTGGCGACGTGCTCGGCGAAGAAGTGAAAGCTCGCCTGAAAGAACTGGAAGGCGAACTTAAGACCGACATTCAATCGCAGTACGGTGAGCAACTGGGCAGCCTGCAGCAAAAACGCGAGCTACTGGCCAGCTACAAGGAACTGCTGGGCGACCGCGAAGCCGCCTTTCAAGCCTTGCTAACAGAACCGCTGTAAAACTATTGGCGCGCCCTGTCGGGCCGCCCGGCGCCGCAGCTGCAAGCTGCGGCCAATCCCCCTATAATCCCCGCCCGCACTAAAGACCGAGAGCACCATGACCGAACAGACCCTTATCGAACAACTCAACGCCGGCAGCGCTGACTTTGCCGAGGTGATCGCCCACATCGACGCCCACTACGACTTTCAGCCCACCGCGTTTCGCAACGGCGACACCTACAACGACGCCGGCAGCAACAATGGCTCCTGCAAAATCTTCGCCTTCGCCCAGCTCAACGGGCTAAGCGAACAGGCCACACTGCATGCCTTTGGCGACTACTACCGGGTAGACGTTCTGCAGCATCCCGCCGGCAACGACCACGCCAATATTCGCAATTTTATGCGCAGCGGCTGGACCGGCATCCACTTCGAGGGCAGTGCCTTACAGCGCAAATAAGCGCGCTATTCCGCCGCGTCTCGCGCCAGCAAATCCCGGCGGTAAAGGCCGGGACTGCAACCCGTCCAACGGCGGAAGGCGTGACAAAAATTAGCGGTCTCACTGTAGCCCAGGCGCTCGGCAATCGCCTCGAGACTCAGCGCCGGGTCGGCCAGACACTGCTCCGCCAATTCCCGCCGCAAGGTTTCCTGCAGCTGCCTGAAACTCAAGCCCTGACTGCTGAGTCGCCGTCGCAGGCTGCGCTCCGACATTCCCAAACGCGCACTCACCGCTTTAATACCGGCAAAATGACTCTCGGCAATCAGCTGCTGCAAGCGCATAGCAAAGGGCCGCTCGCCGTGCTGGCTGGCAATCAACTCCCGGCACTGGCGCACGCAGGCCGACCAGGTAATCGGGTTGGCCTGCGGCAGCGGCTGCAACAACTCGTCGCGATGGATATGGGCCAGTGTTGCGGGCGCCCCCCAGCGAATCGCCACCCCCGCCATACGCTCCAGCTCTGCCGCATGAGCCGGCTGCGGCAGACTCAGTTCAAGATCGACCAGACGCAAGCGCCGCCCCGCCGCCTCGCTGGCGATCATCAGCGTAATCACCAGATCGCGCTCGATCACAAAGTTGCGCACCGCACCGACGGGATAATCGGCATGCACCGCCACCGTAGCAATCTCGCCGTCGAGCTGTAATTTCAAGCCGGAAAAACTGTGAGTCAACTCGATAAACTCGTGGGCCACCGCAAAGGCCTGCAGCAGATTTTCACTGCTGGTCACCGCCAGCCCCCACACCCCGAAGGCGCCGTAGTGGTAGCGCAGCCCCACCCGGTAGGCCAAGTCCGGACGCGGATTCGTCGCCAGCACCTGCTCGATAAAGGCCACTTCCTGCTCGCGGCGAATCAATGCCCCCGGTGTTTCCAGGAACTCGCGCGTCAGACCCGTGGCGCGCAACACTGACTCGGCGGCCAGCGCCAACTCATCCAGCGCCTGACACAGAATCAGCAGGCCCAGGGCCGGGCGCAGTGTCTGGTCAGCGGGATCATTAGGTTTGTTATTTTTCTCCATAGTGACCGAAATTAACAATTAACCCGGTCAATCGCAACATGGGCAGCCCAATCGCGGCGACGTAAGCTAAACAGAGATAATAACGAGGCGGAGACCCCATACCATGGCCAACACCACATCCTTTGTGTCAATTACCGATCTCACCCAGCGGCTGCGCTGGCTGTGGCTAGTCAACGCCGCGGTCATGCCCTGGGTGCTGCTAATCGGCATTATCCCCGCCGAACTCACCGGCAACGTCGCCTGGCTGATGATCGGCTACCCACTGTTCTATGTCGGCGTGCCACTGCTGGACAGATTGCTCGGCCAGGACCCCAACAACCACGCCGAAGAAGACGTGCCGGCACTGGAAGCCGACCGCTATTTTAAAACGGCGCTCTATTGCGCCCTCGCAGGCAGCATCGCCGCCCTGTGCGCCGCCATTTACTACGCCTGGTGGGCGCAGCTGTCGTTTTGGGGGCTGGCCGCGCTGGCGGTGTCCTGCATGGGCTTTGGTGGCGGCCTGCTCAACCTCGGCCACGAACTGGGTCACAAACGCGGCCGCAGCGACCGCTGGGCGGCCAGCCTGGCACTGGGCATCGCCGCCATGCCCCACTTCAATGTCGAGCACAACCGCGGCCATCACCGCGCGGTCGCCACCCCCGACGACCCGGCATCGTCGAAACTGGGTGAAAACTTCTACCGCTTTATGCTCCGTGAACAGCCCCTGACCTGGTACCGCGGCTGGAAGCTGGAAGCCGACCGCCTGCATAACAAGGGCAAGTCGCTGCTGTCACTGGAAAACGAAATTTTACCGGGACTGATCATTAGCGTGATCTTTTTCTCCGCCATTGCGCTGCTCTTCGGCCCGACCATACTCGCTTTTGCCCTGTTCAGTGCCTGGCTTGGTCATATGAACCTGTCACTGGCCAACTACATTGAACACTACGGTCTGCTGCGCAACCGCGACCGCAGCGGCCGCTACGAACCCCCCCGGCCGCAGCACTCCTGGAACCAAAACGCGCTGGTCTCCAATATGTTCACTTTCCAGTTACAGCGCCACTCCGACCACCACGCCCACCCCAGCCGCTCCTACCAATGCCTGCGCCACTTCGACGACGTGCCGCAGCTGCCCTGGGGGTATTACGAAATGTTCCTGCTCGCCTACATCCCACCGCTGTGGTTTAGAGTGATGGACAAGCGAGTGATTGACTGGGCGGGGGGGGATATCGACAAGATCAATGTACTGCCCAGCAAGCGCCAGCACTACACCGAGCGTTGCGCCATGGCGGCCTAGCCGGGCAATGGCCCGCGCTTACTTGTCGAGTTTCTTCAGAAACACCTGCACTTCGCGCTCGGTTTGCTTGTCGCCCTTGCGCGCAGCAGCCGCCAGCGCATCGCGCCAGGCGGCGCGCGCAGCATCGCGGTCACCGAGATTCAGCTGAGCCTTGCCCAGCAGCTTCCAGGCGGCGGAGTAATCGGGGTCGAGGCTGACACAGCGCTGCAAGTGCTCAGCCGCCTCGGCACTGTCGCCGTCGTCGAGCAGCGCCTTAGCCAAACCAAAGCGCAGCATCGCGCTATCTTGGCCGCGGGCAAGCATCTTGCGAAGTGCTTCGATATTCATTGTCGCTTACAGCGTGTGCTGCTGTGGCATCGGCAAATCGGGCAACTGCTGTCCCTGCAGCATCAGCCCCTCGCGCAGATAGCGGGCCGACTCCTCTGCCTCACCCAGGTGCTCCAGCAGGCGCGCCAGCTCAAAGCACACCGGCGCCGTTGTCGCCAGGCGGTGAGCGCGTTCAAGGTACTCCCGCGCCTTGCCCCACAGCTCGTTGCGCAGGCAAATTCGACCCAGCGCCAACAGCAAACCGGGCCTGTCTGAATACTCTTTCAACCAGCTCTCGGCAACACCGAGCTGACGCGCCGGGTCGTCGTCGCTAATGCTGGCATAGAGCAACACCAGCTCCTCGCGCCACTGCTGCTTGATCGCCGCACGCAATAACTTGCTGGCCTCGCTACCCCGGCCCACCGCCAACAGTGCCGGCACCATGTCTTCCAGTAATTCGCCGCGCAGCTCACTACTGCGGCCCAACTGCCGCCACCACTGCAACAGCGGCTCGGCCTCGCCGACTTGGCGCAGGCGCAACAATTCACCGCGCAGCGCTTCGCGCTCCAATTCCTGCAGGGCAGCATCGGCCAGTAATTTGCGCTTGCGCAACTCCGGCACCAGCTTGCGCAATCCCTCCCAGTCGCCTAAACCGCGATACACCCGCGCCAGCAACATCAATACTGCCGGATAGCGCTCGGCGTGCTTGCGCAGCCGCATTAAATTGGCCAGCGCCTCCTCCAGCTGGCCGCGCTCCATCTGCAACTCGGCCTGAGTCAGCGTCACCGCAATATCAGCGTGGGGGCCGCTGTTCTCGGCTTGACTCAGCGCCTGGGCCACACCGCGCTCGTCGCCTAAACGCTGGCTGGCCCGCGCCGCCAGCAAATAGTTAATCAGCGGCTTGTCACTGCTGGCACTGGACAACAGCAGGCGTTTGGCCTGCAGCCAATTGCCCTCGGCGTAGGCCAGTACACCGCGATGACTGCGCTGACGCTCACGCTCAATGCGCCGCTGGTTGCGCATCACTCCGAGGCGGTCGGACAGCCGCACACTGCGGCTCAACAAGCTGAGCAACAACCACAACACAAACAACACCACCAGCAGTAACGCCGCGGCCACCCACACGGTCATCTCCACCGTGGTCCGCCCATAGGCAACCAGCACATAGCCGCTGTCGTATTGAATCGCCACCGCTACGCCCGCGGCCAGCCCCAGAGCAATCAGCGCAATTAAAAACAGTCTCATTGGCCGACCTCGCGCTGCCAGCGACGCGCCTTGGAGTACTCCTTAAGCGTGCGCAAGGACATCGAAATATCGGGGCGCTCGGCGCGAATTTCCGCCTCGCGCAGCGGCGCGAGCTGCTGCAACAGCGCCTCGCGGCGTTCGTTGAGCGGGTAGTAGCGCTGCAGCCAGGCGGTCGCCTTGTCCAGCGAGTGACGATAGAGTTCCGGGCGCTCGGCGAGCAGCGCCAACTGCGCCTGCTCAAGCATCATCCGCAGGCTGGCGCGCAGCGCGTCGGCCTGCTCGGGCGCCAACTCGGCCTTAAAATTGTCGTCGTGCTGGCGAATGCGCACATAGCTGCGCAGCTTTCCCCAGGCGCGTTCAAAGCCAGCGCTCAAGCCCTCCTGCCAGCTGGCGTCGGCGGCCGGCAGCGGCTGTGGCTGATAACTCGGCGGCGTGTAAACCTCCAGCTGCTCGGCGGCCTCGGCCAAGCCCTGCAGCTGCAAGTAGGCGCCCTCAAGATCAAAATCGGCACTGCTTTGCAGAGCCGCCAACTCCTTGGCCAGCTCGGCCCGCACCGGGTGCAGGGCGGGGTCATCAAGCTCGCGCAGAATACCGTCCGCACTGGCCAGCAGGCGGCCCGCAGCGCGGCTGTCGCCGCTCAATTGCAGGCGCTGATTAGCCAGACGCAGCAGGTATTCCACCTCCGCCAGCAACCAGTCGTCGCGATCAACCGTGCTCAAACTCTGCATTTTGTCACTCAGCTGCTGGATCTGCCGTTGGCTGACCGCGCGCTGCTGGTCGATCAAACTGTCGATTTCAGCCAGGCGTTCGCGCTGCCGATCCAGCGCCGCCGCAGCGGATTGCGCGCGATTGTCGTAGTCCTGCATGGCCGCTTTCATTTCGGCAAAAAACGCCGCGTCCTGCTCGCTACTCAGATAAATCAGCTGATAGTAAATCCAGCCCGCCAAGCCCAACCCCGCCAGCGCCAACAACAGGGCCAGGGCTGCCAAGCCACCACCGCGCGACTTCTCCGCCTGTGGCGATGTCGCCGGCGACTCGGCAACTGTGCTCTGCACAATGTCCTTATTCTCGTTTTGTGCTTCCGACATGCTTCTCTCTCTGCCAGTTTTTTATAGCGGCCAGCGTTGCCGCTGTGCCGGCGTTATCTGCAAGAATAATATGTTCGAAACCCGCTTCCCGCGCCTGTTGCTCAACGCGCACACTGGGCACTACCAAGGTGTAATCGCCGCGTCGCAGCGCTGCGATACGCTGGCTAAACTGCACCAAGGTGTCACCACTGTTCAGGCACACCAACTGTATTCGCTGGCGGTCTAACAGGGCCTGCAAGGCCTCGGCGCTAATCTCCGGGGCACAGCGCTGATAGCATTCAGCATAGTCTACCCGCGCAGCCCGTTCACGGAGTATTTCGGCCAGGCGCTCGCGACCACCACAGCCGCGCACAATCAGTATCCGCTGGCCGGCAACCTGTTGCAGCGCCGGTTGCGCCAGCAGGCTGTCACTGTCCATCGCGCCGCTCGACTCAGCGCCGGGCGGGGCCAAGGCGGCAGCCGGCCAGGGCCACTCACGCAGCGCTGCCGCCGTCGCCGCGCCGATGGCATGACAGCGCAGGCCCACGGGGTACTGTGGCCACAGCCCGTCGATCACTGCCATACCGCAGGCGACCGCATTGGCGCTAATAAAGATCAGCTGCTGGTAGTGATCCAAATCCAACAAAAGCCGGCGCGCCTGCTGGTAGCGCGGGTCGTCCTCCGCCAGCGGCGCGATGCGCAACAGCGGCTGCACCGACACCTCGGCGCCGGCGGCAGCCAGCGCCGCACGCAAGTCTTCGTTGCGACCTTCCGGGCGGCTAATCAGTATCCGCAGGCCCTGCAAGTCAGTGCTGTTGTTCGCCATACACAGCCGCCAGAATATCGCCGGCACCCTGTGCCAATAACTGCTCAGCCACCGCCACGCCGAGGGCCTGGGGATCGGCCGCCGAGGCGGTCAGCTCGGCGCGCAAAATTCGACTGCCATCGGGCTCGCCAACCAGCGCCCGCAGCCACAGTTGCTGGCCATCGGCAGCGTCGCTGATGGCATAGCCGGCAATCGGCACCTGACAACCACCGTGCAAGCGGGTATTCATCGCCCGCTCGGCCGTGACCTTGGCGGCACTGTCTTCATCGTGTAAGGGTTTCAGCAATTCCCGTGCCCAGTCGTCATCAAGCCGGGTTTCCACCCCCACCGCCCCCTGTCCGCAGGCCGGCAGACTGTCTTCTACCGCCATAAAAGACGCAATGCGATCGTCCAGCTCCAGGCGAATCAAACCCGCAGCCGCCAATACAATGGCGTCAAACTCACCCTCGTCAAGTTTTCGCAGTCGGGTTTGCACATTGCCACGCAAACTGGAAATTTTCAGGTCGGGACGGCGCGCCCGCAGCTGACATTCGCGGCGCAAACTGCTAGTGCCAACCCGGGCACCTTCGGGCAAATCGTCGACACTGGCAAAGTGATTGCTGACAAAGGCATCGCGCGGATCTTCGCGCTCACAGATAATCGCCAGCCCCAAGCCCTCGGGGAATTCCATCGGCACATCTTTCATCGAGTGCACTGCGATATCGGCGCGGCCATCCAGCAGCGCCTGCTCCAGCTCTTTCACAAACAGCGCCTTGCCGCCGATCTTCGACAGGGGTGAGTCGAGCAGTTGGTCGCCGCGGGTGGTCATGCCCAACAGTTCGACCTTCAGGCCGGGGTGGCAGGCTTCGAGGCGGGCCTTGATATATTCAGCCTGCCAGAGGGCGAGCAGGCTTTCGCGGGTGGCAATGCGCAGGGTGCGTTCGGGCTGGAGCGATTGAGACATGGCGACGGGGTCCGTGGGTATAGCGTAAACCCCGTATCATACGCCAGCGGCCATAGAGACTGAACCGCGAAGCGCGCGCTATCGGCCGAGCACTTATCAATTCAGCGCAAAACTCGTCCAGCCATCCATCCAGCTGCGGTTGCTGCCGGGGCGCACGGCGCCGAGATAGGCCGCGCCCTGATCCCAGAACTCGCCCTCGGGCACCGGCTCGGCGGCCTCAGCAGCGGCCGACTGAGCGCGCAGGCGAAACTCCGGCTGGCCCACCGGGTCGCGGCTACTGCGAAAGCCCGGATCGGCATCGAGGCGGCTGCGACGGGCAAAATACGCCGCCTCATCAAAGCCGCCGTCGTCGTCCTGCCTGCCCAGTTCATCGGCAAAATGACGGCCGCTGGCACGACCGTTGTCGTGGAAAATCAGCCCGCCAAAACTCATCATGCCACTGCCGAGGCGGCTCACCGTGCTGCGATCTTTAATATCGACCGCCTCACCAGAGAAACCGCTGACAATCATATTGTGGAAGTGGCCGCCGCTGCCGCGGCGCAGGGTAATACCGCGCTGGTGCTTGTCAGCGCTGGCCAGACTGCGCAGCGTGACATTGTAGAGCGTCGGCTGCGATACCGGCTGCACATCGTGACGGCCGTCGCGGTTGTCAGCCTCAATGGCATTGTCGCCCATGCCCGGATACTGCAGTACCTGCAAAAACTGCACGCGACCAGTCCAACCCATGTCCCAGTCCAGCGAGTCATCGGCGGCGCCGCTAATCAAAATATGTTTCATATCGACGCTGCCGCCAAACACCTCAATGCCGTCGTCAGAAGCGCGGTGCACCTGCACATGGCGCACAATGGTGTTGCTGCCACAACCGCCCAGGGTCAAGCCATTCAATTCATTGTTGGCATAGACCTCATAGCCGGCAAATTCGATACGCACATATTCCAACACCCCGCAGTTATCGCGGCTGTCGACGCCGCCAAACATGCCGCGACTATCGACCGTGGGCACACCCTCAATTTGCGCGTCGCGGCTATTGAGCGGCGCATTGCCCAGCAGCACCACGCCGCCCCAGTCACCGGCCTGGCGCTGACCCACGGGCTGAGCGCTGGTAAACACAATCGGCGCATCGACGCTGCCACGCGCCATAATGGTCGCGTCGCGGGTCACCACCAGGGCACTGCCGGCGCGCCCCTGAACCACCGTACCCGGCTCGATGGTCAGCTGGGCACCGGCCTCCAGGTAGACAATATCGTCGAGAATCCAGATCTTATCCGCCGTCCACCGCTGGGCGCCCGTCAGCGAGCCGCGCAGGGTCTCACTGCGGGTGCCTGCGGCTAGCAGCAACAGCGCCGCGCCCAATACCAGCAGCAACGCCACCGCGCCCACCAGCCACAGCGCCCGGCGAGCCGCTTTGGCCGGCGGCTTGTCTGCCGGCGCCGCGCTGGCCGCCGAGACCTTGCTCAGGGTCTCGGTAATATCAGGGTTGAACGACGCCAGTTTTTCCCGACTCTGGGTCAGCTCGCCGTCGCTGTTCAACACCCGCAGACTGCGGCCCAGCTCGCGCATTTGGCGATTGCTGCTGGTCGCCGCCTCGTTAATCAGTTCGCGGCGGTAATTGGAATCACGCAACAGGGTATTAAAGTGAATGCTGCGCCCGCCTTCGGCCTGCTCGAACGCCCCTTTCAGCTGCCACAACAGCTCGACCAGTTTGGCGCGGGGGGTATCCACTTCGCTCATACTGCCTACATCCCTTACTGGTAAAAAATTGGCATGGGCAGTATCGCGCGGCTTTATTACATTTATATGACCCCGCGATGTCGTGCCGCCGATGCCGCGGCAAGGCGCACAATTCTGCTATACTTTGCCGCTTTTCCGACCGGGCCCAACCAGCGCCCCGATGACACAGGACCTGCTTGCCATGAGTGACAAAGAGCCGACTATCAAACCCTGGGGCGGGCGCTTCAGTGAGGCCACCGACCAGTTTGTAGAGCGCTTCACCGCGTCGGTGAGCTTTGACCAGCGCCTCTACCACCACGACATCAACGGCTCGCTGGCCCACGCCGCCATGCTGACCAAGGTCGGCGTACTCAGCGAAGACGAACTCAAGCAGATTCAAACCGGCCTGGAAGAAATCCGCAGCGAGATTGAAAGCGGTCAGTTCCAGTGGTCGGTCAGCCTTGAAGATGTGCATATGAACATCGAGGCGCGCCTCACCGACAAGATCGGCATCACCGGCAAGAAGCTGCACACCGGCCGCTCGCGCAACGACCAAGTAGCCACCGACATCCGCCTGTATCTGCGCGACGAAATCGTCAGCATCTGTCAGGAACTCAGCCGCCTGCAGCAGGGCCTGGTCGAACTGGCCCGCCGCGAGGCCGACACCATCATGCCCGGTTTCACCCACCTGCAAACCGCCCAGCCGGTCAGCTTCGGCCACCATATGCTGGCCTGGAACGAAATGCTGGAGCGCGACTACAGCCGCCTGCGCGACTGCGCAGCGCGCATGAACCAGAGCCCGCTGGGCGCCGCCGCACTGGCCGGCACCACCTACCCGATTGACCGCGAGTACAGCGCCCAACTGCTGGGCTTTGACCGCCCCACCGAAAACTCGCTGGACTCGGTTAGCGACCGCGACTTCGCCATTGAATTTGCCGCCGCCGGCAGCCTGATCATGACCCACCTGTCGCGCTTCAGCGAAGAGCTGGTGCTGTGGACCTCGGCGCAGTTTAATTTCATCGACCTGCCCGACCGTTTCTGCACCGGCTCGTCGATTATGCCGCAGAAGAAAAACCCGGATGTCCCCGAGCTGATTCGCGGCAAAGTGGGCCGGGTTAACGGCCACCTGATCAGCCTGCTGACACTGATGAAATCGCAACCGCTGGCCTACAACAAAGACAATCAGGAAGACAAAGAACCGCTGTTCGATGTCATCGACACCCTCAAGGACAGCCTCAAGGCCTATGCCGACATGGTGCCGGCGATTAGCGTTAACGCCGAGGTTACTCGCGAAGCGGCGATGCGCGGCTTCTCCACCGCCACCGATCTGGCCGACTACCTGGTGCGCAAAGGCCTGCCCTTCCGCGACGCCCACGAAGTGGTCGGCAAGTCGGTGGCCTACGGCATCGCCGAGAAAAAAGATCTGTCGGAAATGAGCCTGGACGAACTGCGCCAGTTCAGCACTGACATCAATGAAGACGTGTTCGAGGTGCTGACCCTGGAAGGCTCGATTAACGCCCGCAACCACACCGGCGGCACCGCCCCCGCTCAAGTGCGCGCCGCCGCCGACCGCGCCGAAGCCCGCCTCAAGCAGCGCTAAGCTGCGCGGCGGGCCCTCGCGGCCCGCCGCTCGCCCTCGGCCCATCTGGCCATTTCTGCGAGGGTTTTACCGCCCGGCGGTGTTACATTAAGCATTGCCTCGCCACTTCGAGCCCCGACATCGGCTCCAACGCCTTTGGCGTAGGCACTGAATCGATGACAGGAGTCTCCCCGCATGCCCAGCTTCACACGCCTTCTGACTCTCGGCTTGCCAGTGCTGCTGGCACTGAGCGCCTGCGACCGCAGCACGGCGGCGGGCCCCGGCCAACGCCCGCCGGCCGCCGTCAAAGTGCAGACCCTGCAAGCTCAAACCGTGGAGGAGCGGCTGTCCGCCATCGGCACCCTGCAGGCACGCGAATCGGTGTTAATCACCGCCACCATCAGCGAAAAAATCCGCGCACTGCACTTTGAAGAAGGGCAAAGCGTGACCCAGGGCCAGCTGTTGGCCACCCTGGAGCAGGCCGAAGAGCAGGCCCAGCTGAGCGCCGCCAAGGCCGATCTGGCCGAACAGCAACGCGAAATTCGCCGCCTAAAAGACCTGTTAGCCACCCAGTCGGCCGCCCGCAATGAATACGATCAACGCCTCAGTGCCCGCGATCGCGCCGCCGCCAAAGTTGCCGAAGTGCAGGCCAAGATCGACGAGCGCAGCCTGCGCGCACCCTTTGCCGGCGTCACCGGCCTGCGCGAAGTCAGCCCCGGCGCACTGATTGCGGCGGGCAACAGCATTACCAGTCTCGACGACCTCAGCACCATGCGCCTCGACCTGAACCTGCCCAGTCTGTCGCTGCGCTCACTGCGCGTCGGCATGAGCATCGACGCCTATAGCGATGCCCTGGACAAACGCTTTAGCGGCACCGTCACCGCCATCAATCCGCGCATCGACCCGATCTCGCGCAGCGTGAGGTTGCGCGCCCACATCGACAACCCCGACGGTGAATTAAAGCCCGGCATGCTGATGCGAGTGTCGCTGCTCAAAGACCAGCGCCAGAGCATTCTGGTGCCGGCCTCGGCCCTGCAGAGCAGCGAGCAGCGCCACTATGTCTGGCTGCTCAATGCCGATCAGCAGGCCGAGCGCCGCGAGGTTAAGCTCGGCATTCGCCAGGCCGACAGCGTAGAAGTGCTCAGCGGCCTCAGCCCCGGCGACACGCTGATCAGCGAGGGCTTTTTAATGCTGCGCCCCGGCAGCCCGGTCGCCGTGCAGGAGTCCTAGGCCATGCTGCTGTCCGATACCGCCGTCAAGCGCCCGGTGTTTGCCACCGTCATCAGCCTGTTACTGCTGGCCTTTGGTCTGCTGTCCTTCGAGCGCCTGGCGCTGCGCGAATACCCCGACGTCGACCCGCCTATTGTGTCCGTTCGCACCAACTACACCGGCGCCTCCGCCGAGGTGGTCGAGTCAAAAATTACCCAGATTATCGAAGAGCGCATCGCCGGCATCGAGGGCATTAAAACCGTGTCCTCCACCAGCCAGGACGGCTTCTCGACCATCAGCATCGAATTCGACCTGTCCCGCGATATCGACGCCGCTGCCAACGACGTGCGCGACCGCGTCGCCGGGGTGCGCAACAACCTGCCCGACGAGGCCGACGCCCCCGAGGTGCAAAAGGCCGACTCCGACCAGCGGGTGATCATGTGGTTTAACCTCACCTCCACCAAGATGAACACCCTTCAGCTGGCCGACTACGCCCAGCGCTATCTGGTCGACCGTCTGTCGGTGCTCGACGGCGTGGCGCGCATTCAAGTCAGCGGCGGCCCCGAATACGCCATGCGCATCTGGCTGGACCACGAGGCACTGGCGGCGCGCAACCTCAGTGTTGACGACATCGAGTCGGCGCTGCGCCGCGAGAATGTCGAACTGCCCGCCGGCACACTGAAAACCCGCGACCGCGACTTTGTGATCAAAATTAAGCGCCAGTTTCTGAGCAGCGACGACTTCGCCGAGCTGGTGCTGCGCCGCGACAGCAGCGGCAATATTCTGCGCCTTGGCGAAGTGGCGCGCATTACCCTGGACGCCGAGGAATACCGCACCCTGTTTCGCGGCAACGGCATTCCCCAGGTCGGCGTGGGCATCGTCAAGCAGAGCACCGCCAACACCCTGGAAGTCGCCAAGGCCGCCCACCGCGAAGTGGCGGCGCTGCGCAGCACCCTGCCCGCCGGCACCGAATTGCACGACAGCTACGACAGCTCGGTATTTATCGACAGCGCCATCGACGAGGTCTATACCACACTGTTTATCGCCGCCAGTCTGGTGGTGTTAGTGATATTTCTTTTCCTCGGCGACTTCCGCGCCATGCTGGTGCCCGCCGTGACCGTGCCGGTGTCGCTGATCGCCACCTTCACTGTGCTCTATGCACTGGGCTATACCATCAACCTGCTCACCCTGCTAGCACTGGTACTGGCCATCGGCCTGGTGGTCGACGACAGCATTGTGGTGTTAGAAAACATCCACCGCCGCCTGTTGGCGGGCGAATCGCCGCTGGTCGCCGCCTTTCGCGGCAGCCGCCAGGTAGGCTTTGCGGTCGTCGCCACCACCGCGGTGTTAGTCGCCGTCTTCGTGCCCATCACCATGCTGCAGGGCGATGTCGGCCGGCTGTTTGGCGAGTTTGCCGTAGCCATGGCGGTGGCGGTAGTGTTCTCCAGCCTCGTCGCCCTCACCCTGTCGCCGGTGATCTGCGCCAAACTGCTCAACCGCGACGCCATGCACGGCCGTCTGGCCGGCTTTGTGGAAAGTCTGTTGCACCGCATGGAAGACCGCTACCGCCGCGCCCTGGACGCCAGCCTGCGGCGGCCGCTGATCTCCGCCTCGGTGCTGGCACTGGCCATCCTGAGCTGCGTCGTGCTGGTACAACAAGTCCCCGCCGAGTTCGCCCCCAAGGAAGACCGCGGCGTGGTGTTTATGATGATTCGCGGCCCTGAGGGTTCGTCCTTCGACTTTGTCAGCAAGCATCTCGAGGACATCGAACAGCGGCTGATGCCACTGGTCGACAGCGGCGAAGTCGACCGCTTTCTGGTGCGCGCGCCGGCCGGTCGCGGCGGCGCCGAAAGCTACAACGAAGCCTTTGCCATTATGGTGCTGGCGCCCTGGGAAACGCGGCGCCCCAACACCGCCATCGTCGCCGACATCCGCCAACGGCTGAAAGGCTTCACCGCCCTCAGCGCCTTCCCCATCATGCCGCAGGCACTGGGCGGCGGCTTTAGCAAGCCGGTGGAATTTGTCATTGGCGGCGGCGACTACCAACAGCTTGCCGCCTGGCGCGACGCCATCCTCAGTGAGGCGCGCAACAACCCCAAGCTGCTCGGCCTGGACAGCGACTACCGCGAAACCAAACCCCAGCTGCAAGTCACCGTGCTGCGCGACCGCGCCGCCGACCTCGGCGTCAGCACCCAGCAGATCAACCGCAGCCTGGAAACCCTGCTGGGCTCGCGGCGGGTGACCACCTTCATGCTTAACGGCGAGGAGTACAATGTGGTGCTCGAAGGCGAGCCCGGCATGCAAAACACCCCCAGCGACCTCGGCAATATCTACGTGCGCTCAGACACCAGCGGCCAACTGATACCGCTGGCCAATCTGGTAAGCATTGAAGAGCGCGGCGACGCCGCAGTATTGCGCCGCTACAACCGCCTGCGCGCCATTACCCTGGACGCCAACCTCGCCGACGGCTATTCACTGGGCGAGGCGCTCAGCTATCTCGAAGGCATTACCCGACAGATCGCCCCGGATGCGGTCATCGACTACAAGGGCGAATCACTGGACTACAAAGACTCGGGCAGCGCGGTCTACTTCACCTTCATACTGGCCCTGCTGGTGGTCTACCTGGTGCTGGCAGCGCAGTTTGAAAGTTTTATTCACCCGCTGGTGATTCTGCTCACCGTGCCGCTGGCCATGGCCGGGGCGCTACTGGGGCTCTACTTAACCGGCCAAAGCCTGAACATCTACAGCCAGGTCGCGCTGATCATGCTGGTCGGGCTGGCCGCCAAAAACGGCATTTTGCTAGTGGAATTTACCAACCAGCTGCGCGACCGTGGCCTGGCCTTTGAAGAGGCCATTAGCAAGGCTGCCCAGCAGCGCCTGCGGCCAATTGTGATGACCGCCATCACCACCATTATGGGCGCCATACCGCTGTTGTTAGCCAGCGGCGCCGGCAGTGAAAGCCGCTACGTGATCGGCGTGGTGGTGGTGGCGGGGGTCAGCGCCGCCACCCTGTTCACCCTGTTCGTGGTGCCCATGGCCTACCGCCTGCTGGCCCGGCACACCGGCTCGCCGCAAGACGTGGCCCAGCAGCTGGAAAGAGAATTGAAAGAAAGCGATAGTGCGGCCCGCTGACTAGCCCGGCCGACACCGGCCGCGACGCCAGCGCGGCCAGCAGTGCGCTTAGCAATGCAATTGCCGCGAAAAAGCTCTACTAGCCCGCACCTAAGAGCCCTCAGCGGCTAAACACAATGGTCGCCTCGACAGTACTGTCATCGTTGAGCAGGCCATCGACGTTAATCATGTTGTCGCTAGCAAAGATCACCCGCTGCCAGTGGTACACCGCAGAGAAATCATTCAGACCGGCGCGAAACTCCGGCGCCGAGATAGGCGACCCCGCCTGATAGTGCTCACCGCCGTCATCGACAAGCCTGGCATCGGCGAACACACAATTAAAGGGATCGACCGCCTTATCGGTTTCCACCACCAAGCCGTATCCATCTGCGTGATAAGACCACTGCGCAGTGCCCTGCTCAGACAGCCCCGGACAACTAGAATAGGAAAGTTGATAGGCCCAGCTTCCAACAATATTCACCCGCTCGGGCCTATCATCGTCAGCCGGCGCTTCACCGTCAGGCTGCGCATAGCCAATGCGCTGATGCCACAGCTCATCGCCTAGCACACTAAAAATATGCAGCTCACCGCCCTCGTCAGAGTCCGCCGTTAAAGCGTCCACCGCCGTCGCCGCGCTGTTTGGCGTATCCAGCAAAAAGACCTCCCCCCAGGACTGCCGAGCCGAATACGTCGAGGCATAGGGACGGCGCAACTGGCCATCCACCGCCTCGCTAAACAATACCGTGGCCCGCCCGCCGGCCTCACTGTAGAGGTCGCGAAGCGCTATCTCACTGGCGCTACTGAACAGCTCACTGGGCGCCGACCACTCGCCGCCCAAAGGCTTGGTATTGGCCAATAGACGCTGTTCGCAACAGGCGTTATCGAGCCATGCCAGCGCCACCATTTCGCTATTGATGGCGACCTTCATTCCGCTGATCTCAGCCACGCTGTCGGCAAAGCGATGCCGCGTATTACTCGCGGCCCAGCCGCCGGCATGACTGTAGCTGCGGCTGTACAGTTCGGCGCGACTGGTATAACTGGGAGCCCATGCCATCACGGCGTCGCCGTTGGCATTCATCACCACATCAAAGTGAGTCAGGTTCTCGCCGTGATCCCAGGGATCATTAAAACCGGCGACCTCCCTGCTCTGCTCCCAGCCCGAAGCAGACAGGTGCCGCTTCCAATACATGTTGCTATAGCGCGTTCCCTCGCGGTAAACCGTCGCCTCCCAGACCACCATGGCATTGCCGGCACCATCAATCACGGTATTCAAATGCAGCGGGGCCTGCCAGTCCGAGGTATTGATCGGCGTATAACTGGCCTGAACCACCTCGCCCCAGCCCTGGGCAAAGGAAAAGGCGACGGCCTTTACCGCCTCGTCGCTAAGCCAGGCAACGACTGCGCTGCCATCTTGGCCAACGGCCAGATCCAAGCTCAGTTGAGACATGCGCCGATTAGCAATATCCGCCACTTTTACCGGCTGCGCCCAGCCACTGTCGGGCGCAAACTGCGCGGCATACAAGGCGACATCAAAACTGTCTGCGCTGCGCAGCAACCACACCGCCAGACTGTTGCCCTGACTATCACTGCCGAGATGCACGTCGTAAATACTGCCGCCAGTGGGCCCCTCAATATTTGCCTGCGGCTGCCAACCAAATTGCCGGTCGAACTTGCTGGATGCCAGGGTCTGCCTGCTCACTGGCCACAAGGCCAGGCCGTCGCCCGCCGCGTTCAGGGCAAACACCGGCGCCGTCAGCTGCTGATTAGCGCTGCCCAGCCGCTGCATCGGCTGGGCCCGCCACAGCTGGCAGTTAATGACCGTGCGCAACCAGTCCGACTCGGCAACCGTGCCGCTGCCGTGATCAAGCCGGCAGCGATAGCCCTCTGGCGCCGTCACATCGATGGAAAAATAATCACCCGGGCGGGCATCGTCGCGATAGATAAACAGCCCATTGCCGCGGGACTCTCGGCCATCTATAAGGACTTCGGCATCGCCGTACAAGCCGGAAACAATACCGCCTATACGATAGGCCTCGGCCTTCGTCTCGCCGCCGTTACCGCCCCCGCCGCCACCTCCGCAGGCACTCAACAGCAGCAGGCTCACAAAAACACCAAGACACTTCTTCATTGCTCCACCGTTAGACAAATCACCATGCGCGCAGTCTAATTCAGCGGTGGATTGCCAAACATGGGATGTTCAACCCATTGCTCGGCCAAAAAAACTAATACAACAACCCCCATTTCGCCGCCAACGCACAGGCATGAGTGCTGTTGCGAGCCTTGAATTTACGGATCACATTGGCCACATGCTTGCGGGTGGTGCTCACACCAATGGCGAGCTTGTCGGCAATCTCGTCATAGGTCATTCCCGATGCTAACCACATAAGTACTTCGCGCTCTCGCGCCGTCAATTGCGGAACGTCTGCGGGGCAAAATTGGCTACTGAAATGACGCAATATTGATTCATTAAAGCTTCTGGCAAATATTTCCAGGCTGTCCCGGCAGCTGTTAAATAACTTCGAAAATTCCCGCTCACCGCCGCGAGCGGTGAGGGTCAGCAGGCCGGCTCCGCCAAAGGTGTTGTACATGGGCAGCGCGATGCCACTGTCGATGCCCGCCTGTGCCGCATCCAGAATGACCTGCCGCTCCCCTGCTTGCAGATCGCGTTGCCGGTGGGCTTGATGCATGTAGTAGATCGACTCGCTACCCGAAAGGCAGTGACGCAAGATACTGTCGTGCTTCTCATAGTTTTTATCGACGTAATACTGCATCCACTCCTGACAGTAGGTGGTGTGCATAACAGGTGATGCACCAGAGTGCGGCTCGTAAAAGCTCGGCAGCGCCGTATAGAGGTACTGATAAAAGCCCAGTTTGTCGATTACCTTTTGCAGCTGATCAAAGTACGCCTCCAGCGTGGTATGACTGTCCAGCTTGGCGCACTCTTCATACAGCCAGTCTCTAGTGAGCAATGCTTGCTTTGCCATTAAAATTCCCTGTGACTCACAACCCCTATTGCGCTGACAGCGCGGCGAACCCCAGCCGTCATTTTTTCTGATAACGCAGCAGAAATCGACGCTGCCACTAAAAAAATCCGGGCAAAACGCACAAGCCCAGCTGAACCCGGAGCGGTTTATTCGCCGCCGGCCACAGCCCGCTCCCTAAGCGCCACATGCTAAATTGCTAAACCAGCAGCCACTTCTCACCCGGCGCAGCGGCCCACGGCCCCTTGCGGTTTTCTATGTCATACCAGCGCGGCTGCCAGCGCCCGGCCACCTTGTTAGCATGGGCTTCGAACACCGGGCTGCCGCGCCGCGCAGGCCGCCATCAATAATAATGAGCAGGGGAAAAACATGTCTTTGAAAGTCGTCACCTGGGGTACCGGCAATGTCGGCAAATACGCCATTCGCGCCGTACTCAATCACCCAGAGCTGGAGCTGGTCGGCCATATCGTCAGCAGCCAGGCCAAGTCCGGCGCCGACGCCGCCACCCTCGCCGGGCTGGACACACCCTGTGGTGTGATGGCCTCCTGCGACATCGATGCGGTGCTCGATCTGGCGCCCGACTGCGTGGTGTACACCGCCCACTCCGAAACCCGCATGATGGAGGCCGCCAAGGACCAAGCTCGCTGCCTGCGCCGCGGTATCAATGTGGTGGCCTCTTCGCTGTTTATGCTGCAATACCCCGACAACCCCGATGTGGCCTTTATCGCCGAGCCGATCAAAGAGGCCTGCGAGCTGGGCGAAGCCAGCTGCTTTAACAATGGCATCGACCCCGGCTTTGCCAACGACACCATGCCGCTGGTGTTCACCGGCCTGAGTGAACACTGGTCGAGCATTCGCATGCAGGAAATTATTAACTACGCCACCTACGAACAGGAAAACACCATTCGCGAAGTGATGGGTTTCGGCTATCCGGTCGACCACGACTGCGTACTGTTTGCCCCCGGCATGCTGTCGCTGGGCTGGGGCGGATCGGTGCGCTCGGTGGCCGCTGCATTGGGGCTAGAAGTGGAGCGCGTCTACGAAGTCCACGAGCGCCTGCCGCTGGAACGCGATGTCGAAAACGCCATGGACCTGTTCAAAAAGGGCACCACCGGCGCCATGCGCTTTGAAGTGCGCGCCCAGATCGACGGCCGCGACGCCATCGTGCTCGAACACATCACCCGCATCACCGACGACATTGCGCCCGACTGGCCCAAGGGCAAGGGCTATAAGGTGATTATTGAGGGTGAACCGAAAATGACCATCAGCATGGATATGGAGGACCAGCACGGCGACCACGCGGTAGCCGGGGTGATTCAAACCGCCACTGCCATCGTCAATGCCATTCCGGCGGTAGTGGAGCAGGAGCCCGGCATGGTCGCCGCCTACGACCTGCCCAAAATCAACGGCAAGGGCTTGTACCGCCCTAAATAGCCGCCCCGGCGCTAGCCGTGGTAGTGCTGCCAGTACAGCAGTGCCGGCACCACGGCCAGCGCCAAAGTAAGGCCACGGCCCAGCCGCCCCGGCTTGAGCAGATAGCTTTTTGCCGGCGCGCCGGGCTGATAAAATACCGCCACGCGACCATCGGTGTCGCGCTGCACGCCGCGCAACTGCCTGCGCAGCACACCCCGCGCATTGTGCGAGGCCACCAGCAGCCAGGGCGACAGTCGCCGACCGATATATGCTTGCCCGGCCACCACATAGCGATAGCGCAGCTCGGCGCGGTAATCGCGCTCGCTGATCACATTCTCCGGCGCGCCCAGTAACCGAATGGCGGCGTCCTGCAGCTCGCCCCACACCATAGGCCAGCGGGCAATACGCGACTGAT
Source organism: Spongiibacter sp. (assembly GCF_041602295.1). Taxonomy (GTDB): domain Bacteria; phylum Pseudomonadota; class Gammaproteobacteria; order Pseudomonadales; family Spongiibacteraceae; genus Spongiibacter. Next base: position 3,240 of record NZ_JBFIGO010000026.1, on the reverse strand, counting down.
AGACAAAGGAATAGCCGCAGCTCAGCAGCGCGTAAAGGCAAATAAAAAACACGACGCCCTGGCGTTCGCCGCTCTGGGCGAGCTGAAACATGGCGACCAGATAATCTACTAACACTGAAAATCAGCCGTACTTTTTCTCATGAGCATCCAGCACTTTTTCCACCCGCGCCAGCGCCGACTCGATGCGCTCGGCAATCGACGCGCCGTCATTATCAACGGCCAGCAAGCTGGCGGAGTGCGCCGCACAGAGATTTTCCGCGTCGCCCCACTGCCGCACCACATGCTTGGCCCAGGTGCGAAAATCCGCCGCCGCGCCGGCGCGTTTCTCTAGGGTTTTCGCCAGTGTGGGGTGAAAACTGAGCCGGGCTTTGCGCAACTTGCCGAGCAACCCCGGCAGCGGCAAATACATTAAGGTGTCGTCGCAGTGCAGGGTTTTGGAGTCGCGGTGATAGGCCAGCACCGAGGAAAAATGCAGGTGCTCATTACTGGGAATAAAGTCGACACCGGCCGGCACCGAAAACGACAGCTCCTCGGCAAACAGCGCCGCGCAGTCCACCGACTCGCTGCGCTCGGGGCGCCACGGCAGCTCGGGAAACTTCGCAATATGGCGCTGGGTGCCGTAGAGCTTGGCCTTGGGATACTGGGCGTGGGCGCGCGCAACATGCACGGTGTGAAAGGGATGCAAATTGATCATCGCCTCAATATCGCCGCCACCACCGGTCAGGGCATCGACCTGAGCCTTCACCTCGCCGTCCAGGGTATAGGCATCGAGCAGTATAAATTTGCCGTTGGCGCGTCGCACCAGCGAGGCGTGGGTGCCAATGTTCAACACACCGCCTATTTTGAATTCGCCGCGAATATTCCAGAAATTGTCAGAAATTTGCACCAATGCGTCGCTCACGCGGACTCCCTCTCCATACTTTTTAATCGTCACCGGGCGGAAATATCTACCGCCAATGCGGCGTTCAAACCCTAGCACATCTGCATGACCACGACTGCCGCCGCAGACTCAAAACGCCGCGCTATTCCTCCTTAAACCACTCGCCGGCAATGCGCCGGCGACGCAGGCGCAGCAGCAACCAAACCATTAGCAAAATCAACACCGCCAGCAAGGCGTTCAGCCGAGTCGCATTGCGTTCAAAAACTTGCTTGGCGGTATACAGCATTACCTGCCGAACGTAGTCATAGCCCGCGGGCATGGCCTGCACGCCGTGGGCCTCGGCATAGGCCTGGTAGTCGCTGAGCATCTGCTCATAGCGCTCGGGCATCGCGGCCGCCAAGTCCTGCGACTCGCCGGGGTCGGCAACAATATTGTAGAGCCGCCACTGCCCGTCACCCAGGGGCGGCAGGTTGCGCAGCAGCTTGTAGTCACCTTTGTACAGCGCCGCATTGCCCGACAGCTCGTAGCCAATCGGCTTGTCGGGGGGGTGGCTATAGGCGGCACGGCCCTGCAGTACCGGCAACAGGCTGGCGCCGGTAATCGGCAGCACCTCGCGCTGCTGGAAACTGCCGCCGTGATCGGGCGTGCCCGACAGCGCCAGTATCGTCGGCACAATATCTTTAATATGGGCAAAGCTGTGCTCCACCGCATTCTGCCGCGACAGCCCCGGCCCGGAAATAATCAGCGGCACCCGCACCCCACCCTCGCCGGCATAAAACTTGTAAAAATTGCCCGGCGTGGCCGCGGCATTGGCCCAGCTCGGCCCGATGGCGGTATAACTGCCCTTGGCACCCAGATCGTCAATGGCGGTGGAGTAATGGTATTTGATCCACGGCGACACCGCGATCACCTGCAGCGGGTCCGACGGCTCCGGGCCATTGTCAGACAGAAAAATAAATACCGTATTGTCGTATTCGCCCACGGTTCTTAAATAACTGATCAGCCGGCCGAGATGAAAATCCATCGCGTCCAGCATGCCGGCATACACCGCCATACGCCGCGCGTAATAGGCCCGCTCCTTCGCTGACAGGGCCTGCCAGTCTTCGGTGGTCGACATCGGTGTCAGCTCGGTGCCCAGCGGTAGCAAGCCTAGGGCGATGGCGCGTTCAAGCCGCCGCTGTTGAATCGGCGACCAGCCATCGCGATAGATCTCGCGGTATTTGTCGACAAAGTGTTTGGGCGCTTGCAGGGGAATATGCACCGCCTGAAAACCGATATAGCTAAAGAAGGGTTTGCCGTCGGCGCGCTGCGCGTCGATAAATTCGATGGCCTTGTCGACAAAATACTGCGACGAATAAAAATCGTCGGGCAGCTGGTGCTCCTTGCCGTCGGCATACCAGTGGGCCTTGTCGTAGGTGGGCAGATACGGCCGCTGCTCCCAGTTGTCGGCCCCGGTGTCGCCCAGCGCGATGCTGCGTTCAAAGCCCCGATGATAGGGCCGCTTGTCCGGGGCATTGCCCAAATGCCACTTGCCCAGCTGATAGGTGTGGTAGCCATTGGCGCGCAGCATTTCCGCCACGGTGACCACGCGATCGTTCAACACGCCTTCGTAGCCGGGCTGGCCGGCGTGCTCAAAGGGCATGGTGATCGCCATATTGCCCAGGCCATTAAGATGGTTGTCGACACCGGTCATCAGCATCGAGCGCGTGGGCGAACACGAGGCGGTGACATGGAAGTTGGCGAAGCGCACCCCGGTGGCCGCCAGCGCATCCAGATGCGGGGTTTTAATCTCGCCGCCGTAACTGCCCAGGTCGCTAAAGCCGACGTCGTCGCCCACTATCAACACGATATTCGGTGGCTCCGCCGCCGATAGCGGCACAGACAAAAATAGCAGCCCGCCGAGCAGGCAGCGTATGCGGTTTACGATCACGGATATCACCAGATAAATTCAACGGCCTACACCACTATAGCCCAGCGTGGTGGAAGCGCGATGCCAAGTGCCATATTGCGGCTTGGCGCTGCCGCCGATCACCACCCGCGCCCCGGCGGAGGCTGTGCGCACCGGGCTGTGGCTACCGACTAAGTGGGTACTCACCCACGGCCAAGCCGGCGGCCATTCGCGCAGGCCTGCGGCCTAGGCAAACACCTTGTCGACCTCGGCGCGCAGACGCTGCCGGGCATCGGCGGCCAGCAGCTCGCCGTGGGCCGCCACCAACGCGTCAAAGTCCAGTGCCAGCAGCTGTTCGAAATCGCCCTTCATCGAGCCGCCGCGGGGGCTGACCCGCTTCAGCCAGGGCGGGCCGATGTTCACCCCGAGCTTAAAGCCCAGCAGTTTGAACACCAGCTTGGTAAAGCCGCTG
>NZ_JBFIGO010000025.1:0-33979 GCF_041602295.1 Spongiibacter sp. | reverse complement strand
GCTGCCTTCGGGCATCAGTCGCACTGCGGCGCCATGGCCGGGGCGGGGGACGCAGTTCAGGCCATAGTCGTCGATTTCCTTAACTGAGTCGGTGCCGCCGAGCAGGGAGTTGTGTAAAAACGGGCCGTGGGCGACGTCGCCCAGCTGGTTTTCTACGGGCAATTTCCAATTGGCTGACAGTGACCACTTGAGCGGCTGACCGACGACTTCTATGCCAGCATCAAAGCGTCTGAACAGGCTGTCGAGATAGAACTTCATATCGCCCAGGTAGTCGTCCAGGCTTTCCACGCGCTCGTCGAAGCAGCCGAAGATCAGTCCCTCATAGCTGGCCACACGGGGGACTTTTTTAAGGCCCAGCGCCGATTTACAGGACTCGCTACCCAGCTTTCTGTCCTGGGGGATGGCTGCCAAACTGCCGTCGCTGCGGTAGGACCAGTTGTGGTAGGGGCAGACAAAGCGCTTGGCATTGCCGCTGTCGCTACGGCACACCGGCAGTCCGCGATGGCTGCAGCTGTTGACCATGGCGTGAATGTTGCCGTCGTCGCCGCGGCTGACGATGATGGGGGTGTCGCACATATAGGCGCGCACATAGTCACCGGGATTCGCAAGTTGCGATTCGTGGCATAAGTAGAGCCAGTTGCGGCCAAAGATGTATTCGCGCTCCAACTCGTAAACGGCTTGGTCGCGGAATACGCGGCGGTAGACCTGCGAGCCATCGCGGCTCACACACTGCGCTAGATCGATCATGCGTATCTCCTCGTCATCTAAGCTGACGCATTGTAATCACATTGCGTTTACACTGTAAACCTTGGTTAAATGACGCCCTTCATTCACCTAGGAGTATATCCATGAGCCGCGCGCTGAATCGCAGCAGTTTTGTCGATGCTGCCCTGGCTGTGATTGCCGAGGTGGGGGTTGAGCGTCTATCAATGCGCCGGGTTGCCAGTCAGCTTGGCGTATCCGCCATGGCGATGTATAAGCACTTTACTAATAAAGATGAATTGTTGGCCGCGGCCTTTGAAGAATTTATTGCCCGCGCCGATGTGCTGCCCGATACCCAGCTGGATTGGGACCAATGGTTGGAAAAACTAGCGATAAATATGTACAACGCGCTCAGCGCGGATATGAGCTGGGTGCCGATTCTGGGGTCACTGCGCCTTGGCGGCAACGCCATTGCTGTAACAGATAGTTTTGTTAACAAGTTGGGTGCCGCCGGTTTCGGTGCCGAGGTCTCTGTGCGCGCGTATATGGCGATGATCCAGTTGGTGGTGGGAGCGGTGTGTATGCGCGCCTCGCTGCAGGCAGAGGTCGGCCGCGAGGGGCGTCGCAAGGCGGTGGTCAGCGAGCTGTCGCCGATTACACGCTCGTATCTGCAAAATGCCGATCGCCAGCGCTTGGCAATTGCCCCGGCACTTGAGGCCGTGGTGAGCGACGAGCCGATTAGCATGGGGCTGCCGTTGTTGATTAGCGGCCTGCGTCAGCAGCTGGCAGCGGCGGACTGAGGAGGGGGAATGTTCAGTCTATCCACGTTGGCGTTAATGGGCGCTGCGCAAGGTGCGATCTTGATTTTTGCGGTGCTGGGCGTCGGTCACGGTAACCGCCGGGCAAATCGCGCACTGGCGGCCTTTATTGCTGTGCTCAGCCTGCGCTTGTTTGTGCTGGCCTTGGAATACCAGGCCGAGGGTGCGCTGCACTACCGCGGGCTGTATCTGGTGTTGCATTTCAGCTATGCGATTGGGCCGCTGCTGTACCTCTATGTACGCCTGTTGGTGGAGCCCCAATGGCGCCTGCGTTGGCGCCACGCCTTGCATTTGTTGCCGGTGCCGGTGGCGGCGTTGCTATTGTTGCCGGGCGGTCCACTGTTGCCGGGGGATCTGCAGGCCTATGACGGCTTCGGGGATCTGCCGCAAGTGGTACAGCGCCGGGTGTTGGTGGTGTCAATACCGGTATTTGTCTCGCTGGCCTGTTATTCCCTGCGCAGTTTGTACCGCTTGCGCAGTTACCGGCGGCGGATTCGCGAGCAGTTTTCGGCACTGGAATCGATAAACTTAAATTGGTTGCGCACCTTGGTGGTGCTGTGTCTGGTTGTGGCCGTGCTCACCGTGCTCACCGACCTCTACCGTCTGTACCACCTGTCTATGGAGATGCCGAGGGCGGTGTTTTCAGTGGTCGCCAGCGTGATGCTGATTTACTACATCGGTTTACGTGGCCTGCGGCAGCCACTGATTTTCGAGCAGGATGCGGGTGAAGCCGAGCCTGTGCAAAAGGAGCCGGTGCGTCAGGGCAACAGCGCAGAGCTAAGCGCTGACGGGGGCGAGGCTAGCGAGCAGTCGTCGCCGGCGCCGGCAAAGTATCAAAACTCCGGTCTTAGCGACGAACAGATCGATGCGATCTGGCGGCGTCTGGAAAACTGTATGGCCGAGCAGAAACCCTTTTTGCAGGCGGGTATTAAACTGGCGGACCTCGCTCGCTTGGTCGGCACCCGACCGAACTATTTGAGCCAGACGATTAACAGTCGCAGCCAGGCCAGCTTCTTTGATTACGTCAATAACTTCCGCATTGAGTACGCTTCAGGGCTGCTGCGCAGCTGTCAGGAAATGAGTATTTCTGAGGTGGCGATGGCCTCGGGTTTTAATAGCCAGAATGTATTTAACAGCCACTTCAAGAAAAAAACCGGCTCTACGCCAACCCAGTATAGAAAGAAAAATAAGTAAATAAAAACAGCAAGTTACGTAATTCCTCCGCAGCGTTCGCCAATGGCGATGTTGCGCCCCTACATCTTCGCTGGGATTTTTCGCCATCCTGCACCATGGTTTAGCAACGATAAAAACACTTAGGGCTTTAACCTGAGCGGAGAGACCTTGCTAAACCTAACCTTGAAGATAGTTGCCGTCATCGCGCTGCTGCTGGTGATCGCATTGAGCCTCGCCCTGAAAGACTCGCCGTCGCGCCCCGCAGCGGGCGAGGCGCATCAGCTTGAGCTCGGCAGCAGACAGATCGAATACTTTACGGCGGGCCCGCAGGGCGGCAAAGCGGTGGTGCTGCTGGCCAGCTATGCGCGCTCGGTGGCCGATTTCAACGAGCTGTTGCCGACCTTGCACGATGCCGGTTATCGCAGTATCGCCATCCAAGCCCGCGGTATTGACGGCAGTAGCTTGGTTGGTTTGCGTCCCACTCTGTTCGACTATGCTGATGATGTGCGGGCCGTGTTAGATGCCGAGGGTGTCGGCGAGCCGGTTACGCTGATCGGGCACGCCTTTGGCAACCGAATTGCCCGCGCGTTTGCCAGTCGTTACCCACAAAAACGTCATAAGTTGATATTGCTGGCGGCGGGCGAGGGCGCGCCGCCGCCGGCGGTTAGCCGTGCGATTAGTACCGTGGTGTTTGGTTTGGGCACCGCGTCGCAGCGCGACGCGGCTCTGCATCGCGCATTTTTCTCGCCGCAGAATCAGGCCCCTGATTACTGGCGCTCGGGCTGGTATCCCATGGCTGCTTTGGCGCAGGCCTATGCCACGGCCAACACGCCCGCCGAGCAGTGGCGCGCGGCTGGACAGGCGGCAATCGTGGTTATTGAGCCGCAAGACGATGCCGCGGCCAGCGGCGCGGGTGAGCGTTTGCAGCGGCAGTTTCCCCAGCGGGTGAAGTTGTTACACCTAGAGGGAGCAGGGCACGCGATGCTGCCAGAGCGCGCTGAGCGTATTCGAGAGATGATTGCCGACGCCTTAACGGATCGCGTCGTATTTGCTGGGAGCCATTGATATGTTGCTGTTACGAATTGCTGGGCTAGTGATGTTGTGGGCCTGGGCGGCTGCGCCGGTGGCGCTGGCGGCAGAAATTGACCATCAGCGCGCTGTTGCCGCCGGTGATGAGCGCCACAATTGGTTGCTGCACGGCCGCGACTATGGCGAGCAGCGTCACAGCCCCTTGCGACAGATCAACAAGGAAACCGTTCAGGACTTGGGCTTGGCTTGGTACTTTGAAGACCATACTGACCGGGCCCTGGAAGCGACACCGATCGTGGTGGACGGGGTGATGTATGTCAGCGGCACTTGGAGTGTGGTTTACGCACTCAATGCCGTAACTGGCGAGCTGCTGTGGAAATACGACCCCAGAGTGCCGCGCACCATGGCGGGCAAGGCCTGCTGCGACGTGGTCAATCGCGGTGTTGCCGTGTGGCGCGGCAAGGTTTACGTCGGCACGCTCGACGGCCGTCTGGTGGCGATTGATGCCAGCAGTGGCCAGCGTGTCTGGGAAGTGCTGACCGTCGATCAAAGCAAGCCCTACACCATTACCGGCGCGCCGCGGATTGTTAAAGACAAGGTGGTGATCGGCAATGGCGGCGCGGAGTACGGCGTGCGCGGCTATATCACCGCCTACGACAGTGAGACCGGCGAGCAGGCCTGGCGTTTCTATACCGTGCCCGGCAACCCTGAAGAGGGCTTTGAAAATGCCGCCATGGCAATGGCGGCGGAGACCTGGAACGGCCAGTGGTGGAAGCTGGGTGGCGGCGGCACGGTGTGGGACCACATGGCCTACGACCCGGAGCTGGATCTGCTGTATATCGGTGTCGGTAATGGCTCGCCATGGAACCGCCGGCTGCGCAGCCCCGGTGGCGGCGACAACCTGTTTCTCAGCTCGATTGTCGCGGTGAGGCCGGATAGCGGCGAGTATGTCTGGCACTACCAGGTGGTGCCCTCGGAGAGCTGGGACTACACCGCGACCCAACACATGGTGCTGGCGGACATTGAATGGCAGGGCGAGATCCGCAAAGTGCTGATGCAGGCGCCGAAAAGCGGTTTCTTCATGATCATCGATCGGGTGACCGGCGAGTTGCTGTCGGCAGAGCCCTTTGCCGAAGTCACCTGGGCCACACACTATGACTTAAGTACGGGCCGACCGGTGGAAACGCCGGGCGCGGATTATGCCGATGGCAAGGCCACGGTGAAACCGGGTGGCGGCGGTGCGCACAACTGGCAGCCCATGGCCTACAACCCCGAGCGCGGCCTGATGTACATCCCCAAGATGGAGGCGCCCTTCGTCTACGTGGAGCCAGAAAAGTTCGTTGCCAAGCCCGGCTGGCGCAATCAGGGAACCGACCGCAGTGAGGCTCCCCCCGGCAACGAGTTACTGCACCGTGCTATTTCCCGGCGCATTGCGCAGGGCTTCCTCTTGGCCTGGGACGTGAAACGCCAGAAAGCGGCTTGGGAAGTCCAGTTGCCGACTCCTTGGAATGGCGGCGTACTGTCGACGGCCGGCGACCTGGTTTTTCAGGGCAATGGCGATCGGCGCTTCGTGGCTTACGCTGCCGGCACTGGAGAATTGCTCTGGGAGGCACACACGCAGTCTCCCATTTTGGCGGCGCCGATTAGCTTCGAAGTCGACGGTGAACAGTATATTACGATAGCAGTGGGGGGCGGTGGTGCCTTCGGCCTGATGTCCGGGGTGAAACCGCCACCGGGTGCCGCCCGCAGTCGCTTTCTGACCTATAAGCTCGGCGCCAGTTTAGCTCTGCCTGCCGTGCCCGAACCCGCTGAAATCCCCGCGCCACCGCCGCTGTCCGATGGTGATGAGCTGCGCGCCGAGCGCGGTGGTGTGCTGTACGCCGAAAACTGTGCCTACTGCCACGGCGTCGGTGCGATCAGCGGAGGCACCCTGCCTGACTTGCGCAGGCTGCAGCCCTCGAGTCACGAGCTGTTTAACGAGATTGTTCACAACGGTTTGTTCAGTACCTTGGGCATGCCCGCCTTTGGTGAGGTGCTCAGCGAAGAGGACGTGAAGGATATTCACAGCTATGTGCTGGTGAAGGCCCACGAGGATAAAGCCCTGCGCGAAACCCCGGCGTGGCTATTGAGTATTAAAAAGGTTTGGTATGAGGTCTTGGCGTGGTTGATCAGTGTCTTCCTGTCCGCGTCGGCTGCCTCAGCGTAATAGGTTTACTATGAATAATTACGATCACAGAAATATTGCGCCCCAGGAATTCAATGAGGGCCTGGCGCTGCTCAGTCAGCGTCGTTCGGTGCGCGGTTATCTCCCGGAAGAATTGCCCAAGGCTACGCTGGAGCGGGTGTTCAGTGTCGCTCAGCACGCGCCGTCAAACTGCAATACCCAGCCCTGGCAGCTGGCGGTTGTGTCGGGACAGCGTTGCCGGGAGTTGGCCGGCAAGATCAGTGCGGCGATGGCTGTCGGTGAAATGTCCCTGGATTTTCCCTACGACGGTGTCTATCAAGGCGTTTATCGTGAGCGCCAGCACCGTTCGGCAGCGGCCCTCTATTCGGCACTGGGTGTTACTCGCGAGGACAAGGCCGGTCGCCACGAGGCCTTTATGCGCAATTTCGATTTTTTCGGTGCGCCCCATGTCGCTTTTTTCTTTTTGCCAGAACCCTTTGGTGTGCGCGAAGCCGCCGATCTGGGCATGTATGCCCAATCGGTGATGCTGGCGATGACCGCCTTGGGCATAGGCTGCTGCCCCCAGACGGCACTGAGTTTTCACGCCGATATGGTGCGTGCCGAGCTGGGCTTGGGCGACGACTTGCGGCTGCTGTTCGGCCTGTCCTTTGGTTATGCCGACCCCGATCACCCCAGTCAACTTTGCCATACTGAGCGTGCGGCGTTGGCCGATACCGTGCAGTTTTTCAGCTAGGGACAGAAATTATGGCGCGTATAGGAAAAAGTCTGCTCACCCTTTTGTCGGCCCTGTCACTTTGGGCTTGCAGCGGTTCCGAACAGCCAATGGGCGAGATTACCGGCCCCGGTCGAGAGCCGGCGCTGGTGCAGTCTATTGATGCCCGTCGCGCCGAGCTGGATCGCGCGCTGTCGCCGGCAGCGCCGCGTGACCGGCAGATCTTGTTCGGCGATCTGCATGTTCATACCACGTTCTCGATAGACGCCTTTGCCATGGAGCTGCCGGTGATGGCCCAGCAGGGTTTTCATCCACCGGCCGATGCCTGCGATTTTGCCCGCCACTGCGCGGCCCTGGATTTTTTTAGCTTCAATGATCACGCCGAGAACCTGACCGAAGCGCATTGGCAGAACACCAAGCAAACGGTGCGCGACTGCAATGCACGGGTGATTGATCCGCAAAACCCCGATACCGTGGTGTTTGCCGGCTGGGAGTGGACTCAGGTCAGCCCCGAAGCCAGCAGCCACTGGGGGCACAAAAATGTGATTTTCAATGGCACTGCCGACGAGGATTTGCCAAGTCGGCCGATCAGCGCCCGGCCGCGCGGCAGCACCGTGGGCAACCTCGACAACACCCGCAACATGACCAAGCTCAAGTACGTCGACCCGCTAAACTGGCGGCGCTATGCCGACCTCGGCTGGCTGCTGGCACGCATCGACGAGAGGGCCGACTGCCCGCGCGACAAAGATGGTCCACAGATTGACGGCTACTGTAATGAGGTGGCCGATACCCCGCAGGACTTGTTCCGAAAACTCGACAGCTGGGGTTTTGACAATATTGTCATTCCCCATGGCAACACCTGGGGGATCTATACCCCCGATGGCGCCAGTTGGGACAAGCAGCTCAACAGTGCCCAGCACGACCCCAGCCAGCGTTTGCTGGAAGTGATGTCGGGCCACGGCAACAGCGAGGAATACCGCAGCTGGGATCACTTCGCCCTGGATGCCGACGGCAATAAGGTTTGCCCGCCGCCCAGCGATGACTTTACCCCCTGTTGCTGGCAGGCCGGCGAAATTATGCGCAGTCGCTGCGACGGTTTGAGTGAGGGCGAGTGCAATGCGCGGGTGGCGGATGCCCGCAACAAGGCGCTTAACGCCGGGCCCTATCCGCATATGGTGTTTCCCGATGCAGCGCCGGAAGAGTGGGGCAGCTGCGGCCAATGTACCGATTGCTTCAAGCCGTCGTTGAGTATGCGCCCCAAGGCCTCGGCCCAGTACGCCATGGCGATATCCAATTTTGACGAGCGCGGTGAAGACGGTAAGCCACTGCGGTTTAAATACGGCTTTATCGCCTCGACAGACGATCACACTGCGCGGCCGGGAACCGGTTACAAGCAGTACGAACGCCGCAAAATGACCTTCGCCACCGGCCTGCGTTCAGAGTTTTATGCGCGCCTGGCGATGCCCAAGATGGATGACCCGCAGCAGCCTGAAACGGTGGATATTGGCGCCGGGATTCCCGACTTCCGCTCGGGCAGCTTTAGCTATCCCGGCGGCATTGTTGCCGTGCACAGCGACAGCCGCCGTCGCGATGATATCTGGTCGGCGCTTAAGCGCCGCGAGACCTACGGCACCAGTGGCCCGCGGATGCTGCTGTGGTTTGATCTGATTAACGCTCCGCAGGGCGTCCTGCCGATGGGCAGTGAAACAACGATGGCCGAAGCGCCGCGATTCCAGGTGCGGGCGGCCGGCGATTTTGTCCAGCTGCCGGGCTGCCCGACGGCTAGCCGCAATGCCTTGGCCAGCGATCGGCTCGACTACCTCTGCGCCGGCGAGTGCTACAACCCCAGCTCTGAGCGTCACGCCATTACCGCCATCGAAGTGATTCGCATCCGCCCGCAGCGCTATCGCGGCGAGCCGGTAGAAGACCTGATCGAAGACCCCTGGAAAACACTGCAGTGCGAGCCCAGCAGTCAGGGCTGTGTGGTTGAGTTCAGCGATGAGGAGTTCACCCGCGACACGATCTACTACGTCCGCGCGCTGCAGGAGCCGACGCCGGCGATCAATGGCGAGCCGCTGCCGAGTAACGACAAGGGCGACACCCAGCCTTGCTTTGGCGATTACCGCACTGATTTTAGTGACGACTGCCTGGCCCCGGTGGCTGAGCGGGCGTGGTCATCACCCATTTTTATCAATCATAACAATACAGAGGAGTAGGACCTTGCGACAGAAAATTGCCGCTTACATGATGCTGTTTTCCGGTGTCAGTCACCCCAGTCAGCTGCTGATTTACGGCACCGATGACCCCAATCTTGTCCAGTCTTCTCTGGCGGGCATGCTCTTTTTAGTGGTCGGCGGTTGCCTGCTGACTGGGCGACGTTGGTCGCTGTGGTTGGCGACGGTTTTACCACTGCTGTTTGGCTGCGGCGCGCTGATTCGCATTCTGACGATAGAGGTAACGCCGTTTGCCTACCTGCATACCGCCATTGATTTCATTGTCGTCGCACTGTGTGTCGCCGAGTTGCGTGCCACTAAAGGCCAGAAAAACTAATACCTTGAATAGGAAACTAAAGATGAAAACCTCAACCTACTTGACTGTCGCGGCGGCACTGGCCACCCAGCTGTCGGTTGCTCGGGCCGATATCGCTTTGGAAGAAGTGATTGTTACCGCGCAAAAAAAAGCGGAATCACTGCAGGATACCCCCATTTCTCTGACGGCCTTTGGTGCTGAGCAATTGGAGAAAAATGGCATCGGCGGCTTGAGCGATATCGCCTCTAGCGTACCCAGCATGACCATTGAGCCGTTTCCCATTAGCAATGCCACACTGCGGATTTTTATTCGCGGTATTGGCCTGATCGACGCCCAGATTACCCAGGATCCGCCGGTGGGGATTTATCTTGACGGCGCCTATATCGCCCGCTCAACCGGTTTGACCATGGATGTCGCCGATCTTGCGCGCATAGAAGTACTGCGTGGGCCGCAGGGTACCTTGTACGGTCGCAACTCCACCGGCGGCACCATTAACCTGGTGAGTCGTCGCCCGGACCTCGAAGCTTTTGCACTTGAGCAGCAGTTCACAGTGGGAGATCGCGAGCTGTTTAAAAGCAAGACCACAGTCAATGCGCCTCTGACCGATACCGCCGCCGTGAAGCTGGCCTACTTGACCTCACAAATGGATGGTCATATCGAGAACACTGGCCCGGGTGAAGACTTTGGCGACCGCGACATCTCCGGCTATCGCGTGGATTTGCGCTGGGATATCACTGACCGCCTGCGCCTGGATTACAGTTATGACGATGCCGATATGGATACCGTCAACTACGCCTATCAGGCGATGACCCGGCCGACGGTGAATAGTGCGCCAAGCACTCCTGCCGAGGGAATCAACGCCCAGCTGGCGACCAATTCCCAGCAGTTTTATGACTACTCTGGCGAGCGTGCCACCAGCATGGCAACCAGCCAGCCGCTGAAGGCGTCCTACACCGAGATTTCCGGTCATATGCTCAAACTGGCTTATGACATTAACGAAGACCTGAGTGTCAGCTACCTCTATGCCCAGCGCGAGCTGGAAGACGGCGGCTATTCAGACCTGGTGGCCAGTGGCAGCGACAGTTACCGGATCGACAACGGCGACTATCGCAGCAAAGACGGTTCGCTGTTTATTCCCGGTACACTGCGTGTGCTGAGTCAGGAGCAGAGCTCGCACGAGCTGCAGTTTAACGGCTTGTTTATGGACTCTCGCATCGAGTATGTCGGTGGCCTGTATTACTTTGAAGAGTCGGCAACGGAAGACAATGCACCGCTGCACCACCAGTTTAGTGGCCCAATTTCTATTATTGATAACGGCACAACCACGTCGACAACGACACTGACTAACTTTAATAGCCAGTTCTACGAAATTGAAAACGACGCCTGGGCGATGTACGGCCGCGCCACCTATACCCCTGATTTTCTCGATCAGCGCCTGCATCTCACCTTCGGTGCGCGCCACTCAGAAGATTCGCGGATGGCATCTCAGGAGCGTGCGACGGAAAACCGGGTAGAAACTGTGACCACCCTTAATGCCAATGGTCAGGTGGTTAATATTACGCCGCCTTCTGCGCCGCTGGGGGCCTCGTCTTGGTCAGCGGAAAATACCCGCGAGTATGCCGATGACTCCTTTGAGTTTATTGCCGAGTGGGAATTGAACGACGACAGCAATGTCTACGCCAAATACACCGAGGCCTACAAAAGTGGTGGCTTCAACACTCGCGATCCCGATGCGGCGCGCTTTGCTGCCGGTTTTGCCGAAGAGAAGGTGAACTCTGTCGAGCTGGGTTTGAAGTCAGAGCTGCTTGATCGCCGCCTGCGTTTGAATGCCGATGTGTTCTTCAGTAACTATACTGATATCCAGTTGAACTTCCTGATCGACGGTACCATCGCCGACACGCAAGTGGTCAACGCCGGTGAGGCGGAGATGAGCGGTTTTGAAATGGACCTGACCTTCCTGGCCTCTCGCCAGTTGCTGTTGATGCTCAACTACGCCTACTTGGATGCCGAGATCACCAAGGCGACTGACCCGGATTCGGGTGAGGATATTACTGATGAGTTTGTGTTCAGTTCCGCGCCTCAGCACTCTTATACCGCCGCGCTGGATTACACGGTGTTGGAGCGTAACTGGGGCCGCGTCGGTGTTAACCTGAGCTACAACTACATGGATGATCGCGCCGGTTCTACCCGTACAGAGTCTGCTAAAAACGTCTTTATGGACGACTACAAGCTGATCAATGGCCGTGTGGGCGTATACGACATTCCGCTTGCCGGCGGCCAGCTGACTGCTGCACTGTGGGGTAAAAACCTGGCGGATGAAGACTATGTGGTCAGCGCAGTAGATAACCTGCCGCACGCCGATCGCGCGGTAATCTGGGGTGAGCCACGCAGCTACGGCCTGGATGTAATCTACCGCTACTAAGTCGAGTTGGCCGGGCGCGCCGCCGCAGCGCTGCGCCCGGCCAATCGTCCAAAGAAGGTGGCGTCGCCCACCGACATGCCGCTGGCATAGCCCTTGGCTGTGCGCGGCAACCCCGCACTGACGCGCCCTGCAGCATACAGACCCGCAATGGGTTGATTGTTAAGCGAGAGTACTTCGCCGCTGCAGCGCGTCTTTAATCCCCCCAATGTAAAGATCAATGGTCCGCGAGTGCCGGGCATGATGATCGCTTTCATCTCGCTGGCGGAGTAGTCCAGCAGGGCGAAGGGCGGCTTACTCAGCGGTTTCAGCCACTCGGCCGTTTTGTGGAATAGCGGGTCGTCGCCGCGGGCGGCATGTCGATTGAAATAACTGACGGTTTGCTCCAAGACCCCTGCGGGAAAGGGCGCTTCGCTGGCGACTTCGGCAATCGTGTTGCCGCTGGCAATAATCGGCGCGCGCTCGAGGTAGTCAGAGGGCTGATAGTCTTCGGCTTGAACCAGCAAATAGCATCGTTGATCGGGCTGGCTATAGGAGTAGTGAGCGAGGCGGGCCAGGTAGGCATCTTCATTGACATAGCGCTGGCCGCGCTGGTTGAGCAGAATGCCATAGGTGAGCGAGGCGGGCGGGTAGAGCGGGAAGGACATAAAGGCCTGGTCCATATTAATGGCTTGGCCGCCGGCGGCCATGCCCAGTGCGATACCGTCGCCCATATCGTAGCTATTGCCATAGGGCACCGCATACTGGTGAATCTCCGGGAGGTATTGCCGGGTCATCGCCTCGTTCATCACAAAACCCCCGGTGGTCAGCACCACTGCGCGCTCGGCGCGGATGGCGATCTCGCGATTGTCGCGTTTGGCGATCACGCCGCAAATGCCGCCATGGCTGTCTGCCAGCAGCGCCAGTACTCGGCAGTCGTTCAGTACCCTGACGCCGGCATTGGCGACCTGCTTCATGATGGCTTGCATAAATATCTTGCCACCTTCGTCGCCCTCTTTAGAGGGCACGTGACCCCGGGGCACCGGGGTGGCGGCGCGGTTAAAGGGGTGGGATTTCTCATTGCCGGTATACAACAACGACTCGTCGCTGAGCGGCACCACGGTGCGTTCCAATAGGGCGGCGCGTTTATAGGGAACGCCTAGAGACTCGACCCAGTCGAAATGCTCGGCGGCGCCCTCGGTGTAGCAGCGTATTTTTTCATCGTCGCCATAGGCCCCCAGCGCCTCGCGCAGGTAGGCCAGCATATTGTCACTGCTGTCTTCAAAGCCCAGGTCTTTTTGCAGGGCGGTACCGCCACTGCCGCCCAGATACATTTCACAGCTGGACATTGCGGTTGCGCCGCCGCCAGCACTGGCACGTTCAAGAATGGTCACCTGCGCGCCGGCTCTCGCCGCTTCCAGTGCTGCGGCTGCGCCGGCACCGCCATAGCCGCACACCAAGACCTCGGTTGTAATATCAAAGTGCTTAATGCTTTCAACGGCGCGAATAAGCGGGTCGCTGGGCTGCATGCTGAGGTCCTCGGTTCTATTCTGTTGGCGATGCTTGCTTGCTGGCTAGCTAAGCTACCATTGGGCAAGCGCGATGGTCGAGTCCGCTGTTGGCTGAATCGTCGCCGAAATGTCTTCAAGAAGGGAGGTATTGGCAGCCCTTGCCGGTGCTGCTTTGGCGGAGGAGTTGGGGGCGGATGTGGCAGGCCGGAGTGGCGCGAGACGCTCTTTCCGGCCCCGGTTTAACTGGCTTGGCGCTGGGCGCAAGCCTGCTGTGACTGGGCAGCGGCGTTGATAACCGCTTGCAGGGAGGCACCGACCACGTCGCGGTGTTTGGCTACGCCGATGTAGCGCTGCTTGTTGATGCTCAGCAAGACATAGGCAATGGCTTCGGCGGCGGTGCCGGTGTTCAGCGCGTGCTCGCTGTAATCGAGCACTTCGATGCGCTCGCCAAACTGGTCGCGCCAGGCGTTGACCAGCGCGCTGATGGCGCCGTCGCCGTCGCCGCGTAATTCCACGCACTGCCCGTCCAGCTCAAGCTGTAAGCGCAGCTGGTCGTGACCGCCGTGCTCGCCATTGTCTTGGCTGAGGGAGAAGTTTTGCATGGCTTGTTGAGCGGCGTGCAGATAATTGTCGGCAAATACCGACCAGATCTGCGCACTGCTAAGCTCGCCCGATTGTGCCTCGGCCTCGGCCTGTACTTTGCGACTGGCGTCGACTTGCAGCCAGCGCGGCAGTTGCAGACCGTAGTCGTTTTCCAGTACCCAGGCGACGCCGCCCTTGCCGGACTGGCTATTGATACGAATGACCGCCTCATAGCTGCGTCCCAGATCGGCGGGGTCGATGGGCAGGTAGGCGACCTGCCAGGGCTGGTCATCACGCTGTTTTGCCATGCACTTTTTGATGGCGTCTTGATGACTGCCGGAAAAGGCGGTGAATACCAGCTCACCCGCGTAGGGGTGGCGGGGATGCAGGCCGATGTCGGTACAGTGCTCGACCACGGAGATGATCTCGTCCATGTCCGAGAGGTTCAACTGCGGGTCGACGCCCTGGCTGTAAAGATTCATCGCCATGGTGACAATGTCCATATTGCCGGTGCGCTCGCCGTTGCCCAGCAAGGTGCCCTCGATGCGGTCGGCGCCGGCCATGACCGCCAGCTCGGCAGCCGCCACACCGCAGCCGCGGTCGTTGTGGGTGTGAATGGAAACCCGGTAGTCGCTGCGGTATTGGCTGTGTCGGCAGAAATATTCCACCTGGTCGGCAAAGACGTTGGGGCTTGCGCACTCCACGGTGGCGGGCAAGTTGATGATCAGAGGATTGCCGCTGTCGCGCCACTGCTGAATCACCGCATCACAGACCTGCACCGCGTAGTCGACCTCGGTGCTGCTGAAACTCTCGGGTGAGTACTGGAATGACCACTGGGTCTGCGGGTACTGCGCGGCGTAGTCGCGCACCCATTTCGCGCCCTGCACGGCAATGGCGGTGATGCCGCTTTTGTCCAGGCCAAATACCCTTTCGCGCTGCACGGGACTGGTGGAGTTGTAGACATGAACGATGGCGCGCTTGGCGCCCTTGAGGGCTTCAAAGCTGCGCGCAATCAATTCTTCACGGGCTTGGACTAAGACTTGAATACTGACATCGTCGGGAATGCGGTCGCCGTCGATCAGTGCCCGCACAAAATCGAAGTCCGGTTGCGAGGCCGAGGGAAAGCCGACCTCAATTTCTTTGAAACCGAGTTTGACCAGCAAGTCCCACATGCGCAGCTTTTGCTGCACCGTCATCGGCTCTACCAATGCTTGATTGCCGTCGCGCAGGTCGACGGAACACCAGTCGGGTGCCCGCTCGATCGCGCGATTGGGCCACTGGCGGTTGGGCAGATCGATGCGCGGCGTGGCGCGGTATTTGCGGTGGTCAAAGCTCATGTTTTTCCTGCCGTGAGGCTTGGCCTCATCTTCTGTTTGTTGGTTTATCGGCCCGCGGATAGCGGGCGCTGTGTCATTCCGGCCTTGTGGGCTAGAAAGGGCGCAGTGGGGCGACGGGGTGTTGTCGCGCCTTTGGCCGCTGCTGGCAGCGGTAACTGCCGGGGGTTTGGCTACGGGAGATAGTGTAGGGAATAAGGCCGGGCAGGCGATTGCGAAGTGAGGGTGATATTCCGCCGGAATTTATTAAAAATAGCTTATTTTTTGTAATATTTGGCATAATATTGCTGTGCAGTGTTCTTTGTGAGGGTTTTATGCAAATTGATCGCTATGATCGCGCAATACTTTCTGCCTTGCAGCAGAATGCCCGCCTGAGTAACCAGGAACTGGCCGACCGTATTGGTCTGTCGCCATCGCCTTGCTTGCGGCGACTGCGACGCCTGGAAGAGAGTGGCTTGATACTGGGCTATCGGGCTTTGCTCAATGCCCGCCAGTTAAACATGAAACTGATGGCCTTCATCCATATCAGCATGGATCGCCACACCCCTGAGCGCTTTGAGAATTTTGAGCGCCGGGTGGCCGACTGCGCGGAGGTATTGGAATGCCATTTGATTACCGGCCAGGACGCGGACTATCTGCTTAAGGTGATTGTTGAAGATATGGATGGCTTCCAGGCGCTGTTACTGGAACGCATTACTCGAATTGAGGGGGTGAGCGGCGTACACTCAAGTTTTGTGATGAAATCGCCAGTTAACAACACGGCACTACCTATTTAGCAGCTAGCACCTGGAGAGCTTCAGTATGGAACCGCGTTTTATTGCCTCGCTAGAAGAAGTTAAAGATGGGGAATTCTTGAAGCGTGAAGTCGACGGTCAAAAGCTTTTATTGACTAGAGTCAATGGCCAGATTGCCGCTGTCGAAAATCGCTGTCCGCACTTGGGCTTGCCCTTGGCGCGCGGTAAAATCTGCGATGGCGCCGTGACCTGCCCTTTTCACGGCAGCAGTTTTGACTTGCTAAGTGGCGATAATATTGACTGGGCGCACGCCATTTTGGGTGCGGAGTTGCCCCGCTGGAGCCACAAGTTGCTGGCAATGGGGAGGGCCCCTCAAGCCTTGAAGACCTTCGATATAGAATGTATTGACGGTGCGGTATATTTGCGCAGCTAGTTATTTTGGTTAGTGATAAACTCGGAGCGTTTGCCGGCAATGGCTGTTGATATATCTGTAGTGCCGATCACGCATGCGATTCAGCAGGCAGTGGCCCCGGTGTTTTTGTTGGCGGGGATTGGCGCGATCCTCAATGTATTAACCAATCGCCTTGCGCGTATTATCGATCGCTCGCGGAATTTACATGCTCGTTTGGAAATGGTGGGTGAGGAAAAGTCGGCGAGCATACACAGCGAGCTGTTGGTGCTGACTAGCCGGGCTCGGGTGGTCAATCGTGCCATTGGCTTTAGCACGGTGAGCGCCCTGTTGGTCTGTACGGTTATCGCCACCTTGTTTATCAGCGCCGTGGGCAATTGGGACAGTGGATTTGCCGTGGTGGGGCTGTTCGTGTTGGCAATGATGTTTTTGATCGTTTCTCTGTTGAGTTTTTTGCGCGAGATTCAGTTGGCGACACGAGTCATTCTCAATGGCCCGTAGTGAGTCAACGCTGGGGTGTTTTCGAGGTTTTTTGCAGTAGGAACACCGGGTAGTGTTTGCGGATATAGGTCTGTTCGCGAAACAGCTGGCCGACATCAAGACTGTTATCCAGTGCGACAGCGACGCCGTCGGGGTCTTGTCGCAACACAACTCCCTCGGCGCTGATGCGCTTGCCGCCGTGCAATTCAATGATGCCGCTTAGCCGCGCCGATACCGGTAGTGCCGGATCATTGATGGCATTAATTTTTAGGCCTTTTTCCGAGATATCCAACACCGCATAGCGCTGGCCAGAGGTGGCGTGAAACGGGGGTTGTGCTTTTTCCGGGTAGGGGACCCTGAAGTAGCGCCGTTTGGGAGGGTCTTGCTCAGTCATTCAGTTCGATCGCCAGTATCTATGTCCCCTAGAGCATAGCAGATGCAATTAGCGAGGGCGGTCGTTACCCCATCGATTTTTATTCTCTTGGAGTAGTAGTGTTATGACGAAAAAAATTGTCATTGTGGGAGGAGGTGCCGGGGGGCTGCCGCTGGCCAGCGCCTTGGGTAAAAAACTGGGGCGGGCCGGCAAGGCCGACATTACCTTGGTAGATACCTGTGCCAGCCATATCTGGAAACCGCGCTTTCACGAGGTCGCAACCGGAGCCATTGACGCCGATCTGGATGCGGTGGATTACCGCGCCCACGCCAGGCGCAACCACTATCACTTTGAGCTGGGTCGCATGCAGGGCATCGATCGCGAGCAGCGCAAGCTGATTTTGGCGCCGCACTGCAATGCCGAAGGCGAGGAAGTACTACCGCAGCGCAGCCTCGACTACGATTACTTGGTGTTGGCAATCGGCAGTCAGGGCAATGATTTTAATACGCCGGGGGTGCGTGAACACTGCCTGTTTCTCGACAGTCGCGCGCAGGCCGACCGCTTTCACGAGCGCTTTTTGGACCTGTGTCTGCGCGCTAACCACCGCGCGGAAAACTTGTCGATCGCCATCGTGGGCGGCGGTGCCACCGGTGTGGAGCTGGCCGCGGAGATTCATCACGCGGTCGCCCTGCTCAAGCTCTATGGTCACGAGCAGCTCGATCGCAGCCGCTTACAGGTCGATGTCATCGAGGCCGGGCCGAGCCTGCTGCCAGTGTTAAAGCCGGAGCTGGCGGCCACGGTGAAGGCCGAGCTGGAAAAAATGGGCGTGGCAGTGCATCTGGATACCAAGGTGCAGAGCGCCGATGCCGAGGGCTTTACCACCGCCGATGGCCGGCGTATCGATGCGGATATTCTGGTGTGGGCGGCGGGTATCAAGGCGCCGCCGATGCTGGCGGAATTGGGCCTTGAGCACAATCGCATCAATCAGATTGTGGTAGCACCAACGCTGCTGAGTGAAGATCCCAATGTCTTTGTGATCGGCGATTGCTGCGCCTGTGCGATGGGCGACAATAAATTTATTCCACCGCGGGCCCAGTCGGCGCAGCAAATGGCCAAGCATACCGCCAAAAACCTGCAGCGCCTGTTAGCGGGTAAGCCGCTGGAAGATTTCCGCTACCGCGACCACGGCTCCCTGGTGTCGCTGTCCAATTACACCGCAGTCGGCAGTTTGATGGGCAGCCTGCGCGGCGGCTCGGTATTTGTCGAGGGCTGGTTGGCGCGGATGATGTATATCAGCCTGTATCGCATGCATCAGGTTGCGCTTTACGGCTGGCTGCGCACCGCGATGTTGTTACTTGCCGGGCGTTTTAATCGCCTGTGGCGGCCGCGTCTGAAACTGCACTGAGTCAGTCCAGACGCTGGCGAGAAACTCCCCTGGGTGCTACAACAGGGGAGTTTTTTTATGTCTAGAGGACGGGCCGGGTGACAGAGAGCGTAACGAGTGGCGGCAATGCGGCGGGCGCGGCGCAGTGGCTGAGTGATGAGCAGAGCTGCGTTGAGGCGGTGTGCCGGCGCTTGGGCGATCAGCTGTGTATCGCTCTGCCCTTGGGCTTGGGCAAGCCGGTGGCGCTGATCGACGCGTTTTATCGCCGCGCCTGTCAGCAGCCCAAACTGTCGCTGGAGATCCTCACAGCACTGACGCTGGAGCGGCCCCGCGAGGCAGACCCTGTGCGCGGACGCCTGCTTAATCCGGTGTTTGATCGCCTGTTTGCCCACTACCGTGAACCCTTGTATGCCACCGCCGAGCGGGAGGGCCAGCTGCCGGATAATATTCGCCTGCGGGAATTTTATTTCAAGGCCGGCGCTCGGCTCGGTAACGCCAGCGCCCAGCAGCACTACGTCAGCAGTAATTACAGCCACGCTGCCCGCGATATTGCCGCCCGCGGCGCCAATGTGGTGATGCAGTTGCTGGCGCGCGATGAGCGCGGCCGTTTGAGCATGAGCTGTAACCCCGATACCTCGGTCGAATTACTCAGGCGGCTGCGCGCCGCAGGTGGGCCACTGGTGGTTATTGGTGTTGTTCATCCGGATTTGCCTTTTATGTATGGCGACGCCGAGGTGGACGAGGCCAATTTTGATTATCTACTGGCGGCTGACAGCCAGCGCCACGGCTTGTTCGCGGTGCCGCGGTTGCAGCCCGTACCCGCCGCTGACTATGCCATTGGCCTGCTGGCCAGCAGTCTGGTGAAAGACGGCGGTACCTTGCAATTGGGCATTGGCAGCATGGGCGATGCGATTGTGCAGTCGCTGTTGCTGCGTCAGCAGCGCAATGAGGACTACCGCCAGTTGCTGGCTGAACTGAATGCGGATGCCGGGCTGTCGGATTCGGTGGGCGGGCGCGGCCCCTTTGCGCAGGGCTTGTACGGCGCCACAGAGATGTTTGTTGAGGGCTTCCTGCACTTGTTCGAGGCGGGGATTTTGCGCCGCGAGGTGTACGATTTCTGGGCCTTGCAAAAACTGCTGAACGACGGTCGCTGTCGAGCCGACGCCCTGACCGCCGATTGCCTGCCGGCGATGGCCGAACTCGGTGTGCGCGAGCTGCGCAGCAAGGATTTTGCGACGCTGCAGTACCACGGTTTTTTTCGCGAGGACTGCCGTTATCACGAGGGCTATATTTTCAGTGCGGCTGGCCAGCGCTGTGCGGCCAATCTCGCCAACCCCGATAGTCAGCAGTTTATTGCTGAACATTGCTTGGGCGGCGCGCTGCGCAATGGCAAGGTACTGCACGGCGGTTTTTTCCTGGGCAGTGCGGATTTTTATCAGCGCTTGCGCGATTTGCCGGAAGGCGAGCGCCGGCGCTTGGCCATGTGCGGCGTAGAAAAAATTAATCAGCTAGACCTCAATCCGCGTTTATTTCGCGCCCAGCGCCGCGATGCGCGTTTTATCAATACCGGTCTCAATGTCAGTCTGAATGGCGCGGTGGCCTCGGATACCTTGGAAAATGGTCAAGTCATTTCCGGGGTGGGGGGGCAGTACAATTTTGTGGCGATGGCCCATCAGTTGCAAACCGGGCGCTCGATATTGATGATTCGTGCTTGCCGTGAAGGCCGCGACGGCCCGCAATCAAATATTCTCCAGCAATATGGTGCCTGCACCATCCCTCGGCATTTACGCGATATTGTGATTAGTGAATACGGGATTGCCGATTTGCGCGGTAAGTCTGATGCCGAGGTGGCGGCAGCGCTGATTGCCATTGCCGATAGCCGTTTTCAGCCCGACTTAATTCGTCAGGCGCAGCGGGCGGGTAAGCTAGCTGCCGATTTTGTGTTGCCGGAATCACAGCGGCGGAATACGCCGGCGAAAATTGCGGCCTTGATTGCTGATGCCGAGCGGCGCGGGCTGTGTCCGCGCTATCCTCTGGGCTGTGACTTCAGTGAGGCTGAACTGGCCGCCGCGGCGATACTGATGCGCATTAACGCGATGGGTCCAGTTGAACGCTGTCGGACACTGCTTAAACGACGGCAACACGACGGGCTGGGTGATGAACGACTCGCGGTGCTCGGCTTAGAGCATCCAGAGGGGGGCAAAATGCGTTTGCTGCGACGGCTGATACTTAACTTAACAGATTGAAGCTGTCGATCTGTTCACGTTTTGAGTAATTTGTATGGCGTGATCGCCCGCTAGGAAGTGCCGATAACTGCTTGAATGAAGGCTAAATATAGTCGTTAGCGATAGCTGAGTAAGGGAAAATGCCAGCTGATGAGAGGGGGTGTTTCCGCTATTGTTACCCCAACAGGAAAAGTTCAGCTGTAGTCCTTCAGGGATGATTGTCAGCGCAGCTATTTAGATAATAACAGTGGGTGGATTTATGAAAACAGTCTTCGCAATGAGCGCCTTACTCGCCGGCTTTAGCCTGTCTTCGCTGTGCCAGGCCGCCGAACCTGAGCAATGTCTCGACTGGAAAGTAGAGACGCACACCTCGGTGTCTAAATCCTCCAGCTGTGCCTATTATATGCGCGACAAGGTATCGACGCGCTTTCTGGTGAAAAATCATTGTGATAGCAATGTCAGCGGGGTGTTTAGTTACACCCGTGAAGATGCGGTGCGGCCGCTGAGCGTACAGGCTTTCGAAGTGGCTCCGGGTGCCATTGAGGAAGTGGCCAACCCCTGTGACGAAGCCGGTGATTGGCGTGTACAGGTGTCGCAGGTCAGTTATTAGTTTTGCCCCGAGGCTTCGTTTAACGCTAGTAAGTATCGAGATAGGGTGAAAAAAAAGGCGCTGCCAGCGATGGCAGCGCCTTTTTTGTAGTGATGGCTAGCTTAGCGCAGCGCGAAGCGCACAGGGTCCATGCCCATAACGCTCTCAGTGCTGCTGTCCATCGTCGCCGCATAGGCCTTGGCGCGGGGCAGCAAACGGCTGAAGTAGAACTCAGCGGTTTCCAGCTTGGCCTGGTAGAAGTCGCTGTCGCCCTCGCCCGCGGCGAGCTTGGTGGCGGCGACTTCGGCCATCATTGCCCAGTAGTAGGCCATAGACAGATAGCCCGAGTACATCAGGAAATCGAAGGACGCGGCGGCGACCGCGTCGCGATTGCGCGAGGCGCGCGCAACCATTTTAATCGTTTTCCAGTTCAGGCCGAGCGTATAGCCGATCAGCTTGGCGCTGTAGCGGCGGCGCTTGCCGGTGAGCAGGTTTTTGAAGCCAAATTTGTACAGCTTTTTGCTGAAGCCGGCGTAGAGTTTGAAACCGTCCAGTACAACTTTACGGCCGATCAGGTCCATGGCCTGAATGCCGGTCGTGCCCTCGTACATGGTGGCGATACGCGCGTCGCGGTAGATCTGCTCCATGCCGTGCTCAGTGATAAAGCCGTGGCCGCCGAATACCTGCATGGCATTGCTGGCCGACTCCAGGCCGGTTTCGGTCAAGAAGGCCTTGAGGATTGGCGTCAGGAAACCCAGTTCATTTTCGGCGGCGTCGCGCTCTTCTTGCGTGGCGGCGTGCACCATGACGTCAGAGTACTTTGCGGCGTCGTAAATCATCGCGCGACCACCTTCGGCGTAGGCGCGCGCGGTGAGCAGCATGCGGCGTACGTCGGCGTGGTGAATGATGGCGTCACCCGCTTTGTCAGGGTTTTTCGTGCCGGACAAAGAACGCATTGAGTGGCGGTCCATGGCGTAGGGCCAGGCGTTCTGGTAGGCCAGCTCGGAGGCCGCCAGACCTTGAATCGCGGTGCCGATGCGGGCGGTGTTCATAAAGGTAAACATTGCGGCCAGGCCTTCGTTTTCCTTGCCCAGCATATAACCGGTGGCGTCGTCGAAGTTGATCACGCAGGTCGCGTTGCCGTGAATACCCATTTTCTTTTCAATGCTGCCACAGGAAACACCGTTGCGCTCGGTGATATTGCCTTCGGCATCAGACAGGAATTTGGGCACGATAAACAGCGAAATGCCTTTGGTGCCTTCCGGCGCGCCGGGCGTGCGGGCCAGCACAATGTGCACGATGTTTTCGGCCAGGTCGTGTTCGCCGGCAGAGATGAAGATTTTGGTGCCGGTCAGCTTGTAGCTGCCGTCAGCCTGAGGCTCGGCCTTGGATTTCATCTGGCCGAGATCAGAGCCGCAATGGGGTTCGGTCAGACACATGGTGCCAGTCCAAGTCGCTTCGCAGAGCTTGCTGAGGTAAAGACCCTTTTGCTCTTCGGTGCCGTGCACGTAGAGGGTATTCATGGCGCCCAAGCTCAAGCCGGGGTACATGCCCCAGCTCCAGTTGGCGGTGCCGACCAGCTCGGACTTGATCAGGCCCAGCGACATCGGCAGGCCTTGGCCGCCGTATTCGGCGGGGTGAGACAGGCCCTGCCAGCCGCCTTCTACCCACAGGTCATAGGCTTCTTTAAAGCCGGGGGGAGTGGTGACTTCACCGTCTTTCCAGACGCAGCCGTGTTCGTCGCCGCTCTGGTTAAGGGGGGCCAATACTTCTTCAGAAAACTTTGCCGCCTCGCTGACAATGGCGTCGATCATGTCTGGGCTGGCTTCTTCGCCGCCGGGGATCTGGGCGTAGTGCGCTTGATAGTCGAGCACGTCGTTGATTACAAAATCGATATCGCGTACCGGGGCCTTGTAAATTGTCATGGCTGCCTCGCAGTGGTTGTTCGCTTACAAAGGAATTCCGAGTACAGGGAATTCAGTAGGTGACGGAGCATAACGAATGCACTGCGGTGACAAATTGGCCGTGACTACCAATAAAAAATGACAGTTGGGTCAATGTCGGCACTGGTGTTTTGGTATGTCTTCATTAAATTTCCAGGTATGCCGGGGCGTTAGCGCCGTTTTTGCCGGTTGTGGGCGAGGCCATGGCACAAAATGCGGGTTGTGGAAGTGAAAAGATTTTTGTCGGCCCCTTAACCGTTCTGGAGAGGCGGTAGGGCTTGAGTGACATGGGTTGTGGGGGGATACTTGGGGGATCACAGTGTTGCTAGCCGAGAAGCCGACATGCACGTTGATTTTTCGATTTGCCTGGAACGACACGCGCTGCCCGCTGGCGGGTATTTGGCGCAGCTGACTCTCAATGCCCCGGCGCGGCACAATGCGATTAGCCCTGAAATGGCTGAGCGCTTGTATCACAGCCTGTTGCTGCTCAGAGAAGACAGTGAGGCGGTGGCGGTATTTCTCGACGGTGCCGGTAGCAAGGGCTTTTGCGCCGGCGCGGATGCCCAGCGTATGTTGGCATCGGCCCTGGCCAACCCCGGTGGGGCTGCGGTGGAAGCTGAGGCTTTTCTCTGCTGTGAATATATCTCTGCCTTTCTGATTCATACCTTCCCCAAGCCGATTATTTGCTGGGCTGACGGCGGGGTGATGGGCGCTGGCTTGGGGCTGATGGCCGGTGCCAGTCACCGCATCGTGACCGAAAACAGTCGACTGTCGGCCCCCGAGGCCAGTATCGGTCTGCTGCCCAATGCGGGCGCTGGCTGGTATTTGGGGCAGATGCCCGGGCATACGGGTTTGTTTGCCGCACTCAGTGGTATAGAGCTTGGTGCCGCTGATGCGCTTTATGCGGGCTTGGCGGATTACTGTTGGGCGTCAGAGGCCAAGCAGACCTTGCTGCGCAATCTATTGCATCTGCCGTGGTGCGATGAGGATGCCAGCAACCACGAAATGCTTACTGATGCGCTCACTGACTGGGAGGTCGAACAGGGGATTAGCTTGCGCCACGCACCGCTGAAGTCTCATCGGCAGTGGATTGATCAGCACTGCGAACCACACTGTCCAAGGCAGTTGTTGGACGCGCTAAGCTGCGCTGCGGCTGATGATCCTTGGCTGTCAGCGGCCTTACAAAGTGCGCGGCGCGGCGCCGCCAGTGCGCAGAAATTAATTGTCAGGCAGTTTCAGAGTTGCCGAGGTTTGGGTTTGGCAGAGGTTTTTCGCCTGGAGATGATATTGGCGGCAAATCGCCTGCGGGACCCGGAGTTTGCCGAAGGTGTGCGGGCGCGCTTTAAAGATGGCGACCAAGATCCGCATTGGTGCTACAGCAGTGTCGACGAGGTGCCCGATGAAGAAATCGAGGCACTGTTTATCTCGCCCTGGGCGCAACACCCCCTGGCGGCGCTTGCCTGATTAAGCGCCGCTGCTGACTTCTTCTGCGGGGATATGGCCACAACCAAGCCCCGCTTCCAGTTGTTGGTCTATCCAGCGATCCAGGGTGTCGAGGATCTGACTGCGCTGCCGTTTAATCCCGCTAAATGCCAGTAGCGGTGCTGCGTGGCCGCCGGGGCTAATCATCAGCTCTACGTCGCTGCCGGCGGCGCTAAGCGATTCGGCCAGGCGCAGGCTGTTGCGCGCGCCTACGGTGCGGTCGTCGCGGCCGTGTACTAATAGTGCTGGTGGGCGCGACGGCGCGACGAAATTAATCGGATTGCCCCGCGGGTAATTGTGGCTGGGGCCAAAAATGGCCGCTACTTTGTCTTCCTTGGGCGGTAAAAAGTCGTAGGGGCCGGACAAACCAAAAAAACCGCGTATCCATGTTGGGCTGCCGCCCGCGGCGGCTAAATAGCGCTCGTCTAAGGCGAGCATCACCGCGCTGTGGGCACCGGCTGAGTGGCCGCCAATAAAAATACGTTGCGGATCGCCGCCGTAGTCGGCGGCGATTCGTCTCAGGGTGGCAAGGGCCGTGGCGGCGTCGTCAATAAATGCCGGAAAGCGGACTTCGGGGTATAGCCGGTAACTGATGATGGCGGCGAGGTAGCCGCGCTGGGCTAAGGCTTCGCCGACAAAACGGTAGTCGGCGCGCTCGCCATCTGACCAGTAGCCACCGTGAATGAACATGACCACCGGCAGCGGTTGGCGACCCTTTCCCCGGTAGAGATCAATGCGTTGGCGGGGGTGTTCTCCGTAACGGATATCCCGGTGCCGCTGGGTATGGGGGTTTAGGGAAAGGACATTGAGTAGGCGCAGCGCATAGCCAGTTACAGAAGGCATAGTGATAGAAATTCCTGAGGTGGCAGTGGTGGCAGCTTAGGACGTGAGGTGCTTGATCAGTGCCAGCACAATCCCCACGGCCACCAGTGGCAGTATCCAGCGACTGAGTCGCTGCTGCTGTTCTACGCTGGTTTTGGGGGCGTATTTCTCAATAATTGGCAACAGCACAAACAGCGAAATGAACAGCAGCCCAATGATGGTGAACAGGGTGGTCATGTCTTCTCCTGGTGGCTTCGCTTAGGTTATTGGCCCCGCCATTTAACTTGGTAGAGATCGTGGCGGCGGTCGCGCAGGTTTTGTACTGTGCCACTGTTGCGGGCGACGTGCAGGCTTTCCGGGCGCAGGTCGGCAATCGCCACGGTTTCCACATTGGGGGTGGTATCTGCGGCGATGCCGTCTCGGGCGAAGGAGAAGTCGCAGGGTGTAAGTATGCAGCTTTGTGCGTACTGAATATCCATATTGGACACATTGGGCAGGTTGCCGACGTTGCCAGACATCACCACGTAAATCTGGTTTTCAACTGCGCGCGCCTGACAACAATAGCGCACGCGCATATAGCTTTGGCGCTCGTCGGTACAGAAGGGCACAAACAGTATTTGCGCGCCCTGGTTGACCAAGTGTCGTGCCAATTCGGGAAATTCAGAGTCATAGCAAATCAACACGCCGATCGGGCCGCAGTCCGTGTCGATGGCGTGCAGGCTGCTGCCCCCCTCTATATTCCACCAAAACACTTCGTTGGGGGTGGGGTGGATTTTGGGCTGCTCGTCGATACGGCCGTCGCGATGAAAGACGTAGGAAATGTTTTCTACCCGGCCGTTGGGGACGCGTGTCGGGTGGGAGCCGCCGATAATATTGATGTTATAGCGAACCGCCAGGTCTTGCATGGCCTCGCGGTAGCGCGGGGTATATTTGGTCAGCGCTTCAATGGACTCAGCCGGGCTCAGCTCCTGATCTTCAATGGACAGCAGCTGCAGGGTGATCAGCTCCGGGAATACGACAAAGTCGCCCTTGTAGTCGGCGACCACGTCGACGAAATATTCAACAAAGGACATGAATTCGCTAAACGACTGTACCTTGCGCTGCATGTATTGCACGGTGCCCACGCGAATGGTGTCAGGTTGACGGCCGCCGTAGTTTTTGCGCTGCGACGGGCTGATGTCGCGGTCGATTTTGGGGTTGTGCCAGCGCAGATGGGCGCCATAGCCCAGCGAGTCCCGGTCGCTGCTCAGGTAGTTTTCCACGACGCCAAGCACCTCAAAACCATTGCCAATCTGAAATGACAGCACGGGGTCGCGGGCCTGTTTGTTGACCACCGCCTCCAGGTAGGCCTCGGCGCTGCCAAAACGGCGTATGCGTTTGGCCAGGCCGGGTAGGCGCCCCACAAAGACAATCCCTTTGAGCTGCAGCGATTCGCAGAGCTTTTTGCGAGCGTTGTACAGGCGCTGACCGATGCGGTAGCCGCGTACATTTTTGTCTACGCATACCTCCATGCCGTAAAGCCATTCGCCATTGGGATCGTGGCGGGTGCCATAGCCATTGGCAGTGATCGATTCCCAGCTGTGGGGTTTCAGACAGACGTCACCGCTGACCCGGAAGGTTGCGCAGTAGCCGACGATGTCCTCGTCGAGGGTGACCACGAATTTGCCTTCCGGGAAGTGGTTGAGTTGGCCGCGGAGCTCGGCGGCGGAATAGGGGTCGATACCGGTGCCGCTGTATACGCGTTGCGACAGTGCGATAATGCCGGGGATATCACTGCGCTGGGCGCCTCTAACATGCAGGCGTTTGCCCGAAGCGGTCAGCTTGGTGCCGCTTCGTGTTGGGTTTGCTACCATTGTCGAGCTCTCGTATTGGCGGTGTAGTGTGGCTATTCGTCGCTTTTTTCGCTGCTGGCGGCGCGGCGTTTAGTGGGTGATTTGCGCGCGGGCTTGGTTTTTTCTGCGGTTTTTTCTGTGCTTTTTTCGCTATCGCGTTTACTGGCAAAGCCGCTGACCGTGCGCAATAGTCGAGTCGTTACGTCCAGCGTTTTCATTCCTTCGGTGAAGGCCGTTTTAGCGATCTGCTGGACCATTTCCGTATCACCTTCAGTAATACGTTTTTGCACCGAGTCCCAAATCGGCTGCATATCCGGTAGGCCAATCAGGCGCCGAAGTTCTTCGGGTTCTATTTCCAGTTCCAGATGTACTTTCATTCAGTGGGGCTCCCTGTCGATATGCTGAGTATGCCATTGGCGGCGCGCGGGTCAATCACTTGCTGAGCTCTGAACCGCCTATTTTTGTAGTTGTGCCAACACGTATGGCAGGATTCCACCGTGGCTAAAGTATTCGGCTTCTTGCTGGGTGTCGATGCGACTGCGTCCCAGTACTTCGTGGCGACTGCCGTCGGTGCGCGACAGGACAATGCGCAGGGTCTGTTTGGGGGCGAGCTTGTCATCGCAGGGAATGATGTCGACCTCTTCCAAGCCGTTGAGATCGAGCATCGGTAAGCGGACTTCTGGATCCAGCTCGATGGGGAGTACCCCCATACCAATCAGATTGGAGCGATGGATGCGCTCAAAACTCTCGGCAATGACGGCGCGCACACCTAGCAACAGGGTACCCTTGGCGGCCCAGTCGCGGCTAGACCCCGTGCCGTATTGCTTACCGGCGATAATCACCAAGGGCGTATTGTGTGCGCGGTATTTTTCGGCGGCGTTAAAGATTGGCAGTATATCGCTGCCGTTGGCGGCCAGCGTGTAGCCACCTTCTCTGTCGACCATTAAGTTTTTCAGGTTGGGGTTGGCAAAGGTGCCGCGTAGCATAACTTCGTGGTTGCCGCGCCGGGAGCCATAGGAGTTAAAATCCCGAGGAGCAATACCCAGGCTCTGTAGGTAATGACCAGCGGGGCTTTGTTCGGCAATTTTTCCGGCCGGGGATATATGGTCGGTGGTGATACTGTCGCCAAACAGGCCGATTACCCGCGCACCACGCAGGCTCTGCAGTGACGCTTGCGGGGCGCTGACGGTGTCGAAAAAGTTGGGTAGCCGGATATAGCTGGAATCGGCTTGCCATTGGTAGGTGTTGCCGTCCGCGACGGATAATTTTTGCCATTCCTCGGTACCCTGAAACAGGTCGCTGTAGGCATCTCGGTACATGCTGCCACTGACAATTTTACGGATTTGTTGAATGTCCGCCGTGCTCGGCCACAGGTCTTTGAGAAACACCTGGTTGCCGTGATTGTCTTTGGCGATAGCGTCGTTTTGCAGATCGATCAGCGTGGTGCCGGCCAGGGCAAAGGCGACCACTAGTGGTGGCGAGGCCAGCCAACTGGCTTTCACTTGTGGATGAATGCGTCCTTCAAAGTTGCGATTACCCGACAATACTGCGGATACCAACATGCCGTGGCTGTCGATCGCCTCGGCGACCGGTTCGGGAAGTGGTCCGGAGTTGCCGATACAGGTTGTGCAGCCGTAGCCGACAATATCAAAACCCAGGGAGTCGAGGTCTTCTTGCAGGCCGCTGTCGGCCAAGTATTGGCTGACGACTTTAGAGCCGGGCGCCAGCGAGGTTTTGACCCAGGGTTTTACCCGCAGGCCGAGTTGTCGGGCTTTGCGTGCGACAAGGCCAGCGGCGATCATGACATCGGGATTGGAGGTGTTTGTGCAACTGGTAATCGCCGCAATCACCACATCGCCATGGCCAAGCGTTTCACCCATATCGGGAATATCGACCCGCTCGCTGGCATCGCGGCCTTTGTCGGCGATGAAGCGGGACATGGCATGGTTCAGGTCGCGCAGGGGAACCCGGTCCTGGGGGCGGCTGGGTCCTGCCACACTGGCTTCGACGGTGTCGAGGTCCAGGCTTAGCGCATGACTGAATACCGGTTGATCGCCGGGGTTTCGCCACAACCCCTGCACTTTGCAATAGGCCTCGGTAAGGGCAATGGTGTCGGCGCTACGGCCGGACAGTTTTAAATAGGCCAGGGTGGCCTCGTCCACCGGGAAGTAGCCACAGGTGGCGCCGTATTCAGGGGCCATATTGGCGATAGTGGCGCGGTCGGCCACGCTGAGTTCGGCCAGGCCATCGCCGTAGAATTCGACAAACTTGCCGACGACGCCTTCGCGGCGCAGGATTTCTACCACGGTGAGCACCAGGTCCGTGGCGGTAACACCTTCTTGCAGGCTGCCGCGCATTTCGACGCCGACCACTTCTGGCAGCATCATCGAATAGGGCTGCCCGAGCAGAGCGGCCTCCGCCTCGATGCCGCCAACCCCCCAACCCAATACGCCAAGGCCGTTGACCATTGGCGTGTGGCTGTCAGTACCCAGTACGGTATCCGGGTAGGCGAGAGGGCCCTCGGCGTCTTCCCCTTGGAAGACGACCTGCGCGAGATATTCCAGATTGACTTGGTGACATATGCCCGTCCCTGGCGGCACGACACGGAAGTTCGTGAATGCCGACTGCCCCCATTTGAGGAAGCGGTAGCGCTCGATATTGCGCTCCATTTCTTTAGCGACATTTTCTTTAAAGGCCAGTGCAGAACCAAACTGATCGACCGTTACGGAATGGTCTATAACCAAGTCCACCGGTATTTGCGGATTGATTACCGATACGTCACCACCACGCCGGGCTACTGCGTCGCGCATGGCGGCCAGGTCGACAATGGCCGGCACGCCGGTGAAGTCCTGCATGAGCACTCGCGCTGGCGAAAAGTTGACATCGCCACCGCCTGCCGCCGTGTCGGCCCAGCGGCTCAGTGCATCGATAATGCTGTCGTCTACCCGCAGCCCGTCGTAGTGGCGCAGCTGGTTTTCCAACAGAATTTTCAGCGACTTGGGCAGTTGGCTAACGCTGCCGCAATCGAGTTTTTGCAGGTCGTAGTAGCGGTAGATTTTACCATTACAAGGTAGTTCTGAGAGCCAGGATGCTTGGCGGTTCATGAATGACTCCTTGGTCGCCATTACCGTAGTTGCTCCATTTACC
Source organism: Spongiibacter sp. (assembly GCF_041602295.1). Taxonomy (GTDB): domain Bacteria; phylum Pseudomonadota; class Gammaproteobacteria; order Pseudomonadales; family Spongiibacteraceae; genus Spongiibacter. Next base: position 3,586 of record NZ_JBFIGO010000025.1, on the reverse strand, counting down.
CTAGCACAACCTCCGGGGCTTGATAGTGGCTCAGTGCCGGTAACAAGGGGCTTGTTAGCATGGCGGTGCCGGGCTAGCCTTGCCGGTATCTGCGAGGTCATTCCCGGCAAGGCTAAACACCGCCCGACATGCCTCTAAATTGTGAGGGCTACAGCCATCCAGGCGCCGCCGATCAGCGACGGTTTGTTAGCGCGGGTATTTTTGGTGGGTTTGTCGCAAGGAATTCATGGTGGTGCCGCCAGGCCGTGGTTGGCGGGGCTGGCATTTTTTATGGGACGCCGCCGCGACAGCCGGCGGCTGAGGTGCCGTGTTGACGTTGTCGCATGCGCCGCTGACGCCGGGGCGCAAGCGAGTTAGGGAGCTGGGTGTGTCTTCATCGATGATTGTTTTTCTCGACTTTTTTGGTATAGCGGTGTTTGCGATGTCTGGCGCACTCACGGCCGGGCAGAAGCGTTTGGATATATTTGGTGTAATGGTGGTGGCGCTGATCACCTGCCTGGGCGGCGGCACGCTGCGCGATGTGATTCTTGGCGCGCAGCCGGTGGTTTGGGTTGCCAATACGGCCTACCTCTATGTCGGCTTGGGGTCGGCTTTGCTGGCCTTTGTGCTGGCGCGATTTTGGCACCTGCCGCTGCGCAGCCTAGAGGTCTGCGACGCTATTGGCTTGGCATTTTTTACCTTGGCCGGGATTCAGAAAGCCCAAATGTTGGGGCACGGCGCCGATATTGCGTTGTTGATGGGGTTGATGACCGGCGTGGCCGGCGGCATTTTGCGCGATGTGCTCTGCAATGAAATTCCGCTGATTTTTCACCGGGAGATCTACGCGACGGCGGCACTGGCCGGTGGTGGCCTCTTCCTGTTGTTGCAGGCCTTGGCCGTGGATGGCGGTCTGGCTCTTTTACTGGGAATGGCCACGATTTTACTGCTGCGTCTTACCGGCATCTTCCTCGGCTTGTCACTACCGCCGTTTTTGTTTAGCTATCGCCGGTCTGGTTAGAGGCGCTGTGGCCCTTGCCGGCGAAATTGCGCCGGGCTGAGACCGGTCCAGTTTTTAAAGGCGCGGCTAAAAGCGCTCTGTTCTGAAAAGCCCAGCAGGGCGGCGACTTCACTCAATTGTAAGCGCGGGTCGGCGAGGTAGTCGTTCGCCAGTTGCTGGCGGGTTTGCTGCAGCAGCTGACGGAAGTTGCAGCCCTCGGCGGCCAGGCGGCGGTGAAGGTGGCGCACGGAGGTGTGGAGTTCGTCGGCGATACGCGCGGCGCTGGCGGGCCCCTCGCGCAATTGGCCGACTAACATCTGTTGTACCTGCCGGGCTAAATCTTTGCCGTGTTGTTGCTCCAAGCTGTCCAGCAGGGCGCCAGCCTGCTCTTCCAGTATGGCGATTAACGCCGGGTCGGCGGTGCGCAGCGGAGTGTTGAGCAGACTCAGCGAGATGCTCACTCGGGTTTCTTGGTGATCAAAACTTACCGGGCAGCCAAACCAGCGTTCGTAGGGACCGATATCTGCCGGGCGGGGGTTAATAAACTCGACGCGCATTGGGCTGGCATCGGGCTGGTTGGTGATGTCCCGACAAAACTGCAATAGCGCGGCGATGGCCGTTTCATCGACCAGCGCACCGGGTCGACCGTTTTCTGCGCTCCAGCACAAGTCAACGTGGTCGCCGGTGTGCTGCAGTTGCATTGGGTTCACGTCGTAGATCAGTCGGTGATAGCGCTCCATACGCTGCAGGGCGCCGGCTACGCTGCCGCAGGCCAGTAGTACATAGCCGAGCACGCCGAGGTGGCGGGGGCTAATACGCTGGCCGAGGTGGAGGCCCAGCAAGGGGTCATGCAGTGCCTCAGCGGCACGTTGCAGATGTTCACGCCAGCGCAGTACCGGGTAGCGGCCGACCCCCTGAGGGCGCGGTGAGCCCAGCAATGCTTCTGCATCGACTCCCAGCTCATCGAGGTGCTCATAGAGCAACTGCACATAGGTGTGGGGAACAACAGCGCTGTGGAGGTTGGTGTGGCTCATAACATGTCCGAAATAGTCAAATACATGTCGTTTGTCGTCAATCATAATCCCTGGCAGCCGGGAATAATAGTGAAAAGAATACGGAGCCACATATGTTGAATGAGATCATTAACCAGACCCACGCCATCTTCGGCCCCCATGTCGATTGGAAGCAGATGGTGTTGATGGCTGCCACGCCGATTTTTTTATTGGCGTTTGCGGTGGAGCTGTACGTGCGCAAACAAAACGGCCCGGAGCACCGCATGTGGTCGCAGTTTGACTGGCGCGAAATTGTGACCAACCTCGGATTGGGCGGGGTTTATCAAGTGATTGAATTGCTGCTGCATATCGCTATCACCGGAGCGCTTATTTTATGGATTTATGAGTTTCGCCTGTTTGATATTCCGGTGAATGGCTGGACCATTGTGCCACTGTTTGTTGGCATGGAGTTCTGTTACTACTGGTTTCACCGCGCCAGCCACCGCATACGCTGGTTTTGGAGCGCTCATGTGGTGCATCACTCTAGCGAAACTATGAATATGACCACCGCCATGCGTCAGGGGCTACTCTATTCGGTAACGGGCTGGTGGCTGTTCTTTATGCCACTGGTGTTGCTGGGCGTTCACCCCGGCGTGGTGTTTACCTTGTATGCCGTGAATTTGTTCTATCAGTACTTTATTCACACCGAGGCGGTGGGCAAGCTCCACCCCTGGTTGGAGTTCTGGTTTAACACGCCCAGTGCTCACCGGGTGCACCACGGTCGCAACCCTGAATATATCGACCGTAACTACGGTGGCGTGTTGATTATTTTTGATCGGATGTTCGGTACCTATACCGAGGAGCGCGATGATAACCCTGTTGAGTATGGCATTGTCGACCAGATCTACAGCCACAATATCCTTACCCTGAACTTCCACGAGTTTAGGGCGATGTGGCGCGATGTGTTTGCCGCCGGCAGCTTTACCGGTGGCCTGAAGCAGTTGTTTTTGCCGCCGAAGTGGGATCGTTAAGCACCATTTCTGCTCTGCCTGCGCGGCGACTGCTGTCCGCGCAGATTCCTTCCTGAGTTCGTCCCGATGGCTGTTGATATGCGTCGACCGCGGTAACGCCGCGGTTGGCGAACGCAAATGTCTGCAAAACTGGTCTATTTTGATGTGTAGTAGTGCTGGTGGGAATCATAGTATTTCTAGGTATTGCCGTCGCGAAAAACAATAACACCAGTTTGGGAAATCGAATTATGAAAAAGCCATCTCCTGTGTCGTTACTCTCTGCACTCTTTGTCGGGCTGTCTGCGCCCTCGGCGCTAGCGGAAAAAAATCCGCTGGTTCTGGAAGAGGTGGTGGTTACCGCACAGAAAAAGGCAGAGAGCCTTCAGGACACGCCCATTGCGCTGGATGCTTTCGGTGAGCAGGCGCTGGAGCGCGAGGGTATAGGCAATGTTGGCGATCTTGCCAACAATGTGCCGGCGATGACCATTCAGCCTTTTCCCATTAATACCACGACCTTGCGTATTTATATTCGCGGTATTGGTTTGATCGACGCGCAAATTACTCAGGACCCGCCGGTTGGGGTGTATGTCGATGGCGCCTATATCGCG
>NZ_JBFIGO010000024.1:0-34523 GCF_041602295.1 Spongiibacter sp. | reverse complement strand
TGCTGAAGGTCTTAAAGTCGCGAAAAGCTTTGAAGCAATCCTCCCACTTGGTCAACAGCCAGAAGCCGTGCTCGGCGTTGTAATACACCGGCGCCTCCTCGCGCAGCCGCCGGTAATGCGGATAGGGGTCTTCGTGTACAGCGTGAGAATAGGGATTGAATTCCACCGCAGCCATAGCCTGCTCCTCAATTTTATTATGACTCCACGCTAGCACAGCGCCGAGCAGAAGGTAAACACAGTTAATGTAATTTAATAAATATATGTTACATTTATTTCAACACCACCGTTCACCCGGCAATGACGGAGAGCCGATGCCCATCGCCAAGCCCCTACAACGTTTTCGCGACAACCCGCTGAAGCGGCTCAACCGCTTGAGTCTGTACTGTGAGCAGCGCAGCATGCAGCGCCTGGAGGAGCAGGGCTTTACCAAACTGGCCATGCATTTTGCGGCGCCAATGAGCCTGCTGGCCCAGCACCCCTATCGACTGACCACGCTCGCCGAGCGCATGGCGATGAGCAAGCAACTCTGTCTGCAGAGCCTGCGACCACTGGAGCAAGCCGGCTATATCGCGCGCCGCCAGGACCCCCACGACCGGCGCGCCAAGTTAATTGGCCTGAGCCCGCGAGGCGCTGCCCTGGTCAGCGCGGCCAATAGTGAACTCGGCGCCATCAATCGTGAATTCAGCCGGCAGATCGGCGATGACGCGATGCAATTTCTCAACCGTTTTGCCCAGCAGCTGTGCGCCGCCCTGCAACTACCCGGCTTTGAGCCCGGCTTCCAGCCAGCAAGCCAGGGGCTGAATTTTTCGCTACTGGTGGGAATGATTAATCGCAGTATTCATCGCCAGCTGATGCAGTCGACCATCGCCCGCGGTCACAGCGAGCTGCAGATGTCGCACGGCCAGGTGCTGGCCTGCATCGCGCCGGAGGGCAGCAGCATCGGCGAACTGGCGAGCGAGAACGGCGTGTCGAGTCAGGCGATTTCGCGTACCGCCCGCCAGCTGAGCAGCCTGGGTTATATCGCGCGCACTACCGACCCGGAGGATGGCCGCAGCCAGCGCTTGCGGCTGAGCGACAGCGGTATGGCATTGATTGCCGATGCCGTTGCGGCGATGGACGACTGGGAAAAAACCCTGCAATCACGCCTGGGAGAAGACGACTACCAGCGCTTCTGCGCGCTGATTACCGCCCTCAGCAGCGCCGTGTTTAACACCCCCGCCCCTGGCATCACCGAGACCTTATCGCCTCCGCTGCGCCCTGCCGAGCTGCTGCAATACCTGGCTGGCCAGCTCGGTGAAAGCCCCGCCAAGCCACAACTGCAATCCGCGGTGGAGCGGCGCCTGGGCGAAACCGGACGCCAACAGCTTGAGCAATTATTGGCGTTCGCCACCGGCAGAGCGGAAGGGAGACAGGCTTAACAACTGGTCGAGATAGTCAAAAATGCGCGCCAAGTGGCGGGACGAACGCCGCTGCCAACGCAGTGCATCCAGATAGAAGTCACCATTGATGGTATTTTCTTTGCCCGTCGCGATATCGCTCATCAGTCGCTCCCGCGCCTGCTCGGTTTCCAGCTCGCAGCGCTCGGCAAACTCCGCAGAGACGAGCCTAAGCTGCGCCGAGTCGCCACTGAGCAGTAACTTCAGCAGCTGGCGACAGCCGTCCTCGAACACCACCCCCGAGTGCAGCGGCGGCCCCACACTCTGCCAGCGCTGAGCGGCCTCTCGGTCACCCAGCCGCCGCTGCAAACGCTGCAGGTGGTCGATCACATGCATACAGGCCAGCAGCCCCTGCCAGTTATCGCTGGCGGCCGGACTGAGGTGAATTTCATCGACAAAGCGCTGACAGCGCTCGATCGCCTCCTCCAATTGGCGGTGGCGCTCTACGGTCGCCGAAGGCTGATTGCGCAGCAGTGCAACCGCGTAGTGCAATTGCGCATCGGCCAGCGCCAGCAAGCTGCTGCGCACTGCCTCCAGCGCGACGGCGGGGTCGCGCAGCAACAGGCGGTCGAGGTGGCCGGTAAAACGGTCCTCGGCGGCAGGCACCAGCCAAAACATCAGCCGCGCAAACTGCCCTGCCAGTGGCAGCACCAGTACCACGCCGAGAAGATTGAACAAACTGTGAAAAGCCACCAGCGCCAGCTCGGCCTGAGCGTAAATCGCCCCGGGCGACAGCCACTGCCACAGTGCCACGTAGGGCAGCAGCAGTAGAAACGCCGCCAGACCGGTAAACAGATTGTAAACCACATGGGAGTAGCCGGTGCGACGGGTGTCGGCGGAACCACCGAGGGTAGCAATCAGCGCAGTGGCAGTGGTACCAACATCCATACCAATGACCATGGCGGCCGCCTGTTCAAATTCCAGTGCGCCGCCGTACAGCGCCGTCAGCGCCGTCGCCACCCCGGCGCTGGACGACTGGGTCACCAGGGTAATCAGCACACCGATTGCCAACAACTGCAAACGCCCCAGCCAACTGTTGTCGGGAAAATGCTCGGGGGTCACTCGCCCCTCCAAGCCCGACATCGCCGCCTGCATGGCGTCGATACCAACAAAGATCAGACCGAAGCCGGCCAGCGCCAGGCCCGCCGCCCGCCAGCGGCCACGGCCAAATAACTGACTGAGGGCACCCACCAGAATCACCGGCAACAGCAGCGTATTCAATTCGAGCTTGAAACCCAGCAGAGCCACCATCCAGCCGGTAACGGTGGTGCCGAGGTTGGCGCCGAAAATCACTCCCAGGGCCTGGGGATAGCTGAGCAAGCCGGCACCGACAAAGCCCACCGCCGCCACCGTGGTGGCGCTGGAAGACTGTAAAATCGCCGTGGTCGCGGCACCGGTAAGGGCGCCGGAGCTCGGACTGCGGGTAAATCGCGACAGCGCCCGATGCAGGGCATCGCCGGCCAGCGCTTTTAAGCCGTCGGTCATCAAAATAACGCCGAGCAAAAACAACCCCAGACCACCCGCTAACGCCAACCATTGAGCCAAGATAAAGTTCTCCCGAATGAAACTGCCGTACGCCGCTACACGGCCGTTACCGGCGCTCTGAACAATCGCTCAGGACAAGCGCACACTACTTGCGCATGGCCGCCGCCAAAATGCGATCCAATTGATTGGCAAAGGCCTGTTTCTCACGCTGACCGTAGCTGCCTTGCCCCCCGCTCTGTATTCCGGAGGCGCGCAGGGTTTCCATAAAATCGCGCATATTCAAACGGCCGCGAATATTTTCTGCAGTATAGCGTTCGCCGCGGGGATTCAAGGCCATGGCACCTTTCTCAATCACCTCTGCAGCAAGCGGAATATCAGCGGTAATCACCAGGTCCCCGGCGCTGCAACGGCGCACAATCTCATTGTCGGCCACGTCGAAACCCGCACTCACCTGTACCGCGGTTATTTGTGGCAGGGGCGGCACCCGCAGCATTTGATTGGCCACCAGAATCAGCGGCACGCCGGTGCGCTCAGAGGCTTTAAACAGCATGTCCCTCACCACGACCGGACAGGCGTCGGCATCGACCCAGACTTTCATTGCACGCAATTCCTCTGATCTTCAGTGTCGCCGGCGGCGGCACTTTACCCCAGCCCAGCGTATAATCGACGAACGACTGCCGCCGGATGAAATTATGACGCGACTGACGCTGTTTTACGATGGCCACTGCCCACTGTGCGTAGCCGAAATGGGGCGGCTAGCAAAAGCCGACAAACGGCAGCAGCTAGACCTTGTCGACATCAATACCGATAACTTTGCTATCCGCTACCCAGGCATCGATCCCATACAAGCCAACCGTACACTGCACGCCTGGGACGAAAACCAAGCCCTATTACTGGGTTTGGCGGCGAGCTGCCGGGCTTGGAAAATAGTCGGCCGCCGCCGCTGGATGGCGGTGCTGCGCTGGCCACTTGTCCGCCCGCTGGCCGATTGCGCCTACCATCTCTTAGCGCGCCACCGCTACTCTATATCACAACGACTAACGGGCCAGAAACGCTGCACGGCGGACTGCACAATTGTGCGCCATAGCCGTCACGACTAGCGCATTCGCACGCCGCTTATCCGCAGATGCACTCAGCGCCCCTCAGCAGGGTGAGCGCCCCATAGACAAGTACAGTTAACAGGCCTGGGAATGGCCATCGCAAAGGCTTATCTGCTGCCGACAACACAAACCTGGCCCGCCACATCACAGATAGCCACAAGCAGAGCGAATCTCGGCACGTGGAAAGTACGCATTACATTGCCGGAGCGCCATATCTAGCATTATCCACCTAGCGCCGCGTTGCGACTGGATGCCTGACGCAGACACCCAGCCGTTTCTCGGCACCACATCTGTAGTGCTTGCAAAGCATTCATGGGCTCGCTTATGGGCAAATTTAGCCAATGCTTGCCGCCCAATGCCGGGGGTGACGGCAAGCTGACACGACACTGGCTGCAACGCTCAGCCGTTCTTGGCAGTTTTATACTACTCATCACCGCGGCGCTCTACGTCGACCAGCTCAACACCCGCAACTTGGAACTCCACCATCGCGACACAGTCCAGCGCGACCTAGGTGCCATTAGCGCCCGCCTGGAAGCCAATCTCAGAGGAGATATTCAAGCGGCCAAGGCCCTGATCGCCGCCGTTAGACAACACTCCGACCTAGACCCCACCTTCCTGAATGATTACGCGGCGACCCTTATTGAGGGCGAAGGTCGACTGCGCAGCGTCGCCGTGATGCGCGGCTACATCGGTGCTTTCGTCTACCCCTTCAAGGGCAACGAACCGGTATTGGGCATGGATATCCGCAACCACCCCGACCAACGCGCCGACCTCGACCAGGTACTGGCCAAAGGTAAGCCGCGACTTTCCGGCCCAGTACAATTGATTCAGGGCGGAAGTGCGCTCATTGTCCGCCTGCCGGCCCATATCGATAACAGCGGACAGGCACTGACCGTATCGGCGGTGATTGACATTCCCAAGTTATTGCAGGGTAGCGGCATTGGCAACGACGACCAATCGCTGAACATCGCGGTTCGCAAGCTGGCCAGTCACGGCAACCCCAGCCTTCACGTATTTGGCGACCCCGAGCTGTTCCGCGACGACAGTCGCGCAGTGATCAGCGAGATTCCCCTGGCCTATGGCCAGCGCTGGCAACTGGCCGCCGCTCCCAGTGGTGGTTGGCAAAGCGGTCCACCCATCACCCCGTTTCGGCTGCTCGTGACCACAGTATCACTGCTGATATTTTCGGCCATTGGGCTCATTTCTTGGCTGCTAAGTAAACGCTATGAAAGCAACCAGTTGCTTGAACAACTGTTTGAAATGTCGCCGATCGGCATTGCCCTCAACGACTATGAAAGCGGCCGCTTTATTTCGGTGAATTCCGCCCTGCGAGAAAACCTCGGCTACCCCGACCAAGAAATTGAACAACTCAACTACCATGACCTGACACCAGAAGAATTTCGCGAGAAAGACCAGCTCGCCCTCAAGACACTGCAGCAATGCGGCCGGCTCGGCCCCTATGAAAAAGAGCTGATCCGCGCCGACGGCTCGCGCATTACTATTGAAAACCACAGTATTTTGTTTCGCGACTCCCAGGGAAAACTGCTGATCTGGTCGATGGTTGAAGATATCAGCGCACGCAAACACGCCGAAACCGCCATGGCCCGGCAGCAAGAAATGCTCAATTCCATGAGCCGACAGGCCCGCATCGGTGCCTGGGAACTGGAAGTCGACACCGGCAAAGTGAGCTGGTCGGCCACCACCCGTGAAATTTTCGGTGTAGACACCAACTTCGATCCCAATGCGGAGAATATGCGCAAGTACTACCCCGACAACACCATGTGGGAATCCTTGACCAGGCATATTCGTCAGGCCATTCACAGCGGCGAGGTCTTCAGCGAGGAACTCAAAGTCATTACTGCCAACGGCGAACAGATATGGCTACAAGTTACCGGGCAACCCGAGTTTCGCAACGGCCGATGCACACGTATCTTTGGTTCCTTCCAAGACATCAACGAACGCAAATGCGCCACTGAAGCGATGGTACTGGCCCGCGACGAAGCCGAGAAAGCGGCCCGCTCCAAGAGCGAATTCCTCGCTACTATGAGCCACGAAATCCGCACCCCGATGAACGGCGTGCTGGGCATGCTCAACCTACTGGCCAGCTCTAAACTGGATTTTGAACAGGAACGCCGCATTAGCATTGCTCGCAGTAGCGCCCACGCACTGCTGTCATTAATCGACGACGTATTAGACTTTTCCCGCATCGACGCCGGCAAGATGACGCTGGAAAACGGCAGCTTCCAACTGCGGGAATTGATTGAGGAAATCTGTGAAAGCATGTCGTTGCGCGCCCAGGAAAAAGGCCTGGAGCTGGTCGTCGACCTCAGCGACATTGACATCGACACCGTCTGCGGCGACGCCGGCAGGCTGCGCCAAGTACTGAACAATCTACTTGGCAATGCCCTGAAATTTACCGAGCACGGTGAAGTTGTGTTACGCGCAACGCTGCGCGATGCCGGCGAACGCTGGCAATTTCATTGCGCCATCATCGACACGGGTATCGGCATCACCGAAGCGCAACTGGACACGCTGTTCAGCGCCTTTACCCAGGCCGATGCCAGCACCACCCGCAAATACGGCGGCTCAGGCCTCGGCCTGTCGATCAGCCAGAAAATTTGTCAGGCCATGGGCGGCGAAATCACCGCGCAAAGCCGCGAACAGCAAGGCAGCTGTTTCAGTATCGACCTGCCCCTGGACAAAGACCCCACTGCCACGCGCGATCTGGCCGTAGCCAGCAACCGCTGTATTTGGATCATTGAAGACAATGCCAGTGCCTGCGACAGCCTGCGGCGACAACTGCAGCGCTGGGGGGCCCAAGTCCATTGCTCGATGTCTAGCGAAGAGGCCCTTGAAGCCGCCGACAAGCACAGCTTTGCACTCGACAGCCTCGACCTTGTGATCATCGACCGCTATATGCACGGCCTGGACGGCACCGAGTTAGTACAGTTTCTACGCCAGGAAGAGCACCTCAGCCGCGTTCCTATTGCACTGCTATGCAACATCGGCAACCAGGGCACCGACGCCCACTTCCGTTCGCTGGGCTTTGACGCCTGGTACCCCAAACCCCTTTCCATCGGCAATCTTCGCAAGCTGCTAAACCTCGACCCGGAAAGCGCCTGCGCGCCGCCACACACCCACAGCAAGCCGGTAAGCCAGGCCGATAACAACCTGCAAGGCCAGCGCATTTTGCTGGTAGAAGACAATGCGGTGAATCAAGAAGTGGTTCGCTGCCTTTTGGAAGAGTTCGGCCTACAGGTAAGTATCGCCGCCAACGGCATACAGGCCATCGACAAGCTCAAGCCACAGGATGAATCACGCCCTCCCTACTCCGCAGTGTTGATGGACTGCCAGATGCCCGAGATGGACGGCTATGAATGCACCCGGCAAATCCGCGCAGGACTGGCCGGCGAGGCCGCCAGAGAGCTGCCCATTATTGCGCTGACCGCCAACGCCCTAAGCGGCGACCGTGAAAAATGCAGCGCCGCCGGCATGAATGATTATCTGAGCAAGCCCATAGAGCCAGACCGCTTACTGGCGAAACTGCAGAGCTGGCTCACGCGAAGACCTTACGCCTCAGCGGCTGAACCCGGCTCCGCACAGGCCCCACAGGACGTCATCTGGCGCGCCGACCTGGCGCTGGAATCAGTAATGGGGCAGGAGAAAACGCTCAAGCGAATGCTGCAGATGTTTAATGACTACAGCCAACCGCAGCAACGGGCCTTGCGCAATGCCATCACGACCGCAGACACCGACGCTATTGCCCGTATCAGTCGCGCCCTGAAAGGCAGCAGCGGCCAATTGCAGGGCACGGTCTTGCACAAGGCAGCCAGTGCCTTGGAAAACGCGGCCAGCGACGCCGACTGGGAAAAAATACACTACTACTATCCGCTGCTTCACCAGCACTGGCAGCAGCTCTGCGACTGCTTTGAACGACACCTCAACAGCGACAGCGAAGACCCCTTGCGAAACCAGGTAGGTTAAGGCACTAGCCAGCGTATAATCGCGACATGAATACCCAGGTGATTACGACAACCCAGGGTGGCCGACAACTGGCCGCCATCGACGCACTGCTGCTGCGCCACCAATCGCTGTGGCGCGCCAACAGCCCCACAGCGCAACACTGCAGCGCTTACCAGGGCTTGTTTGCCCACTTGTCCCACTACTGCGCCGACGACATCGCGCGCCTACAGGGCGACGACCTGCTGCTGCTCAAGCGGCTCGCCGGCGTATTCCCCGACGCCCATACCATTGCCGAGATCATCACCGCCTTCGACACCCCCCTCGCCCAGCGCCAACAGGAGCCGCCAGCGGGCATTCCGGGCCGCAAATGGCAGCAGATACAGGCCTTCTGCGCGACGCAATCGCCCCTGCTCGGCGAGGTGATTGAATGGTGTGCGGGCAAGGGCTATTTGGGCGAAGCCCTATGCCAAGACCCGCGCCACCAGCCGCAATCGCTTACCGCACTGGAGATTGACCCGACACTGGTCGCCGCCGGCAACCAGCGCGCACAACGGCTGCAGCAAGCGCGTCGTATTGAAACCTGCGACGTCTTCAGCCATGCCGCCGAAGCGTTTATTCATCAGCACAGCAGTGTCCTCGGCCTGCACGCCTGCGGCGGCCTGCATCAACGCATGCTGACGCTGAGCACGCAGCGCCAAGCCGCGGCAGTTGCCCTGGCCCCCTGCTGCTATCACCGCTTTAGCGATCGCTACCAAACACTGTCAAACGCCGCCAGCCAATCCGCCCTGCAGCTCAGCAATGACGACCTGCGACTGGCCGTGCGGCAAACCAAAACCGCGCGGCGCGGCGAAACCCTCGCGCGCCGGCAACTGCAGCGCTGGTGGCTGGCCTGCCAGCAATTAGCCACTGAGCAAGGCCGGCGATTGCCGCACTTTCGCAGCCTGCCACACAGCGCCGCCAAGCTCGGTTTTGCGCACTTTGTGGCGCAGCAATGCGCCGCCAACGCCCTGCCCGGCCTGTCGCTGGACAATGCCGAGGCCGCCCTGCAGCGAGCGGCCCAGCAACAGCTGCAAGATGAACAGCAGGAGCTGGCCGCAATGATGTTTCGCCGCCTGCTGGAGCTGCGCTGCGTGCTCGACAGCGCCCTGTTCCTCTGCGAGCAGGGCTACCAGGTACAGCTGCAGGCATTCTGCCCAAGCGAATTGAGCCCGCGCAATCTGCTGATCACCGCCCAGCGCCCGAGCTAGGGCGCGGGCAGCGGCGGACAATCCGCCGGAGCACGCACCTCGCGGCCTACCCAGGTATCGAGCAACTGCCCCTGAGCGTGGAGAAAGTGCGATTTCTGACATTTACCGTGTGGCGCGCCGCGAGGATAGCCGTGGAGGTCGTGGTGATCAGCCCGCGGCGGCACATTGCCAATCGGCGGACTGAGCGTTTTGCCCTCGTCAAACTCGATTAACGCGGACTTGGCGCTGCGGCACAGGCCTCGGCATTCGCCGCTGTCATAGCCGTCGCCATCGCGCCCGGCCAGTGGCAGCCCCCAGAACGTCTCCTCATCGGGGTCGCGCTCAGCCAAAAACTGCGCGCGATCGGCATACTCGTAGAACACCCCGTCGCCCGGCCGGCGCACATAGACATCGGCCACCTCAACACCCAGGGTGCCCGCCATCACCTGAGCGCTCCAGTGGGTCACCTCATGGTCGGCAAAGACCAGCTGCAACAGCACCTGGTTATCCGGGCCGTTCAGCACGCTGATTGTCCGTTATATGGAGGGCATAGCCATTGTTTTCTGGGCGATCCCAGAGCATTTGGATTAGGGCAAAACGCTTCGCGATCCGCGAAAAATTATGCAAAGCATTATAGAAAAGCCGCCGCCTTACTCCTGCAATGAAATAATTACTTCAATAAAAACAAGGACTTAAAAAATACCAGCAATGGCATGTGGATTGCAAATCACATTGCAAATACCAGGTGAAACGATCAACAACCCAAACCCACGGGAGATTACAACCATGGACTTATCGAAAACGGCTTTGCTGCTCATCGGCTTTCAGAATGATTATTTCTCTACAGACGGCGTTCTGCATGCGGTTATAGAAGAGTCGTCGCGCGTGAGCGGCGTTTTGGAAAATACCCTGCGACTACTCGAGAACGCCGGCTCCCGATTCGGCTGCGTGATCTCCACTCCCATACACTTTACCGAAAGCTATGAGGAGCTCGAAAACCCCGTCGGTATTTTAAAGACCGTCAAAGAAGCCGGTGCCTTTCGTGCAGGTACCCCCGGCGCAAAGACCATCGCCGAACTGTCGCCTTACGCCGGGCTGATAACTGAAGTTGCCGGCAAACGCGGGCTCGACGCTTTTTCCAACACCGAGCTGGAGGTGCTCTTGAGAAAAAACGGTATCGAGCATATTGTACTAGCGGGCACAGTAACTTCTATCTGTATCGACTCAACCGGTCGCCACGCGGCAGAGCTGGGCTTTAACGTGAGCGTGCTGTCGGACTGTACCTCGAGCCGCACAGTCTTCGAACAAGAGTTCTACTGTGAACAAGTGTTCCCTTTGTACGGCCAAGTCGTCGACATCCAGCAACTACTGGCCGCCTGAAACCCGGCCGAGAGATACGCCATGGGACCGTCAAACAAGGAACTTCAGCTGCTGCTACAGAACCGCATGGTGGAAGAGCTGGCAGCCAAGCAAAAAGACTTCGAGCTACTTACCGACCTGCTTGAAGAAGTGGTGTTTCGCTGTGACGAGAACGGCGTGTTCAAACTGCTCAATACCGCCTGGGAACGCAAAACCGGCTGGCCGGTAAACGCCTGTGTGGGCAGTGAATTTATTTCACACCTAGACGACGACGCATCGATCACCGCGGTTCAGCAAGGGCTGCTCGGCAGTGATGACATCGACTGTGAGCTGACGATAACCAGCCGCTTCGGCGACCTGCGCTACTTTAACCTACGCGCCAAAAAAAGAGACTCAGACTGGTACGGCTCGCTCTACGACATCACGCAACAACGCCAAACTATGGCGGCGCTGGAAAGCAGCCGAGAGCAAGCGCGCAAATTGTCGCTGGTTGCAAGCCGAACCGACAATCTGGTGATTATCACCGACGCACAGGGACGGATTGAATGGGTCAATCAAAGCTTTGAGAAGGTGACTGGCTATCGCCTTCACGAAGTGCGCAAGCAATCGCCGGGCAGCTTTTTGCAAGGCCCCGACAGCCAACAAGAAACCGTCGAAGAGATGCGCCGCGGCCTGGCCAACGGCCAGGGTTTCAATGCTGAGATTATCAACTACAACCGCGAGGGCCTGCCCTATTGGCTGGCAATAGACTGCACCCCGGTTGTTAATGAGCTGGGGGAGTTGGTCAATTTCATAGCCATCGAACGAGAGATCAGCGAGCGCAAGCAGAATGAACAGCGCCTGCGCGACAGCGAAAGACATTACCGAAGTATTCTCAACTCGGTAAGTGAAGCGATTTTCTACGCCGACGAACACTTAAACTTGCAGTACGCCAACCCCGCCTGGAGCGGTATGACGGGGCATTATTTTAATGCCAACGAGCAGCGCAATTTGTTGGATTTTATTCATGACGACGATGTGACACTGCTGCATACCACCCGCGATCAGGCTCGGGAAATTGGCAATACCACGCGCCAGGAACTTCGCTTGAGGGATTACAATGGCGAATGGCGCAGGGTGGAACTGCTGCTCTCGCGAGTCAATCAAGAGCATGATTTTACCGGCGCGCTGATCGATATCGATGAGCGCTGGCAAGCCACCCAGGCAATCCTTCGCGCCAAACAGGAAGCCGAAGAACTTTCGGTGGCACGCACTCGCTTTGTGGCAAATATGTCGCATGAAATTCGCACGCCGCTCAATGCCATTATCGGCATGAGCTCGGTGTTAGAGACCACACAATTAGATGACGAGCAGCGCCTTTGCCTGGATACCATCAGCAATGGCGGCAAGGCGCTATTGTCAGTCATTAACGATGTACTTGACCTAGCGAGACTGGACAGCCAGGCCATTGAGCTGGAGAACCGCGAATTTCAATTGATCGACGTCTGCGAAGAAGCGTTGGATTTAGTCGCACTAAAGGCCGCAGAAAAAAACGTCCGCTTGGCGGCGAGCTGCGCCAATCACCTGCCATATAGATTGAAAGGTGACAGCCACAAAATCCGCCAGTTGCTGATCAACTTACTGACCAATGCGGTGAAATTTACCACCGAGGGCCACGTAACCCTGACACTTTGCTGGTCTGGCGAGAGCTCAGCGCGCGGCACACTCAACATCACCGTCACAGACTCCGGTATCGGCATTCCGCCGGAAAGGCTGCCGACATTATTTGACGCCTTCACCCAAGCCGACCCGTCAACAACACGCCGTTTTGGCGGCTCCGGCTTGGGGCTTGCCATATGCCAGCAGATTTGCGCCGCCATGGGCGGAGAAATTTCCGCCACCAGCGTCGTCGGCAAGGGCTCGCGCTTTAACTGCACACTAGACCTGGAAGTCGTCGAGCAACAAGCTCCCAAGTCCAGTGCTAAACTCGCCGTCCACGGCGATGATACCCTGGTGCAAAATACCGCCCGCTGGCTCGCCGACCACTACGGTCTGGACTTACAAATACTGGCGCCCGACCACACCGACAAAGCACTCGTGTTAGTCAACGCTGACGGTTCGAGCAAAGTACTGACCAGCGGCGAGCTTCCCGCCGTGATGAGCCCCCTGCGACTGTGGCGAAAATTGGCGCCTCCCCAAAATCACATGGCTGAGCTACGCAGTCCGGCAGCATCCTCACAGCTCAGTATATTAATCGCCGAAGACACCGCGCCAAACCAACTGGTTGTCGCAGCCATGCTCAAACAACTGGGATATGCCGATTACACAATAGCAAACAACGGTGAAGAGGCCTTGGCCGCGATGGCTGAACGCCACTATGACTTGGTACTTCTGGACATTCACATGCCGGTGATGGACGGCCTGACAGCGGCGAAAAAAATTCGCGAAAATCCCAATTACCGCCATACGACCATCATCGCCGCATCGGCCGATGTCACCACAGACGCTCGTGAAGCCGCCGACGAGGTTGGCTTTGACAGCTGGTTAGCCAAACCGTTTACACGCAGCAGTCTCGAGGAGCTATTAAAACACCACCAACCCACCACAGGGCAAGCAATCAACCGCCACTAAACTTCTGACTAATATGCCGCCCGTTGCCATCGGCTTGCAGATAATCACTGCTGTCAACCCAGCCCCGCTCAGTATAAAACCCCCAACGGCGAATCTTTGGGCCGGTAATAAATAGCGTCAGACTGTCATCGGACTGCAGGGCAAGGCGGTGGGGAGCCCGCGACAATCGCGCGGTCATCGAGCCGCAGCCCAATACGCGCCGTCCGCGGGGCAGGGTTTCTTCGATGCGCCCGCGCAATACTATCGAGCAATTAAACAGCCAAGGATGGTCGTGCAGCTTGTCATCGGGGTCGTCGGCCTGCACATGGTGCAAGTAGACATTAAACAGGCGGTTCTTCGGCACGATATGCCAGCGCGTCAAGTATGACTCGCCGATCCGCTTGGCAGGTGGCCGCTGCATGACCACATCAGCCCGCCTCTTTAGATTTTTTAACAACAGTTTGGGCAACTTCATGTTCAACACGCAACTCGTATTAATGGCGGCGCCATTATAACAGCCCCGACCCGTTCAAATATTGTCCAGTAACTGCAAAAATGGCCGCAACGCCTCGCTGCTGTCGTAATCACTGTGCTCACCATGCATCAACGCCGCTTCGGTGAGCGCCGCCAGCAACATCCTGGCATACAGCTCCCGGTCACGGCTGGACAGCTGTCGCTCCGGCCACATTTGATCTAGGCGACGCTGGGCCTCTCGCACCACCGCGCTGCGGCGCAGACGTTCGCGCCCCAATACGTGAGGGGCATCCAGCAACACCACTTGTACAAACCCCGGCGTGTTGCACATCGACATAAAGCGCTGCCAGGACTCGGCCAAGCCCGCATCTTCGCCGTCGTCACCAGGAGCCCGCAACAAGGCCAGCAGTTCCTCTTCAAACGACTCAGCCACCGCCTCAAACAGGGCTTCTTTATTGCCAAAATAGTGGTATATCGGCCGAATAGTACCACCGGCATCGCGGGCGATATCGTCCAGCGCCGTGGCACTATAGCCCTGCTCTCCGAAGCGCTGACGTGCACACGCCAATACGCGAGACTGTGTTTCCTCACGGCGCTGGGCCTGTGTTCGTCGCTGTTTTTGGCTCAAGGCAGCCTCCTCCTGACTACAGCGCCGCAGTCTAACTTGCTTTTTCGAAGAATGATATGTAGCGTAACTACACAACTACAATACGCCCACACCGAGTTCGACCATGACGCCCAACACTCCCCAGCTATCGCGCCAACAGGCGCTGGATAAATGCTTTTCGCCGTCGACACTCAATGGCCTGGAGCTCAAAAACCGCCTGATTAAAGCCGGCACCTTCGAGAACATGAGCCCCGCTGGTCGACCCTCTGCAGCCCTGCGCGAATTCCACGGACGCCTGGCCGACGGCGGTGTCGCGATGACAACCATCGGCTATTGCGCGGTCGCGGCCGACGGTCGCCTCAATGAAAACATGCTGTACATGCACGACGGGCTGCGCGAGGAACTCAGTGAACTTGTCGCGGAAATACACCGCCGCGGCAGCAAGGTCTCAGGGCAAATGGGGCACTGCGGTGGCTTCTCAAAAAACCGCGAATTGCGGGCTCGGCGCCCGAAAGGCCCCAGCTTTACACTCAATGGTTTGGGCTTCGCCCACGGCATGTTTTTCGCCAGTGCCATGACCGCAGATGATATCGACACCATGGTTCAGCAGTACCATCAAGCCGCAGTATTTATGAAGTCGGTGGGCTTCGACGCCCTGGAGATTCACTTCGGCCACGGCTACGGCCTTTGCCAATTTATCAGCCCCAAAACCAACCGCCGCAAAGACGAGTACGGCGGCAGCTTGGACAATCGTATGCGCCTGCCGCTGCGAGTGCTGGCAGCCGTTCGCGACGCCGTTGGCAGCGACTTTCCGATCTTGGGCAAAATCAGCATGACCGAGGGCGTGCGCGGCGGTATTCACTACGACGAGGCCGTAGAGATCAGCCGGATGCTAGACCGCGCTGGCATCGATGCCATCGTGTGCAGTGGCGGCACCAGTACGATGAATCCAATGATTATGTTTCGCGGTGATAATATTTTGCCGACACTGCTCGCCAGCGAACGCAACAGGCTGATGAAGCTAGTGTTAAAGCTAGCCGGAAAATCGATGTTCCGCGACTATCCCTATCACGACTTATATTTTTTAGAGCAGGCCAAACGTATTCGCGAAGCGGTGGACTGCCAATTGGTATATATCGGCGGCGCCACCAGCTGCGACAATTTTGCTGACTTAATGGCCGCAGGCTTCGACTACATCCAGCTCGGCCGCAGTCTGCTCAGCGATCCAGAACTGCCCAATCGCAGTGCCCGCGATGCCGGTTTTCGCAGTCGCTGCCTGCACTGCAATGAATGCGTCGGCACGATTGAAAGCCCGCAGGGTATCTATTGCACGCGCTTTTAAGGCGCCCTGCGGTTGGCCAGCACAGCATAAATAAACACCGGAACAGCGAGAATAGGCAGCGTGCCGGGAATATAAAAACCGTAAACAATCAGCGCTTCCAGCGCCGTTTCCGGCACAATCAGACGCTTGGGCACCAACAAAGCATTGAGGATAGGGCCGACAATATTGGCGTAGCAACCCAGAATCAGAGCCCAGCGGGCCGCCACTAGCAGTCGCCCTCCTCGCTGAATGACCGGCCATCCGCCCGCAATGGCGATAACCAGCAAGCCGTTGAGCAGCCCCTCCATATGCGCAAAGCGCCACCGCCCATAGCTGGGCGCATCCACCGGCCCGGTCGCCGCTACTGAAAAACCGATTCCCGCCAGCAAGCCGAGAAACAAAATCACCAAACCATGGAATAGCAGTTGCCGCTGCTGAGCGTTATCAAGCATATTAGCCGCCTTATTATTGTTGTGGTGAAACGCGGTTGCGCCATTGCTACGCGCTACTCCTTTATCCTAGGGAATAACCAGCGACGGCAATATCGTCCGTTTTCATCAGGCCCGACCAAGGTCGGCTAGACAACAAATTCAGTCGGCAAAAAACACATCTAGGCGGAACGTAATACTGGCGGCACCATCCCAGCCGTTCTCTCTTGCAAAAAACAACTCGGGGCTGATGGTGAGAAATATCCATTCCTCATAAAGGCGGTTTCGGTAATTTACACCGCTAAAATAACCGGTAACACGACTTCGAAACTCGTTGCTAGCCAGCGCGCCTACGCGATATTCCAGTGACTTGCCGTCGCCCAGGCTTTGCGACAATGACAACAATTGAACATTTTCAAAATAGTCATTGCGGTCTTCAAACTCCAGCGCCGTTAAATAGCGCAGCCGGTATACATCGCCCAGCGGGCGCCACATCTCATATTCCGTGGTTTCCCCCCAGCCCTTGTCGCGAAACCACCAAAACTCCTGCTGAAACTCCCGCTGCCATTCGCCCCAGTTGGAAAACGGGCGCCGCAAACGGAGGCGGCCAAAGGGTACCAGCGGCGCTCGCACACGTATGCCGATGCGGGCGCTGCGCTTCCAGCGATGCCATTCAGATTGAGGAGAAAACTCGACACCCGTTACCGACTCCTCGCGACTCAGTCGCTCACCGCTAGAGCCGCCACGCACACGCTCTTCTAAAGGATTATCGGCGTCGGCATCGCTGTTAAAAAACAGCTTGGCCTTGCGCTTGGTATTAGGCAAATCAAACTTAGCGCGCAAGCGAATATCACTTTCTATGCTTCCGCCCTCACCAAAGGTTTCCCGCAACTGGAGCTTCACGTAGCTCTGGTTGTCGTAACCCTCCGGGACCTCTTCATTACTGAAATAGCGGTCGATACTTTCTGCAAACGTTACCCAGCTCTCGGACCATTGGTCGCGGGTCTCTTCGGCACCGACAATAGTACGGCGCAACAGGCTGCCGCGCTGCTCCGACTCCTCGGGCTGGCCACAAGCCAAGCTAGCTACGCACAATGACAACAGCACCAACAGGATACGACTCACTCACTGCCTCTCTTCACTCTTTACCCCTGACTATAGAGGGTGAATGTCACGCCGCCATAGTCGCAAGCAAAAAAAAGGCACCTTTCGGTGCCTTTGTGAGCCTGCTCTACACGCTTAAGCGTCGTCTTTCAACGCGGCCTGGCGGGCCAGCTCTCGATCCATGAACTTGATCCACTGCTCAGCGTAGTCCTTGGACTTTTCATCTTTCAGCGCCTGCCTGAAGGCCTTGCGAGCCCCCTCGTAGTTCTGCAGGTTAAAGCGCGCCATGCCCAGCACCAGATAGGCGGTATCCGGGCGCTTGAGATCGCCTTTTTTAAAGGCATTCTCAATAGCACTGGCGGCTTTTTCGAACTCGTCGTTATCCAGGTAGATACTACCCAGACGCGACCACAGCTCGCCTTTATCAGACTTGGCGGCGGCTTTTTCCATCTCTGGAATCGCTCGCTTCACCTCTTGCGCCTGACGCCATGAGTTACCCAGCAACTCAAGGTTTTTGGAAGTCGCAGGAATCGCACCTGACTTAATGCCCTTATCCAAAACCTTGGCCGCCTTATAAGGCACCTCTTGAGAAAGGAACAAATACGCCATATTGATCAGCTCTTTGTCTTTCTCCAGCAAGCCCTGCTCGTAGGCCGCTTCCATGGTCGCGGTTGCCGCCATCTCACGCTTCTGCTCGTTGTACATCGCAGAAAGCTGCAGCCAGTAGGCCTTCTTCTGGTAGTGCTTTAGCGTTTCCTCGAGAATATCGACAACCTTGTTGATGTTGTTTTTCTCGTAATAAAGATAACGCTGAAGCCCCCACCACTGCTCCTTGGGAACCTTACCACGGCTTTGGTAATCGTTGATCGCAACTTCGATGTACTTAAGCGCGTTGTTGAGGTCTTTAAGCTGGTAGTAGCCCTGGGCCAATAGCGCGTATGCGCCGGCACCGGGATCTTCCTGCAGCTCTCGCTTCGCTTTAAACCACTCCAACAGCACTTTTACGCCGTTTTTATAGTCTTCTTTGACGAAGTAAAGCTGGGCGATGGTGTACTTGGTGTTCAACTCCATCGCCTCAGGAATATCCGGCTGCTTCACTACATTGCGGTAAGCATCCAATGCCTGCTCATACTTCTCCTGCGTGAAGTAGATAAAGGCATACATATTGTAGAGGTTGGCCAGCTCATAGCTGTTCAGCGACCCACGGCCTTCCTTGTCGCGAAGCTCATTGAGAATGTTAACGGCCTCGTTGTAGCGTTTTTCATCCGCTGCAATCTGCGCTTCGTTAAGCTTCTCAAAAATCTTGGCGCGAATAGCCGGCGTGCGACGTGTACTGCGCTTGGGCTTTTCCTTCTTCTCTGCGGCATGGGCGGCACTGATGCCGTCCATTTGCAGAGTCGGCGCCAGCAGATTACTGGCCACCGGAGCGGCCAGCATCGCTGCCACACCCAAGCTGAAGGAACATGCCAGCTTGACCAGCACCGGGCGCACGGCTTTTGTGCTCAAGTGATAATCAGACATTATTTCTCCAACTCAAAGGTGAAGCGGTTCTGGATCCCCGGCACTTCGATCGGCTCGCCGTCCACAACCCGAGGTTTGTACTTAAACTTCTGGGCCGCTTTAACAGAGGAGCGCTCGAAATAACCCGGAGGGCTACAATCCACCGGCACGATATCGCGGGTGGTGCCGGCTTTGGTTACGGTGTATTCCACCGTACAGTAGCCTTCCACACCCCGGCTCTGCGCACGACGCGGATAGATTGGTGCAACTTTAACAATGGGCAGATATTCGCCATCGGATGCGGACAGGCCGCCAGCAGTATTGGTCATCTGCAGGCTCTGCTGAGGCGCCATATTGACAACCTCGACATCCGGGTTCACATCTTCCATCTCCGGCTGTTCCATATCCGGCGGTGGCTCTTCCGGCTGCTTGGGCTTATCCGGCTTTGCGTCTTTCATTGTTTCAATTTCGGTGTCCGGCATCTGGATATCGGCCAGCTTAGTGCGCGGTTTTTCATCCAACGACTTATCAGCTGTCTCGATCAGATAAGGCATTATGATGAACAGCGCTGCTGTCACCACAAATGCCAATGCGGCACCGATCAGGATGCGAATATTCATAATTGATCAGCTGTCTTCAGTGGCCAATGAAACATCGTATACGCCCGCCGCGCGGCTGGCGTCGATAACCGCAGTAACCGTCTCGGTATTCGAGGCCTTATCAGCCTGAATGACCACAGCACCTTTTGGGTTCTCCGCATGCATACGCTCAACAACCGAACGCACAGCGCGCTTATCAACCCGGCGCTTATCTATCCAGATTTCATTGGTACCGGTAACAGCAATCAGAATATTGACGTTTTCTTTCTTGGTAGACGTAGAGGCTTCGGGACGATTGACCTCCACGCCGGCCTCTTTAATGAACGACGCTGTGACGATGAAGAAGATCAACATGATGAAGACCACGTCGAGCATCGGCGTCAGGTCGATCTCCGAGGAGTTTTCCTCTGCACCTGCTTTGCTATGCTTTCTCATAACTGTTCTCTTAATGATCGGTTGTCAGATGGTCTTCCAAAAGCTCGCTTTCGCGGTCGGCAATACTTTTTATATACGTATTGATAAACACGCCCGAAAGAGCGGCAACCATACCCGCCATTGTCGGAATGGTTGCTTTTGAAACACCGCCGGCCATCGATTTGGCATCGCCACCACCGGTCACCGCCATGATGTTAAAGACCTCGATCATCCCTGTGACCGTGCCCAACAGACCCAGCAGCGGACATAGCGCCACCATGGTCGATATCATTGGCAAGCTCGCGTTAATTAGCAGAGAAACCTCTGAAATTAATTTGCCGCGAACTTGTTTGGCGTTCCAGGATTTGCGCTCGCTGCGCGCCTCCCAGGTGTTGATAGCGTTATTGACGTCTTTCGACAGCCCGAACTTGTAATACCAAACCCGTTCAATAGCGAGAGTCCACATGACGAAGGTCAGGGCGGCGATGGCCCACAGCACATCGCCCCCGGCATCCATAAATCGCCGTATGATCTCGATCCATTCATTCAGTTGGTACATCGCTTAGTTCCCCGCGCGTCCTTCCGTGTGTTCGGCGATAATGCCGGTCGACTGTTCATCCAGTACATGCAGGATTTTCTTAGCGCGACCACTTACGAAGGTGTGCAACAGAACAGTCGGGATCGCAACGATCAGACCCAGTACCGTAGTTACCAGTGCTCCCGAGATACCGCCCGCCATCGCCTTCGGATCACCGGCACCAAAGATGGTGATCGCCTGGAAGGTAATAATCATACCGGTTACGGTACCCAGCAGACCCAGCAGCGGCGCAACCGCAGCAATGATCTTCAGCAGGTTCAGCGAGCGCTCCAGACGCGGCGTCTCTTTCAGAATCGCTTCCGACAGCTTCAGCTCCAGCGTTTCGGAGTCCATGCTTGGGTTCAACTCGTGAACTTTCAACACGCGGCCCAGGCTATTGTTTTCGTTAGCCGCCTTGCTCTTCAGCTGTGCGTTAACCTTCATATCTTCGATGGTCAACACAACCAGACGCCAGAAGGCAATCAGCAGAGCCAGTACACCAACAGCGGTAATGACATAGCCAACAACGCCGCCCTGGTGCCAGCGCTCAGTCAGCGTCGGGCTGTCGATCAGTGCTGCCAGGTAAGAACCACCTGTCGGACCAGTGGGGTCAACACCAAACGGCGTTACGCCCGAGGTGGTTGCAGCCAGGTCTTCTGCCCAATTCATGTAGGCGCCTTTTGGCTGGCGGGCCAGAACAGCAACCGTGCCATTTTCAGCAATGTACTGCAGGTATTCGCCATTGCTGTTAACCAGGTTGAAGGTACCGACACGCACGACTTCTTGCTGAGTTTTCTCACCCGCAGCGGTAGTCACTTCAGTTTGGAATTTCACAACGCGACCAGACTCGGTCATTTCGCGCTGCAGCTCAAACCATACGCGCTCAATCTCTTCAATGCTGGGCAACTCTTCAGCGCCAGACATTTTAGCGATCAGCTCATCAACAAACTGTTCGCGATTGGGGTATTGAACACTGATGATAGAGGTCAGGAAGTTTGAACGCAGGTCACCGGCAGTAGACGTCAGGTGGCCAAACAGCTCAGTCAGAGTACCCAGGCGCTCTTTCAGCTGACGCTGCTTCTCGGTGAGTACACTTTCGTTCTCTTCGAAGTTGCTTTCCAGCTCAGTGGAGCGTTTTTCCTCGGCAGCCAGGGTCGCCTTGGCTTGATCGAGCATCTTTTGCTGGTCATAGCGCGCGTTTTTAAAACGCTGTTCGCGAGCTTTTTGCTCGCGAGCGTCGCTTGCGCGACCCTGCTTAACCATCTGCAAAAGTTCATCCAGTGACTTGGCTTCCTGAGCCATTACCGGGCTCGAAGCAAGAGCAATAGTGCCGCCAATAGCCAGTACGGCGGCTTTCAACAGATTACGTTTCATTATTTAGCAGCCTCCGGAGCCGGAATCGGGAGTTTCATGATATCGATGGACGCTTGCTTACGAGCAATTCGCAGGCCTTTCTGGATTGCGCCGCGATAGTCGCCGGCATCCAGCTCAGTCCAAGTACCCTGGGTTTTGTCCCAGGCACCGGAAGTTTCGCCATCGGTAGTCTGATACAACAGGCCAATGCGACCAATACGGAGGAAGTTCACATCGCGCTCAGCGCCGTTAACCGTTGCTACGCCTTTGTAGCTATCGATTTTGCGACCGTATTCATTCTCGATCTTATAGGCCTCGAGAACCTGGCGGAATTTTTCAGCGATCGTGATATCCGAGCGGTCCAAATTGTTGCGCAGAAACTCGACACGCTGCTTGCGCTCTTCAATGTGGAAGGGCACATCCAGCTCAACAAACTGCTCCAGGCCATCGATCATACGCTGCAATAGCGGATCTATTTGGCGCTGGATAATCGTCGCCTCTGCCACGGCTTTTTCCAGACTAGCGATACGCCGCAACTGGCTGGCGATCTGCTTTTCCAGGCGAGCGTTGTAAACGCGCAGGCCATCAACCTGCTTCATCACTGTCTTGTAGTCCTGCAGCAAATCACCAGTTTCTGCGGCCAGTCGGTCGATACGAACCTGAGACGCCTTAGCTGATTTAGTCCGCAGCTCGCCAACTTTAACAATGGCGCTTACCGGAACGAGAGGTTTAGCGGGCTTTGCGGGCGCGACGGCGGCATCTTGTTGCTCAGCTGAATAAGCGGGCGATGCAGCCAACACACCTGCAGTCGCGGCGACCGCCAGCGCGATTGATTTCAATCGATGCATTTTCATGGGGATTGCTTTTCCTATTTGGGACGTTTAGTGAAAGCAGAGCTTATTATCTTCTAGTCAGCCGTACGGCCAGTCGCAAGACCGTGCTTTCATACAGCGGGGCTTATTTTAATCACGGCCATTCTCAAGAATCAACGAGAAAGCTAAATGTTTCGTAATATAAAAATTAGGGAAAACGCCTAAGGAATAATTGTTACCAATGCGTGGGATATGGTAACAACTTTTTGCGGGCAGGTAACAAAATTACAGAGAGCGGCGCTATCACAAGCGCGACAAAAATACACGCGGAACCCGTTCGCTAACCGCCGCTGCGCCGCAAATAGACAAAAGCGTAGCCGGGCTGCCCCGCCTCTGCGGCAAAATGTTCGCGACTGTGCTCACACCAATCGGCCGGCGCCAACCGCGGGTAGTAGGCATCTCCAGCGACCGTCAAATCCACCTCGGTGAGGTAGATGCGATCAACCTGCTCAAGACTTTGCCGGTAGAGGGTTTCTCCGCCGATAATAAATAGCTCATCGACGCCGTCGCGCACCGCCGCCGCGCGCGCGCAGTCCAGCGCCATATCCAGATCCGTACACACCTCGGCCCCCTCGGCAACAAACCCCGGCTGCCGCGACACCACAATATTGGCACGCCCAGGCAGCGGCCGACCGATGGACTCCCATGTTTTGCGGCCCATCACAATCGGCTTACCCATGGTCAGGGCCTTAAAATGCTTCAAATCCGCAGACAACCGCCAGGGCAGCTGGTTGTCCACACCAATCACCCGCTGGCGATCCATGGCAACAATATGGGCAACAGCAATGGACACAGCACTCTCCTTGTTAAATCGCTATGGGCGCTTTTATCGCCGGGTGGGGGTCGTAGCCCTCGAAGACAAAGTCTTCAAAGTCATAATCGAAGATAGACGGCGGCCTGCGCAGGATCTGTAAGCGCGGCAGGGTCCGCGGCTGGCGACGCAGCTGTTCCTCAACAATCTCATCGGTCAAATGATTTTGATACAGGTGGCAATCGCCAAAGGTATGCACAAACTCCCCGACCTGCAGATCGCACTGCTGGGCAATCATATGCGTGAGCAGGGAATAACTGGCGATATTAAACGGCACCCCCAAAAACAAGTCGGCGCTGCGCTGGTAGAGCTGACAAGACAGGCGGCCATTGGCCACATAAAACTGAAACAGGGTGTGACAGGGTGGCAGCGCGGCGCGGCCGCAGCGCACATTCTCCTGAGGGCTCACACTCTCATCGGGAAGATCGGCAGGATTCCAGGCATTGACCAATAGCCGCCGCGAATCCGGCTTACAACGGATCATCTCGACCAGCTGACTGATCTGGTCAATCGTTGAACCATCCGGGCAAGCCCAGCTGCGCCACTGCTTGCCGTAGATAGGCCCGAGGTCACCGTTTTCCAGTGCCCACTCGTCCCAAATACTCACCCCTCGCTCACGCAACCAGTTATTATCGCAACTGCCATTAAGGAACCAGATCAGCTCGTAAATGATACTGCGCAGATGCACTTTCTTGGTAGTGAGCAGCGGGAAGCCAGCCGCCAAGTCAAAGCGCAACTGGCGACCAAACACCGAGCGCGTTCCCACCCCGGTGCGATCGCCTTTATCCACACCGTTGTCGCGCACATCGCGAAGCAAATCCAAATACTGTTGCATATTATCTCCCCAGTGCCGCGGCACGGCGATAGGCGTAAATCATCATGCCGGCGCCAAGTAATACCATTGGCAACGACAGCAACTGCCCCCGCGTCAGCCAGCCGAGCGCGTCAAAACCGATATGGCGATCCGGCTCGCGAAAGAACTCTACAATAAAACGGAACAAGCCATAGCACAGCAAGAACAAGCCGCCCGGCGCCAGCGGCGGCCGCGGCTTGCGGGTGTAATAGAACACGATCGCAAACAGCAGCACACCCTCAAGGGCGAACTGATATAACTGCGAAGGGTGGCGCGGCAACTGACTGGGGTCGCGGGGAAACAACATGCCAATAGCGCTCTCGGTAGGCCGCCCCCACAACTCCTGGCCAATAAAATTGCCTATACGTCCCAAGCCCAGGCCAATGGGCGCCAGCGGCGCGATAAAATCCCACAGCGAAGACACCGACACGCCTATGCGCCGCGCATAGATCGCTATCGCCACAATCACCCCCAACAGGCCACCGTGGAAGGCCATCCCCCCCTCCCACACCCGCAACAACCACAGCGGGTCAGCCAAAAACTGGTCAAAGTTATAGAACAACACATAGCCGCAGCGGCCGCCGAGGATAACGCCCAGCGCACCGTAAAAAATTAGATCCTCCAGCTGCTCTTCACGCAGCGGGCTCCAGGGCTGGCGACAGCGCCGCTTACCCAAATACCAGGCGGCCGCAAAGCCGGCGAGGTACATCAGGCCATACCAGTGAATCGCCAACGGCCCCAGCTGCACCGCAACGGGGTCAATATCAGGATGCCTGAGCATAATTACAGCGCTCCATAAATAAAGTGACTGCCCACCGCAAACAGGAACAGCGCAAAACATTGTTTAAGTCGCCCCGCCGGCAGGCACTGGGCAAGGTTGGCACCGAGCTTAGCGCAGGGGGTGCTGCAGACAATAATGGCCAACAGTGCCGGCCAGTAGACAAAGCCACTACTCCACTGCGGCAACTCAACACGACCAAAGCCGGCATAGATATTCGTCACCGCCCCGACCACGGCAATCGGCAAGCCACAGGCCGCCGAGGTCGCGACGGCACGCTGCATGCGCACATTACACCAACTCAAAAACGGCACCGTCAGCGAGCCACCGCCAATCCCAAACAGGGCCGAAAAGAAGCCAATCACCCCGCCGGCCATCAGGGTCTGGGGCCGCGCCGGCAGGCCGCGCCCCGCAGACGGCATCAAGCCCAAGGCCATCTGCAAGGCGATCAGCAGGGCAAAAACACCGAACACCAGTTTTAAACGCTCGCCAGGTAATGTCGCCGCCAGCGCGACGCCCCCCAACACCCCGACAGCGATCCCTGGCGCCAATAGCCACCAAGTCGACCAATCAACATTCCCGTGACGGTGATGCGCACGCACCGAACTTATCGAGGTAAACACAATACTGGCCAGCGAAGTGCCCACCGCCAGCTGCACGGCCACCAGCGGAGACACCGCTTGCAGCTCGAAGCAGTAAATCAATGCCGGCACAATCACCAAGCCACCGCCGACACCAAACAAGCCTGCCGACAAACCCGCCAGAGCGCCAACGGCCAGATAAATGAGGATGACGGTCACAGCGGCTCTCCAAAATAAAGCTGCTATTATGGACAGCCCAGTTTGCAGTTACTACCACCCTCATGTGTTTGATTTTACTTTCTTGGCAACAGGACCCCGAACGCCCACTGATCGTCGCCGCCAACCGCGACGAATTTTTTGAGCGCCCCACGCTGGCCGCACACTTTTGGCCCGCGGCGCCGCACATCCTCGCCGGCCGCGACCAACAGTACGGCGGCAGCTGGCTAGGACTGAGTCGCAATGGCCGCTTTGCCGCTATTACCAACCTGCGCAACGCCACCGCCGGCGATCGCAGTCGTGGCGAACTGGTGCGAAACTTCCTGGACACTGACCGTAGCTGCGCCGAGTTCTTCAGCGCCTTGGAGGCGGACAAACAGCAGTATCGCCCCTTTAACTTTATCGCCTGCGACGGCCGCGAACTCGCCCACAGCCAAAACACCTGTGCCGGCTGGCAGACCCTAGCCCCGGGCCAGCACATCGTCGGCAATATTCCCTTTGGCACACTGAGCCAGAAAATTCACAAGGGCCTCAGCGACTTCAAAGCACTGCCCGCCGAGCGGGCCGACCACCAGCAATTACTCGCAATGATGCAGGACGACCAACCGGCAGAAGTCAGCGACGACGCCCTGCAGCAAGCGCTGTCCTGCCGGTTTGTACGCAGCCCGACATACGGCACCCGCTCCAGTAGCGTGGTATTTTTGCATCGCCATGGCGGCGCGGAGTTATGGGAGCAAAGCTATGACAGCAAGCAGCGGCAGGGGGCGCTGCAGCACTTTCAACTATAGAAAAACCAAGACTTTTAGGTACCGGGCGGCAGTAGCTTTTCCATACCCAATTCAGCCAGCGCCCGGCGCAGCAGCGCACGCACCTCATCGGCAGTATCGGCATCCATCGCCAACGTTAACAAACTTTGCAAATCATTGAGTCGCGATGCCCGCACTACCGCCTTCACTCTCAACAAGCTGTTGTCATTCATCGACAACATGTCGTAACCCATGGCCATCAACAGCAACACGGCCCCCGGGTCGCCCGCCAGCTCACCGCAAATACCCACCGGCTTGCCTTCGGCATGGGCCGATTCAACCACGCTTAGCAAGCTGCCCAACACGGCCGGGTGATACGCGTGGTAAAGGTCTGCAACACGCGTGTTGTTGCGGTCTACCGCCAACAGGTACTGTGTAAGATCGTTGGAGCCCACTGACAAAAAATCGACCCGACGCGCCAAACGTCGCGCCTGATAGACCGCCGCCGGCACTTCCACCATCACCCCGATGGGCGGCAAGCTGATCTCCCAGCCATCCTCCAGTAACTCGTCATAGGCGCGTCGGATTAACAACAGCGCCTCATCGACCTCCTGCACGTTACTGATCATCGGCAGCATAATACGCAAGTTATCCAGCCCGGCACTGGCCTTTAGCATGGCCCGCACCTGCACCAGGAAAATTTCCGGGTGATCCAGCGTCACGCGTATTCCCCGCCAGCCGAGAAAGGGGTTTTCCTCTTCGATAGGGAAATACGGCAGCGCCTTATCTCCGCCGATATCCAAGGTCCGCATCGTCACCGGCAGCGGCGCAAAAGCCAGCAATTGCTCGCGATAAATCACCCGCTGCTCTTCCTCACTGGGGAAGCGCTCGCGCAGCAAAAAAGGAATCTCCGTACGGTAGAGGCCCACACCTTCAGCGCCGCGATCCAGCGAGCGCGCCACATCGGCCATCAAGCCCGTATTGACCCACAGCGGCATCCGGTGACCGTCGCGAGTCTCGCTGGGCAGGTCGCGCAGCGCCTCCAAGCCTTGGTTTAGAGCCTGATCCTCTTCGGACACCGCCTTGAAGTGCTCAAACACCTCAGGGGTTGGGTTGTAGTGCACACAACCGCTGTAACCATCGACAATGACACTGGCGTGCTCGATCTGGGTATAGGGTAAATCACTGGCCCCCATCACCGTGGGAATCCCCATCGCCCGCGCCAAAATCGCAACGTGCGAGTTACTGGAGCCGCGCACCGACACCATACCCACCAGCCGCTCACGCGGCACCTCACCCAGCATTGACGCCGTCAGCTCCTCACCAACCAGAATAGTATCGGGTGGGTAATCCCGGCTGCGCTCTTTGTCGGCCTGCAGATAGCCCAGAACTCGGCGCCCCAAGTCCTTGATGTCGGTAGCGCGGTCTTTGAAATAGGCGTCATCCATCATTTCAAAGGTATTGATATGACTGCTTACCACCTGCGCCAGAGCACCCTGTGCCCACTCGCCATCGTGAATCTTCTCGGTTATTTCTGACAGCCAAACACCATCGTCGAGAATGCGCAGATAGACATCAAAAAGCGCCAACTCTTCAGGGGACAACTGGTCGGTCAATTTATCGCTCAATTCGCGGATATCGTTGCGCACCGCTTCCAGAGCAAGCTCAAAGGCCGCCAACTCCTGCTCGGGGTCTTCACTGCGGCGCTTGGGCACCGAGTGTAATTCGGCACTGGGCACGATCACCACTGCGCGGCCAATCGCCACCCCCGGCGCACCGGCAATCCCCTTAAACAGCGCCGAGGCCGTCACTGAGTCCTGGGCCGTAGAAATAGAACCGGTGGCCCGCGCATGGGCAATAACCCCTGCCAACTGCGCAGACATCGTCACCAAAAAGGCCTCTTCCTCTTCATCGAAGCGACGGCTGTCCTTCTGCTGAACAACCAACACCCCCAACACTTCGCGCTGATGAATAATCGGCGCACCGAGGAAAGAGTGATACTGCTCTTCGCCAATACCCGGCAGTAAAAGGAAGTTAGGGTGTTTTTCGGCATGATCGAGGTTCAGCGGCTCCTCGCGGCGCGCCACCTGACCCACCAAACCCTCATCGGCACCGAGGCTGACCTTGCCAACGAGCTCGGGATTCAGTCCCTGGTTAGCCATAAAGATTAAGCGGCCACTCTCAGGGTTGCGCAAGTACACGGTGCACACTTCCGTGCCCATGACTTCGGCCACCCGCTCGACAATAATCTCCAGCGCCGCCTGTAGGTCACCGGCGGCATTAACGGCCTGAACAATCCCCCGCAGCGCTGCCAACATCAGTTTGAAACACTCCCCTGTGTATCGCGCAACAAACGCACATGACGCCCCGCCAATTCCTTCATCGCGCGCCGGTAGACCTCTCGCTTAAACGCGACCACCTGACCCAGCGGATACCAATAACTTACCCACTGCCAGTAATCAAATTCGGGCTTGCGCCCGCAGTTGAAGCGAATATCCGCCTCGTCGCCGACCATTTTTAACAAAAACCATTTCTGTTTCTGGCCGATACACAGCGGCTTATTATCCCTGCGAATCAAGCGCTTGGGCAGGCGGTAACGCAACCATCCGCGGGTGCAGGCCAGAATTTCCACATCCTGTTCGCGCAGCCCAACTTCCTCATAGAGTTCGCGGTACAAAGCTTGCTCCGGCGTTTCCCCATCGTTAATTCCTCCCTGGGGAAACTGCCAGGCACTCTGACCGACTCGGCGCGCCCACAGCACCTGGCCGTGGTCATTGGCAATCACGATGCCAACATTGGGACGAAATCCATCCGAATCAATCACATGCTCACCTGTTTAACTCTTTTTTCTATTGTTCCACAAATTCCCTGGGCAGGGAATTCAGCCCCGGCACCAGTGCAAAAACTCTCCTCAGGCGCTATGCTTGCCCCCAATTTTATTGCCGCACAGCTCTCGGCCCTCAGCCCCCAGGGCCTTCAGCCACTCCCCCAGGAGACACCGATGACACTGGCCATTTTCGACCTCGACAACACGCTAATTGCAGGCGACAGCGACCACGCCTGGGGGGAATTCCTGGTCGCCCGACAGTTGGTCGATGGCGACGAACACCGCCGCCGCAACGACGAGTTCTACCAACAATACCAGCAGGGCGGACTAGATATCGATGCTTATTTGCGCTTTGCCCTGGCACCGATCGCCGGCAAAAGCCCCGCCGAACTGGCGCCGCTGCACGCCGACTTCATGGCCAGCTATATCGCCCCCATGCGGCTGAGCAAAGCTGAGGCCCTTGTAGAAAAACACCGCGCGCAGGGGCACACACTGATGATCATCACCGCAACGAACCGCTTCGTTACCGAGCCCATCGCCCGCGCCATGGGCATTAATATTATGTTGGCCAGCGAAGCACAGCTGCGCGATGGCCGCTACACCGGTGCCAGTGAAGACATTCCCTGCTTCCAAGGCGGAAAGGTACTGCGCTTGCAGCGCTGGCTGCGCGAAAATGGCGAAACGCTGCAGGGCAGCTATTTTTACAGCGACTCGCACAATGACTTGCCCCTGCTGCGCGAAGTCGACCACCCGGTGGCCGTCGACCCCGACCCCCAGCTGCGCGACGCCGCCGAGCGCGCCGGCTGGCCAGTAATCAGCCTGCGCTAAGCCGATACAAAAACGGCGGCCGCACTGCACCTCATAGAGTTACAGCACGGCCGCCGTCAGGCTGGCCTTAAAGGAACTCAGCCCTCACACTGGGCGTCGTAGTCCTCAGCGCTCAACAAGTTTTCCAGCTCGCTGACATCGCTGGGCTGCAAACGGAAAAACCAGCCATCACTATAGGGATATTCATTAACCGTCTCGGGGCTTTCATCGAGCGCCTCATTTACGGCAATCACCTCACCGGAGACCGGCGCGTAAATGTCTGAAGCCGCTTTCACCGACTCAACCACTGCAGCTTCCTCACCGGCAGCGTATTCAGCGCCCACCTCCGGCAGCTCAACAAACACCACATCGCCAAGCGAGTCCTGGGCGTGATGGGTAATGCCCACCGTAACGGTACCGTCTTCTTCTAAGCGGGCCCACTCGTGGCTGCTGGCATACTTCAGTTCGCTGGGGGTGTTGCTCATAGAGCGCTCCTGACTGGCAAGGGATGAATTGCAACGCATTTTACCGCCGCCGCCACTAAATACAAAGGCCTCAGCGACCGCGACTGGCGCGAATACTCAATACCACCGGCAATAAACCCGCCAACACCAGTGTCAACGCCGGCAAAGCGGCGAGCTGCCACTGCCCCTCGGCCGTCATTTCAAAGATACGCACCGCCAAGGTGTCCCAACCGAAGGGACGCAGCAATAAGGTCGCCGGCATTTCTTTCATTACATCGACAAACACCAATACCAGCGCCGTCAACACCCCCGGGCGCAACATCGGCAAATACACTTCGCGCAATACTCGCCAATTGCCGGCACCCAGGGTACGCGCAACCTCGGGCAAACTCGGCCTGACCCGCTCCAGCGCAGATTCCAGCGGACCACTGGCAACCGCTAAAAACCGTATCCAGTACGCCGCCAGCAAGGTCAGTACCGAGCCCATCAACAACGGCTGCGGCACCAATCCCAAGGCCTTTTGCAGGGGCGCCAGCAACTGCTGATCCAACCAGCTAAACGACAACATGATCCCCACCGCCAGCACCGAACCCGGCAGCGCATAGCCGAGCTGCGCCGAGGCGAACACACCACCCAGTCGGCCACGGCTGAAACGCCGACAGAAGGCCAACAGCAGCGCCAAGCCCACCGTCAAGCCCGCGGCGATCGCCGCCAGCCACAGGGAATGCATCAACAAATCAACGAAGCGCGCATTGAGCTGCTCGCTGCCCGCGGCAATCGCCCAGCTGACCAACTGCAACATCGGCAGCACAAAGGCCAACGCCAGCACCAAGGCACAATAGCTGCTTACGCCGACCGCCGACCAGCGCGACAGACGATAGCGCTGCAAATGCTGCAGCTTCGCCCCCTGCACAAAGCGACTGCGACCGCGAGAGCGGCGCTCGGCAAACAAGGTCAGGGCAACAAACAACAGCAGCAATGACGCCAATTGAGCCGCCGCCTGCAAACTAAAAAAACCAAACCAGGATTTATAAATCGCCGTCGTAAACGTGTCGTAGTTAAACACCGCAACGGCGCCAAAGTCGGCCAGGGTTTCCATCAGCGCCAGGCCGACCCCAGCGGCAATCGCCGGCCTAGCCATCGGCAGCGCCACGCGAAAAAAACTCTGCCGACTACTGCAGCCCAATACTCGTGCAACCTCCAGCGTTTCACTGCTCTGCGACAAAAAAGCACTGCGCGCCAACATGTAGACGTAGGGATAAAGCACCAGCGAAAACACCACAATCACACTGGCATCACTGCGCACATCAACGCCCCAGGTCGGCCCCAGCACACTGCGCAAAAAGCCCTGCAGCGGACCGCCAAAATCAAAGACGCCCAACACCACAAATGCCATAACGTAGGCGGGAACAGCCAGCGGCAGCATCAGCAACCATTCAAAAGCCGCGCGCCCCGGAAATTCGACCATCACCGTGCACCAGGCCAAGCTGACGCCCAGCAACGACACCAACACACCCACGCCCAACATTAGGGTCAATGTGTTGGCGATCAGTCGCGGCAGCTGGGTGCTGGCGAGGTGCTGCCAAATATCCAGCTGCGGGCTCAGCCAGCTAGCGAGCAATACCAGCACCGGCGCCAATACCGCAAGCACCAGCAGCAAGCCAGCCGCGCGCAGTCCGAGCAGCGGCGCCGGCAGCCAGCGGCGCCGAGGCGCAGACATCAGGGTATCCGCCACCTAGCGGTATCCCGCCCGATCCATCATACGGATGGCCTCTGCCTGCAAACGACCCGCTTCAACCACGGGCAATTGATCCGCTTTAAACGGCCCCCAGTGCTTGAGTAGTGTCGAGGGAGGGGTATCCGGGTTCACCGGAAATTCCTGGTTGAGCTGGGCAAAGGCCTGCTGGGCATCGGCCTCAGACAACCATTCCAGCAACTGCCTAGCCAGCGCCGGCTGCTTGCTGGCCGCCGTCACACCGGCACCGGAAATATTCACATGCACACCGCGATTCAAGGGCTCATCACCCTGCTGATTCGCCCAAAACAGCGCCACCGGCAATGCCGGATTATCGGCCTTCATCCGCGCCAAATAGTAAGTGTTTACGATACCGACATCGCACTGGCCAGCGGCAATGGCCTCTATCACTTTGTTGTCACTGGAAAACGGCGGCACCGCAAGATTATCGACCCAGCCCCGCAACACCTGCTCCGTGCGCTCCGCGCCATTGGCACTGATCATGGTGGCGACCAGCGACTGGTTATAGACTTTTTTGGCCGTGCGCAAACACAGGCGGCCAGACCAGCTGGCATCCGCCAGCTGCTCATAACTGCTCAGTTCCGCTGGCGCGACGCGCTCCGTGGAATACACAATACTGCGCGCCCGTATCGACAAACCGACCCAACGCGACTGCGGGTCGCGCAGCGAAACAGGAATATTCTTTTCCAACAGCGGCGACCCCTGCTCGGCCAACAAGCCCAATTCCGCCGCCTGCCACAGGTTGCCAACATCGACAGTAACCAAAACATCCGCCGGCGAATTCTGCCCTTCCGCGCGCAGCCGCGCCAATAATGGCCCAGCAGAATCGGTCACGTAGCGAATCTGCACACCGGTATCAGCGCTAAACTGGTCAAAAATAGGCTTAATTAGCTGTTCGATGCGCGAGCTGTACACCACCAGCTGGGGCCCAGCGGGTGTTTCATTGCGCCCGCAGGCGGCCAGGGAAAACAGCAGGCTTATTATCAGCAGCGGGCGAAGCATCATCACGGGAATACCTTGGGAGAAACAGCGGCAAAATAGGCAACAATGATAATTATTATCATTTCTACACTCAAGCACTGTTTTGGCAGGGCTCCGCCACCACCGCCGCAAGCGGCGTCACCGGCGAGACAAGCCCATCGCCCTGGCGATGATTTGCCGCTTCAGTGGCGCCGCGCGGTCCAGCCAGTTCATCCCGGCGTTGCGCAATAGGCGCAGTGGCAGAGCACGGCTCTCAAACAAATTTTGAAAGCCCTCCATCGCCGCCATCATCGCTAGATTTTCGCCCTTGCGGCGGCGCTGATAGCGCGACAACAGCAGCTCGTCGGACAGCGACAAACCTCGCGACAACGCCCACTGACACTCGTCAGCCAACACTGCCGCATCGGCAAAGCCAAGGTTAATGCCCTGACCCGCCAGGGGATGAATGGTGTGCGCAGCGTCGCCCAGCAGGGCGATACCCTGTTGGTAATAACGCAGGGCATGCCGCTGGCGCAGTGGAAACTTCACTCGCCGACTGGATGCCACAATACGCCCCAGGCGGTGCTCAAAATGACGAGCCAACGCGATGTTAAACGCCTCTTCATCCATTGCCATCAAGGACTCGGCCAACTCCGGCTGGGCCGACCACACAATGGAACTAAAGTGCTGGCCACCCTCTCGATCGGGCAGCGGCAAAAAGGCCAGCGGCCCCTCTGGCAAAAATCGCTGCCAGGCTGTCGCCCGGTGCGCTTTTTCGGTTTCTACCGTGCAGACAATGGCGTGGTGGTGATAATCCCATTCGCGGGTCTGAAAGCCGCCCCAGTCGCGCAACCGAGAATTCGCGCCGTCAGCCGCCACAATCAGCGGCGCTTGCAACAGGCGGCCATCGGCCAGCTGCAACTGTCCCAGCTCCCCCACTCGCTGCCACTCAGCCACTGGCGAATTAAACAGCAAGCGTACCCGGCTACCCCTTAAACGGCTGAGCAGTGCCGCCGTAATCAAACGGTTCTCGACAATGTGGCCGAGGGCCAATTCGCCGACTTCGTCTGCAGAAAAATGTATCTCCCCGGTACCCTCGGCATCCCATACGGTCATCTCTTGGTAGGCACAGGCGCGGCGCTCAACAATATCTGACCAGACACCGAGGCGCTGTAAAAAGCTGCGCGACGCTTCCGTCAAGGCACTGACGCGGGCATCGTAATCCAGCACGGTGTCGTCAAGCGGCGGCCATCCCGCGCGCTCGGGCTGGGCATCAAGCAAGGCGATGTTCAGCGGCTGTTCCGCCATGGCCAAGGC
>NZ_JBFIGO010000023.1:0-34593 GCF_041602295.1 Spongiibacter sp. | reverse complement strand
CTATTCCCCAAGCCGACACCGGTTAGCTCGCCGCGACCAAAGGCGATCAATGACTGGGTAAGCTGATAACCGGTATTAAACTGATCCGCCCAAGGGTCGGTGAACGCCGTCAAACGCTTCATCCGGTAGGGCTCAAAAATCACCAAGGCCACCGCGCCCGCAACGCAGCTGAGAATGACCAGCAAAAACTGCCCTAGTTTCACCCCACCGAGAAAAATCATCACAAAAGCGGTTCCGGCAGTCACCACCGTAGCGCCGAAGTCCGGCTCCAGCATCAGCAACAAGGTCAGCGCGAACAACACCGCCATCGGTTTAACAAAGCCCGACCAGCGCTCCTGCACTTCCTCACCTCGGCGCACCAAATATCCCGCCAGATAAAAAATCACAAACAGCTTCACAAACTCGGATGCCTGCAGGGTTAATGGCCCCAGCGCCAGCCACCGGCGACTACCATTGACCTCTCGACCAACTCCCGGCACTAGAACTAGTGCAAGCAGCAGAAAGCCAAATAGCAACCACAGCCAACCACTTCTCTCCCATACCGCCACTGGCGTCAGATACATCACCGCACCCAGCACCAACGCCAAGCTGATATGCATGCCATAGCGCTTGGCAAAGAAAAAGGTATCCCCGTAGCGGCTGGCCGCATGTTCCACCGACGCAGAAGTCATCGCCACAAAGCCGACGGCCAGTAGCGCAACCAGCAACAACTGAAGATGGCGATCCATCAGCTGTATTTCCTGCCAGATACTCGCCGGCTTAAACATCGGCTAGCTCCCGTACTGCCGCGCAAAATTGATCTCCGCGATCGCTGTAGCTGCGAAACATGTCAAAACTCGCGCACGCCGGCGACAGCAGCACCACATCACCCGTTTCTGCCAAGCCTGCAGCCGCGGTCACGGCGGCGGCCATGCTGCTGGCACGAACCGTTGGCAGGCGCCCAGCAATCGCCGCGTCAATCTGCGCGGCGGCCTCGCCAATCAACACCGCCGCACGACCGCTGCGGCGCAGCGCTTCAGCCAGCGGCGCAAAATCGCCGCCTTTGGCCAGGCCACCAGCGATTAAGACCACCCTCCCGGTCTCGGCCAAACCTTCGATCGCCGATACGGCAGCGCCAACATTGGTGCCCTTTGAATCGTTGTAAAAACGCACGCCATCATGCTCCGCCACGTACTCGCAGCGATGCGGCAAGCCGGCGAAATCGCGCAACGCATCCAGCATGGCCGACATTGGCAAGTCAATCGCCGACCCCAAGGCCAGTGCAGCCAGGGCATTGCTCAAGTTGTGCCGACCGGCTATGCGCAACTCGCTAGCCGCCATCAGCGGCGCTCTCGCCAACGCCAGCTGGCGGCCGCCCGGCTGTTCGAGGACACCGAAGCGGCGAAAATCGGAGCGCCCCAAAGAGAAGCTCCACTTTTCTACATCGTCGGGCACTAAAGGCTGACTCAGCGACTCGTCGGCATTGACTACCGCCTTCTTGCAGCCCTGGAAAATGCGGTGCTTGGCCTGATGGTAATTCAGCATGCTGCCGTGGTGGTCGAGGTGGTCCGCGCTCACATTCAATACCGTCGCCACTTCGGCGCCGAGCATTTCGCAGCGCTCCAACTGAAAAGAAGACAACTCCAAAACATAGAGTTCGACCTCGTCGTTCAGCAGCGCCAGTGCCGGGGTGCCAAGATTGCCCCCCACGGCAACATTGACACCCGCTCTCGCCGCCATCTCGCCCAGTAAGGTGGTAACGGTACTTTTGCCATTGGAACCGGTAATCGCCACTATCGGCGCGCCGGCAGCCTGCCGAAACAAGTCGATATCACCACTGATACGCACCCCGCCGGCCTTCGCGGCGGCGATCGCCGGCTCACTCAGGGCAATACCCGGATTCACCAACAATTCATCAGCGCTTAAAAACTGATCGTCACTAAACGCCCCTAGTTGCACCGGCGTATCCGGAAAGGCATTGCGAAACTCTTCCAGGCCCGGCGGTTGCTCGCGGCTATCGGCCAGTGCAAAGGGCAGTCCGCGCGCGGCCAAATGACGGGCGACAGAAAGCCCGGTAGCTCCCAGCCCCACAATCACGCGCCTATTGTCCGATGCAATCAAGCTCACAGTTCGTCTCTTTTCTCGCCTAACGCAGCTTCAGTGTTGCCAAACCAAACAGCACCAGCATCACCGTAATAATCCAGAACCGAACAATGACTCGCGGTTCTGGCCAGCCTTTAAGTTCAAAATGATGGTGAATCGGCGCCATGCGAAAAATCCGCCGGCCAGTCAATTTAAACGACGCCACCTGCAGGATTACCGACACGGTCTCCAACACGAAAATGCCGCCCATAATGAAAAATACAATTTCGTGGCGAGTAATCACCGCAATACAGCCCAAGGTGGCACCCAGTGCCAAGGCACCAACATCCCCCATAAACACTTGAGCGGGGTAGGTGTTAAACCACAGAAAACCCAGGCCGGCCCCGGCCAACGAGCCGCAAATAACAATCAGCTCACCGGCCCCCGCCACGTAGGGAATATGCAAGTACTCGGCAAATTTCACGTGGCCCGTTAAGTAGGCTATCAATCCCAACGCCGCACCGACCAATACCGTAGGGAGAATCGCCAGACCATCGAGACCGTCAGTTAAATTCACCGCATTGCTAGAACCAACGATGACGAAATAACACAGCACCATAAACAGCGGGCCCATCTGCCAGCTGAGATTCTTGAAAAAGGGGAAGTACAAAGTCGTGTCGACCGGACTGTCTGCGCTAAGGTACAAAAACACCGACGCGCCGATGCCCGCGACACTCTGCCAGAAGTATTTCCAGCGCGCGGGCAAGCCCCGAGGATTGCGCTCGATCACCTTGCGATAGTCGTCGACCCAACCCACGGCGCCAAACACAAACGTGACAAGCAGCACCGTCCACACAAAGGCATTGCGCAGGTCGGCCCACAACAACGTACTGGTAAAAATGGCCACCAAAATCAACGCCCCGCCCATTGTCGGGGTGCCGGATTTACTCAAGTGAGATTTGGGGCCGTCGTCGCGTATCGCCTGGCCAATTTGGTGATAATTCAAACGGCGTATCATTGCCGGCCCGACTAGCAGTGAAATCGCCAGTGCCGTCAGGACACCGAGAATGCCGCGAATACTAAGATACTGAAACACGGCAAAGGCACTAATATGCTGGCTCAGATATTCTGATAACAGTAACAGCATGTCAGCTGTTCTCCCCGGATAATTGTTGTTGTAGCGCTTGCACCACGACCTCCATGGCGGCGCTGCGAGAACCTTTAACCAGCACGGCGTCAATGCCCTGCAACTCGGCAGCCAGCACTGCCATCAATTCCGTTTTATCGGCAAAGGGCACAGCGCCACTGCCAAATTCCAAAGCCATCGGCTCGGCAAATTCTCCCACCACCAGCAGCCGATCGATGCCGCTCTGCGCAGCGTAGCGGGCGACCTCTACATGCTGTGCAACGGCATTGGCACCGAGCTCAGCCATCGTACCGAGCACCAGCAGCCGTCTTCCCGCTTCCGCAGCCAAGACGTTAATGGCAGCGCGCACCGACCCCGGATTAGCGTTATAACTGTCGTCGATCAGCGTTACGCCCCGAATATGCTGGCGACACAAGCGCCCCGCAACACCGCGTACCCGCGCCATCGCCGCAGCAATTTGCGGCAAACTTAAACCCAACTCCAAGGCCACCGCTGCGGCCGCCAAAGCATTGGCCACCATGTGGCGACCCGCCAACGGCAACTCAACAGCAACGCTGCCGACAGAGCTGTGCAGAGTAAAGCGGCTACCTGCGGCCCCTTGCAGCTCAATGTCCCGGGCGTAGATATCGGCTTTATCCGACGTCAAACTGAACAGGCGCTGACGGCAATGCGCTGCCTGCTGCTGCCACTGAGAGCAATAAGCGTCATCGGCGTTTATCACCGCCAGCCCCCCGGCAGGCAAGGCCTCAAAAATTTCACCCTTGCTGCGCGCGACGCCGTCCAGCGAACCAAACCCCTGAATATGGGCGGCTTGGGCGTTGGTCAAAATCGCGATTTCCGGCGCCGCAATTTGACAGAGATAGCGGATATCTCCAGCCTTAGCCGCGCCCATTTCTATCACGGCAAAATCGTGCCGCTCGCCAATGTCGAGCAGGGTCAGTGGCACACCCAGCTCGTTGTTGTAATTCCCGGCAGTGGCCAATACCTCGCCGCGATCAGCCAATAGCGTTGCCAGGATATTCTTCGTTGAGGTTTTGCCACTGCTGCCTGTTAATGCCACCAGCGGCCCCGGGAACTGCCGGCGGTTTTCCGCCGCCAACGCCGCCAGCGCCGCGTAGCTGTCTTCGACTTGCACACAGGGTAGGCACTCACTAACGTGGTTCACCAACGCCGCTGCCGCGCCATTGGCGACGGCGGCAGACAAGAAGTCATGGCCGTCGACACGCTCACCGCGCAGCGCCACAAACAGCCCACCGGGGTGCAACTTACGGCTGTCTATCGCCACACTGCTGACGGCAACATCGGCGCCGCTAAAACGACCGCCACAAAGCTTGGCAATAGCAGACAATGACAAGGGGCGGATCATATCGCCTCCCTGCGGCCGATGGCGCGATTGGCAACCGCCAAGTCGCTGAACGGCAATTTTTGGCCATTAACATCCTGACTCAGCTCGTGTCCCTTGCCAGCAATCAACACCACATCGCCGGGCGCCGCGTCAGCAATCGCGTCGAGAATCGCCTGCTCGCGATCTTCTTCAACACGCAGGCTGCGCTGATCGTCAATGCCGCGACAAATATCATCGATAATTGCTTTCGGCGATTCACTGCGCGGGTTGTCACTGGTGACAAACACACGATCTGCACCGCCGGCCGCTGCGCGCCCCATCAGTGGCCGCTTGCCCCGATCGCGCTCACCGCCGCAGCCAAACACACAGGTCAAGCGACCTCCAGTCAGCGGCCGCAGGCTGGCCAACACCTTCTGCAAGGCATCTTCGGTGTGGGCATAATCAACCACCACCAACACGCCATCTTCGCTGCGCAGGCACTGCATTCGCCCCGGAACCGGTTGCAGAGCTCCCAACAGTGCCGAAATATCATCGGCGGCAATATCCCGGGCCAGCAGCACAGCGCAGGTAGCCGCCAGGTTAGCGAGATTGAAATCTCCCAATAGCGGAGTATCGATATCAATCACTCCCCAGGGGCTGTGAAGGCGCGCGCGGCTGCCGGAAATATCGCTAGCCAGGCGCTCAATATAGACATCCGCAGCTGGGTCACTGAGGCTATAATTCACCACTTGCCGGGCGCTAGATTGGCGCAGCAATTGGCGGCCAAACTCATCATCCTTGTTGATCACCGCCAGAGCCAGTTCGGGCCAGCTAAACAGCCGCGCCTTCTCCGCCGCATAGGCCGCCATACTGCCGTGGTAATCGAGGTGATCTTGACTCAAATTGGTAAAGATAGCGGCGTCAAAACGCAGTGCCTCAACCCGGTGTTGCGCCAAACCGTGAGAAGAAACTTCCATCGACGCCCAGCGCGCACCGGCCTCGCACCAATCCGCCAACAGCGCCTGAATTGCCACGGCATCGGGCGTGGTGTTACCCGCTAACTGCAGGCTGCCCAGACGGCCATTGCCCAGCGTACCCACTATGCCGCAGGGCTCGTTCATCGCTTCTAACAACTGCGCCAACATCCAGCTGCAGCTGGTTTTGCCATTAGTACCCGTAATCCCCACCAGCCGCAGACTGCGGGAAGGGGATGCGTAGTAGTTGTCAGCAATGGCGCTCAGCCGCTGGCCGAGATCCTTCACCTCGAGCACCGGCAGCGACCACACAGAGGCATCACATGGCGCATCGGCAATCACCGCAACCGCGCCCGCAGCCACCGCGGCGTCGATATGATCGCGACCATCTTGGCGGTGACCACGCACCGCCAGAAACACCTCACCGGGCTTTAAGCGGCGACTATCCAGACAGAGGCCACCTATGGGGATCGCGGCAATCTCGGCACTTAAGCCCGGCAATAACGCCCCCAGAACTCGCTCAGCAGGCTTGTGATATCGCGTCAAGGTGGTCATGCCGCGGCATCCCCCACTTTGACATCCGCCGGCGGCGGCGCTGACTCAACATTGTCAGGTGCGATATTCATCAGTCGCAAAGCATCGGCAACGACATTTGAAAACACCGGGGCTGCAACCAGGCCACCGAAATAATCACCGCTCGGTTCATCAATGGCCACGACCGCCACAATGCGCGGATTACTGGCCGGCGCCAGACCGGCAAACAGCGAGAAATAACGATCCTCGGCATAACCACCGGCCTCGGCCTTGTGCGATGTACCGGTTTTCCCGGCAACCCGATAGGCATCCACCTGGGCGCGAGTCGCGGTGCCCCCGGGCTCGGTGACCCCTTCAAGCATCGCCACCATCTGCCGAGCGATTTGTGGCGAAACCAGTTGCTTGCGCTCTGCCGGCTGCTGACGCTTCAGCAGCGATACCGGCTGAAAAACACCGTTGTTAGCAAAGACGGCGTATGCCTGGGCAAGTTGCAAATTGGTTACCGTCATGCCGTAACCAAACGACAGGGTCGCCCGCTCAATGGCACGCCAATTGGGCCGGTTCGGCAGCACCCCGGAACTTTCACCCGGAAAGCCTGATCCGGTGCTGCGGCCAAAACCAAAACGCTGAAAAACCCGCCACACCTCCTGCTCATCCA
Source organism: Spongiibacter sp. (assembly GCF_041602295.1). Classification (GTDB taxonomy): domain Bacteria; phylum Pseudomonadota; class Gammaproteobacteria; order Pseudomonadales; family Spongiibacteraceae; genus Spongiibacter. The sequence continues at coordinate 27,895 of NZ_JBFIGO010000023.1, read as the reverse complement.
GGGACAGCGCGATCTTTGTGGTGCCTACCTGGCTGGACTTTTTAAGTACTTCAGACACCGTTAACACGCCGTAATTGCGGTGATCTTCCAGTAATTTTGGGCCAACTTTTATATAACCGGGGTGAGTGTTAATCTCAGTTTCCGGCTCGTATCGGCCGCTCTCCAGTGCCGCAACTAGGGTAATCGGTTTAACGGTAGAGCCCGGCTCGAACATATCAATTACCGCTCGATTGCGCAGTGCACTTGGCTTCAACCGGCTGCGATTATTCGGGTTGTACGAAGGCTGGTTTACCATCGCCAGCACTTCACCGCTTTGGCTATCCAGAATAACGACCGAACCGGCCTTTGCGCCGGTTCGTTTTAATGCTGCCTTGAGTTCCCGATACGCTAAATACTGCAGCCGCAGGTCGATGCTCAACTGCACATCTTTTCCTGGACTGGCCTCCTCTCCAGCATCTATCTCGCGAATAATATTGCCGTACAGATCTTTAAGCACACGCTTGCGGCCCGGACGCCCATTGAGCCAGCGATCGTAAGCCAGCTCTAAACCCTCCTGACCGACATCATCAATATTCGTAAAGCCCAGCAAGTGTGACGTCACCTCGCCGGCCGGGTAAAAGCGCCGGTACTCGCGCTGCAGATAAACGCCCGGCACCTTTAGCGCCAGAATAGCCTTGGCATCCTGAGGCGCTAAATGACGGCGCAAATACATAAACTGGCTGTTGGCATAGCGCTTCAGCCGACGCGATAATTCCGCCACCGACATATCCAATGACGCCGCCAGGCGCGGCCAGCCGTCTTTTTGCTTAGCCAACTCCTGTGGGTTAGCCCAGATCGAGGCCACTGGCGTACTCACCGCCAGCGGCTCACCGTTGCGGTCAGAAATCATGCCGCGGTGGGCGGGAATCACTTCGCTGCGAATGGTGCGGGCATTTCCCTGCCCCTGTAGAAACTCGTAGCCGCGATCGACATCCAGCACTTGCAGGGTCAAGGTGCGCAGCAGCAGCATCGCCGCGAGAACCAACAGGCCCGCCACGACTGCACGAAACCGCCAAGGCGATATCGGTGCTTTAAGCTGCTTTGCCATAACCTCTAACCATTTTGACCTCGCGCATATCCGGCGCTTTCATTTCTAATTTATCTTCGGCCAAGCTTTGAACTCGGTCCGGCGATGCCCAAGTACTCTGCTCAAGCAACAGCCTCCCCCACTCCTCGTCTAACTGCATGGCCTCGCGACGAAGATCCTGCAGCTCGCTAAACAATTTGCGCGAACGATGAGAGCTTTGAATCAATGCCAATGCCGACACAATGACCAATATCAACAGCAGCGGCACCAACATTCCGCCCAGCGGCGCGGCTGACCCTGCTGCGCCTGACGCGCTAGCGGAACGGCGCGACACCACCACTTAGCTCCCCAACTTCTCGGCAACGCGCATCACTGCACTGCGCGCTCTTGGGTTAACCGCGACTTCCTGCTCGCTTGGCTTTACAGCCTTACCGAGCAAGCGCATGCTGCGCCCCACTTGTTCATCAGTTACCGGCAGGTAGGCCGGCATAGCTTGTCCCTGGGCCTGGCGACGCATAAAGCGCTTTACCATGCGGTCTTCCAGCGAATGAAAACTGATCACCACCAAACGGCCACCCGGCCGCAACAGGCCGACCACCTTTTCCAGAAAGCACTCCAAGTCGCCCAACTCATTATTAATAAAAATGCGGATAGCTTGAAAAGCTCGTGTTGCCGGATGCTTGTGCTTTTCCCAAGCCGGATTCGCCTCAGCGACAATTTTTGCCAACTGCAAAGTGCGGCGTATCGGCGCCTCTTCCCGCGCCGCCACAATGGCGCGAGCAATACGCTTGGCAAACCGCTCTTCGCCGTATTCTTTTAATACCCGTGCGATCTCAGTGTCACTCGCCTGCGCCAGCCAGTCTGCGGCGCTGAGCCCACTATCGGTATCCATGCGCATATCCAGCTCGCCGTCGCGGATAAAGCTAAAACCGCGCTCGGCTTGGTCTAGCTGCGGCGACGACACGCCGAGGTCCAGCAAAATACCATCGACGCCACCCTGCCAACCCGCCTGCTGCACCAACATATCGACATCGGCAAAAGAGCCTCGCGCAATGCGAAACCGGCCGTCTTCGGCCATCAGCGCCTCACCTTCGGCACAAGCCTGGGGATCCTTGTCGATACCCATAAGTTGGCCATCGCCGTCCAGCTCCTGGAGCAGCAGTCGACTGTGCCCACCGCGACCAAAAGTGCCATCGATGTAGCGCCCACCCCGGTCAACAATCAGGGCAGATACGGCTTCGTCCCGCAATACAGTCAGATGCTGTTCCAAAGCAGCCCCCTTAAAGTGACAGCGACAGCATTTCTTCGGGCATCGACTCGTCGTCGTCGCCCGTGTCGAGCTCTTGACGCCAGCCCGACTCACTCCATAGCTCCAATTTTTTACCCTGCCCGATGAGCATCAGCTTTTTCTCCAGGCTCGCGTAATCACGCAGGGTCTGTGGCAGTAACACTCGGCCGTTGCCATCTAATTCAAGGGGCGTCGCATACCCCAAAAGCAGGCGCTGCATGCGACGCGCCTTGCGGTGAATATTGGGCAGCGCCTCTATTTTCGGCTGCAGATCCAACCACTGAGGCTCGGGATAAACCAGCAAACAGCGCTCTTCGGTATGCGCCGTGACAACTAAACGCCCCTCACAAACCGACGCAAGGGTATCTCGCACCTTGGCTGGTATAGCCATGCGCCCCTTTGCATCCATCGTGATTGCGTAGCTGCCAATAAACACGCTAGGCCACCAAATTCCGTTGTTTACCCACTTTCAAACCACCATGCCCCACAAAAAACCACTTTTCACCACTATGCGACACTATATGAACTGGCAAGTCTTTCTGTCAAGGACGGCGACAGTTAAAAGGCGGGCATTTTTCGCTAAACAGTCGGCAAGTTGCCGCGAAATTCGCGAAACTTGCAGAACAAAAGAGAAACTATCACTTGCAAAGCAGGCACATAAAAACGCGACTTAAAGTAAAACCTTAAGTCTTAGAGGGATTACCAAGAACACAAAACAAAGAGGGGAAATTAAAATTGAGTCGGCCTATAAGCCGGGTTCTGTCGTGGACGACCATTCATCTGGGATCTGCGTCACCGCAGACCTCAAGCAGCCTACCCGAATCCACTGCGGGTCGCAGCATAGGATTCCTATTTGGCCTTGCTCCAGGCGGGGTTTACCATGCCACGAACTGTTACCAGTCGCGCGGTGCGCTCTTACCGCACCATTTCAACCTTACCGGCAGCCGAAGCTACGTAGGCGGTATATTTTCTGCTGCACTTTCCGTAGGCTCTCGCCCCCCAGGCGTTACCTGGCGCCTTACCCTATGGAGCCCGGACTTTCCTCCCCGCACTGAACAAATATTCAACACAGAGCGGCCGCCCAGCCGACTCAACTGTAAGAATAACCAGTACCCACAAGCAACACAAGCCCCGCCACTAATTTTTTAGCGGGTGCTCCAAGCCATACTGATAAAACCGATTTTTCTTCACACCAGTCAGTTTGGCGGCAAGGGCCGCGGCCTGTTTCATTGGCAGCTCTGCCCGCAGCACATCAAAATAGCGCAGCGCATCGACCGGCAGCGCATCGGGCAGCGGCTGATAACCCGCGACCAGCAACACGCACTCACCCCGCTGTTGATTTCGGTCTTCCGCAATCCACGCCGCCAATTCGGCAGCCGACTTCCTGACCACCGTTTCATACAACTTGGTCAACTCACGGGCCAGCACCACCACCCTGTCGTCCCCCATGCAATCGGCAATATCTCGCACACTCTCAAGCAAACGATGGGGAGCCTCATAAAAGATCAGCGTGCGCGTTTCACCGCTCAAGCCCAACAGCTGCTTTCGCCGCCCCTGCTCCTTTGCCGGCAGGAAGCCTTCAAAACTAAAGCGGTCTGAAGGCAGGCCCGCGGCGGACAGCGCCGCGATCACGGCGCAGGGCCCCGGCACCGGCGATACCCTAAAGCCCTCGGCCAACGCAGCGTCCACCAGGCGAAAACCCGGGTCCGATATCAGTGGCGTGCCCGCATCGGAAATCAACGCAACGCTGCCACCGCCGCGCAACACGTCGAGCAGACGCTCAGTATCGCGACTGCCACTGTGATCGTGATAGGCAAACATCGGCGTGGTCACGCCAAAATGCGCAAGCAAGGGGGCACTTCGACGTGTATCCTCAGCAGCAATACGATCAACCATTTGTAGGACTTCCAGCCCCCGGGGTACCATATCTGCCAGATTCCCCAGCGGCGTGGCAACAACGTATAACGTGGCGATCGAATCCACAGGGGCACACCTCTTATTAATCAGCTTGCGAAGACTAACAACGGCCTAATGATGAAGACAAGATTTTTCGCTTTCGCGTTGACCGGCGCGGTCCTCGCGGCCTGCTCGACCACGCCGAGCACTCCAACCAAGTCAAGCCCGAAAGAGCAACTGCAAAGTTACGGTGATATTCGCCAGCGCCCGGAGCGCCCACCGAGCCGCGCGCCGCTCGCTTTTAACGCCGCCACCGCCAACTCCAGCGACATCGAACTCTGGCTAATTGAGGCCGACAATGCCGAACCCGAACGCGCGCAGGAGCTGAAATTGCGCGCTGCCGAAGTACTGCTTCGCGACGGCGAAGTTGGTCGCGCCGACGAAGTCGTTGGCGAGCTCATTGCCCCCGAGCTTCCCCCTTCCCAGGCCCTGCGGCTGGCCCTGGTGCGCGCGCGCGTACACCGCGCCCACGCCGAATTTACCGAAGCCCTGCACGAGCTCTCAGACCCGCTGGTCGAACAGGCGATGCTGGAGGCACCGCTACGCCGCCAACTACAATTTAGCCAGCTCCGCGCCTCGCTGTTTGCCATTGAGGGCGACCACCTCGCCGCCGTCCGCGAATGGATTTTTATCGACCCACTGCTCACCAGCGCCCAACAAACGCACAATCGCGAGGCAATCTGGCAGTCGCTGATGCAGATCCCGACCACCGTGCTACTGGACAAACTTGGCAGCGCCAGCAACCGCGACTACCTCGGCTGGCTCGAACTGGCCTCGATTGCCAAAGACAACCAGGGCGATATCGGCGCCCAGATCCGGCAACGCGATGCCTGGCTGGCTCGCTGGCCCAGCCACCCAGCCCGAGAACCACTGCCCGGCGGGCTCGACCAACTAGACAGCCTAGCCGTTGCCCAACCCGACAAAATCGCACTATTACTGCCGTTTACCGGCCGCTACGCCAACTACGGCAAAGCGATTCGCGACGGCTTTATTGCCGCCTACCTCGATACCCAGCAGAAGCAAGCCAAAGTGCCTGAGCTGCTGTTTTACAACAGCGACAGCGGCGACATTAACCAACTGCTGCTGCAGGCCCGCGCCGACGGTTGCGAGATGGCGATTGGCCCGCTCCGCAAAGAAAAACTCAGCGAACTGATAGCCCGACACCCAGAAATGATGAGCCTGCCCACACTGGCGCTCAACCGCATCGACAGCCAGCGCTCTCCCAGCGGCCTTTATCAGTTTGGCCTCAACCCCGAGGACGAAGCCGAGCAAATCGCCATTATCGCCCGCAATAAGGGCCTGCGCCGCGCCATGATAATCACCCCAGAGGGCAGCTGGGGCGGCAAGGTCGCCGACGCCTTTGCCCGCCGCTGGCAGGAACTTGGCGGCCAAGTCGTTGACAGTACGACCTTCGACGCAAAAACCAACAACTACTCAAAACGCATTAAACAACTGTTGCACATCGACCAGAGCGAGCGCCGCCGTCAACGGCTGCAACAAATCCTCGGTACAGCGCCGCATTTCGAACCATACCGACGCAGCGACGCAGATATGATCTTCCTCGTCGCCCGCCCCAATGAAGGGCGGGCCGTAAAGCCGTTGCTGGCCTATCACTACGCCGGCGACCTGCCCGTCTATGCGACCTCGCACATCTACCACGGCGACGAAAACCGCTCCCGAGATCAAGATATTAATGGCGTTCACTTCATCGACATCCCCTGGGTATTCAACAGCGACTCAGCCATTCGCCAGGCCATCAACGGCAATCTGCCGCAGAGCGCGGCCTATCAGCGAATGTACGCCCTCGGCGTCGACAGTTTCCGCCTGCACATGCGCATTGCCCAGCTGCGCGGGGGCAATGGCCAAGTCTTTGGCGAAACGGGCACCCTCACCTTAAATCAGCAAGGGCAAATAGAGCGGGAGCTCACCCTGGCTGAAATCCGCGACGGTGTCGCCGTCATCGATGCACTGAGTCAGAACCACAATTGAATAATGGCGAATAGCAGCAAAGCCCGCGGCGATGGCGCCGAGCAGGCAGCATGCGACTATTTGCAGTCGCAAAAGCTGCAGATATTACAGCGCAATTATCGCTGCCGGCTCGGCGAAATTGATATTGTCGCGCGCCACCACGACTATCTGGTATTTGTCGAGGTTCGACTGCGCGGCAATCTGCGCTTTGGCGGCGCCGCCGAGTCGGTAAACGCCCGCAAACAGCAGCGGCTCATCCACGCCGCCTCCCACTACCTTGCCAGCCAATGCCAAACGGAACCTCCCTGCCGCTTCGATGTCATTGAAGCTACAGAAAGCAACGGCGAATTTCAGTTAAACTGGCTGCCCAACGCATTTCAGCTATAAGGATTCTGCACGGTGGATCACTCCGAACAAGTCGTTGACCTTTTTCATCGGCACATTGAAAGCTGCATGTACACCATGGAAGCGCTGGGCGATGACATCGCGCAAGCCAGCCACAGTATCGTCGATGCCATGCTGCAGGAAAAAAAAATCATGTGCTGTGGAGAGGGCAGTAACGGCCTTATCGCCCAACATCTTGTGACCAACCTCCTCAATAACTTTCAACACGAACGCCCAGCACTGCCGGCAATGGCACTCACCGCAGATACCGCCAGTGCGACCGCCATTGCCGCACAGTCGGGCTACAACGACATCTTCGCCAATCAGATTCGCGCCCTCGGCCAGCAAGGCGATTGCTTATTTATCTGCTATCAGAGCGGCAGCGCCAACACACTTCGCTGCATACAGGCGGCACACGAGCGGGAGATGCGCGTGATTTCGATGTGCGGCACTAGCGACGGTGACGCCCGCGCCCTGCTACAAGCGGATGACATCGAATTGGTATTCCCCATCGACAACGCCGCCCGCCTCACAGAAATGCAACTGGTGGCAGTACACGCCATCTGCGAATTAATCGACAGTCAACTCTTTGGAAGCCATTAACATGACAGCCCTTCCCCGCAGCCTGCTGCCATTTTTGATGATTTTATCGCTGAGCGCCTGCACGCAAATTCTCACCGCAACCCACGACCGGCCCATTGAGGAAGACCCAGGCAGTCGCAGTCTTGGCAGTTATATTGACGATGAAATTATCGAAACCAAAGCCACGGTCAATATTCGCAAAACGCACCCTGAGCTAGATTCAGCCCATATAACCGTGACTAGCCACAATGGCATCGTGCTGCTCACCGGCCAAGTCGCCAACCTAGAGCTGCGCGAGCAGGCCGCCGAAGTCGCCAACAAATTAAAGAAAGTCCGCAAAGTTCACAATGAACTGAGTGTTGGCGAGCCCACCAGCATGCTGACGCGCAGTAACGACGGCTGGCTGAGCACCAAGGTCAAAAGCCGCCTATCACTGCACGAACAGCTCGACGCGTCGCGTATCAAGGTCGTAACGGAAAACGGCGCGGTTTATCTCCTGGGGATGGTCTCGAAAAGCGAATCAGACATCGCCGCGCGCATTGCCAGCGAAACCAAGGGCGTACAAAAAGTCGTGCGCGTCTTCGAGTACTATTAACGCCCTCCGGCGATAACCAGGCAGAAATAAAAAAGCCCGGCATTTGCCGGGCTTTTTTATTTCACTACTTTGAGGCTGGGCTTGCCAGCATGCGGCTTGGCACTCTGACGCTCCGCTGGCGGGCCATCGCCATCGGGCGGCAGCGTTGGCTCGTCGGCATCAAACAGCATACCCTGACCATTCTCCCGGGCATAAATGCCCAGCACGGCGCCAACCGGCACACGAATATCCTGAGCCACACCGCCGAAACGGCCACGAAATCCCAGTTCGTCGTTGCCGACATCCAAGCCGACCACCGCCGACGGCGAAATATTCAGCACAATCTGGCCGTCCTGGACGAACTGCTGCGGCACTTCAACACCCTCCAGCATGGCATTTACCAGGATGTAGGGAGTGCAGTCATTATCGACCACCCACTCATAGATCGCGCGGATCATATAGGGGCGACTAGAGCTCATAGCCATCGTTAAATGCGCCTGATTAGGCTGCGGTGCTTTCGCTGCGCATTTCCCGCTCTTTCTGTGTCAAGCTTTCCTGAAACGACGGACGCTCGAACAAGCGCGCCATATACTCCAGCAAAGGCTTAGACTGGCGGGTCTGAGGAATTTCTACCGCCAACAGCTCCAGGCGCCAGAGGATAGGGGCCAGACAGCAGTCCACCAGGGTGAACTCCTCATTCATAAAGAACGGTTTTTCAGCAAAGATCGGCGCTATGGTCAACAAGCTGTCGCGCAACTCTTTTCTCGCCTTGTCCTGTGCCTTTTGACTGCCGCTCTGAATCTCATCCACCAAACGACACCAATCGCGCTCGATACGATAGATATACTGGCGACTCTCACCACGAGCCACCGGATATACCGGCAGTAGCGGCGGGTGCGGGAAGCGCTCGTCCAAGTACTCCATCATCACCTTGGACTCGTACAGAGCCAAATCGCGATCAACCAGCGTCGGCAAACTGTTATAGGGGTTCAGCTCGGAGACTTCCTCCGGGAGGCTGTTCGGGTCGACGTCGATAATATCGACAGTAACACCCTTCTCAGCCAACACAATACGCACGCGGTGGCTGTAATGGCTGGACGCATCAGAAAAGAATGTCATTGTAGAACGCTTGGCAACAACGCCCATTGAACTCACCTCAAACTATCAATCGATATGACAAGAAACGGGCGGACTCCGATTGAAGCCGCCCGTCCACAAACCTATTTAACAGGCCGTATTAATGCACGTCCTTCCAGTACTCGCGATTCAACAAATAGGCGAATACAAAAAACAACGCTATAAACGCCAGCACATAAACACCGATACGCTTGCGCTTAGCCTGCACCGGCTCACCCATGTACTCGAGGAAATTAACCAGGTCGTAGACCACTTTGTCGTATTCCGCAGGGCTCAAGCTACCCTCACTGGCATAAGTAAAGCTGCCACAAGGATTCAACGCCTCGCCGTTTTTATCAAACAGTACATCTTCACCGGTTAGCGGATCGCGCAGTATACCACCATTTTCAGCATGGACAGGGCCAGGGGCACACTCTGGCATACCCTGCAGCTCCGCCAACACATGGGGCATACCCACGTCCTTAAAGACTTTATTGTTCACACCGTAGGGGCGTGAGGAGTCTGCATAGAAGGTACGCAAATAGGTGTACAACCAGTCTGGATTGCGTGCCCGCGCCACCAGGGTAAGGTCCGGCGGCGCCGCGCCGAACCATTTTTTAGCATCGGCGCTGTCCATGGAATTTTCCATCAAGGCACCGATTTTAGCCGATGCGTCTAACTTCAGGTGCTGCTCGAACAGATCTTCGGGAATATTCAGATCCGTTGCCGTGCGCTGGTAGCGGCCGTATTGCAGCGAATGACAACCCATACAGTAATTCATATAGGTCTGCGCACCGCGCTGCAGCGACGGCAAATCGGTGACATCGGTATCAATTTCGTCACAGGCCATCGTGCCACAATTGAAAGCGGACTCAGCGCCAACGGCCTTGAGCGGCAGGATGGTCAACAGCGCCACAACCAACAAGACACCCATGCTTTTCCAGAAACCCATACCGCCATCGGTAACCCGAGTCGGCTCTGGCTTGGTCGCCTCCCAGCGAGTCCAGAAAGGCATCAGCAGGAAGAAGCCAAAGTAGATCACCGAACAAATACGCGCCAGCAGGGTACGCGCCTCAGTCGGTGCTTTCACGCCCAACACACCCAAGATCAGGAAGGCTGCAGCGAACACCACAATGGCGATTTTACTGATACGCCCTTTGTAACGAATCGATTTAACCGGGCTGCGATCCAACCAGGGCAACAAGAACAGAATCGCCACGGAAGCGCCAAAGGCGACAAAGCCCCACAGCTTATCCGGCACTGCGCGCAGCACTGAATAGAACGGCGTGAAGTACCAAACCGGCGCAATGTGCTCAGGCGTTTTCAAACCGTTGGCGATTTCGAAATTGGCGAACTCAATAAAGTACCCGCCCATTTCCGGCATAAAGAAAATAATGCTGCAGAATACGAACAGGAATACCGCCACCGCCGTCAGATCGTGCACGGTGTAATACGGGTGGAAGGCCACCCCATCGAGCGGCACACCGTTCGCATCTTTATTCTTCTTGATTTCCACGCCATCGGGGTTGTTCGAACCCACTTCGTGAAGCGCCAGAATATGCAGAACAACCAGGGCCAGCAAAATGATAGGCAGGGCAACCACATGCAGGGCAAAGAAACGGTTCAGGGTAATACCGGAAATCAGGTAGTCACCGCGAATCCACTGAACGATGTCCTCACCGACAACCGGGATCGCACCGAACAACGAAATAATAACCTGCGCACCCCAGTACGACATCTGACCCCAGGGCAGCACGTAGCCGACAAAGGCCTCGGCCATCAACGCCAGGAAGATGAACATCCCGAACACCCAGATCAGCTCGCGAGGCTTTTTGTACGAACCGTAAAGCAGAGCCCGGAACATATGCAGGTAAACCACCAAAAAGAACGCCGAGGCGCCAGTGGAGTGCATATAGCGGATAATCCAGCCGTATTCCACATCGCGCATGATGTATTCAACGGAGCGGAAGGCCTCTTCGGCGCTGGGCGTAAAGCTCATGGTCAGCCATACACCGGTCAGCAACTGGTTTACCAGCACCAGCAGCGACAGCACACCAAAGAAGTACCAGAAATTAAAATTCTTCGGCGCATAGTATTTACCCATGTGGGTATCCCATGCGCGCATAATTGGCAGGCGGGCATCAACCCAGTCGCGCAGACCAATCAACATCTTCATTACGCAGCCCCCTGATCAACACCGATGACAAGAATGTTGTCACCCTCATAGGAATAAGGTGGAACAACCAGGTTCTGTGAGGCCGGCGAACCAGCGTACACACGCCCGGACAGATCAAATCGCGAACCGTGACAAGGGCAGAAGAAACCACCAACCCATGCGTCACCACCCAGATCAGGCACGCCCACTTCAGGGCGATGCTTCGGCGCACAACCCAAGTGGGTACAAAGTCCAACCAACACTAGGTATTCAGGCCGGAGCGCACGTGCAACACCTTCGATATACTCGGGTTGATCGGCACCCGCAGACGTCGGGTCCTTGAGGTATGTATCAACAGCTGCCAGCTCCTCGATCTGCTTCTGCGTACGACGCAGCACATAGACCGGCTTCCCGCGCCATTCAACAACCACCATCTGGCCCGGCTCCAGCTTACTAATATCAGCCTTGACCGGTGCACCGGCCGCTTTGGCTTTAGCACTGGGATTCCAAGAACCAACAAAGGGCGTGGCCACACCGACCATACCCGCGGCACCGACCACCGAGGTGGCTGCGGTCAAAAAGCGCCGACGCCCCGTGTTTACGCCGTCATTACTCATGACGATTCCCCCATAACATACGAATAATCAGACCAAGCCGACCCCCAGCAGGGCCGACAGTCAGTTTAAAATGGGGCAAATACTAATGAACTTGACCCCAACTGACAATAAATACCCGGTTTGGCAAGCTGAACCGCGCCCCTCAAACGGGCAAAAAAAAACGCCCACAGATTGCTGTTGGGCGTTTTCCGATAGCCGCCAATAAGCGCCTTCCGGCCTTGCAGGCCGCAGCGGTTAACGCTTGGAGAACTGCGGCTTTCTGCGCGCTTTACGCAGACCGACTTTCTTACGCTCAACCTCACGGGCATCGCGAGTAACGTAGCCAGCTTTGCGCAGCTCGCCGCGCAGGGCTTCGTCGTACTGCATCAGCGCACGAGTAATACCGTGGCGAATCGCGCCGGCCTGACCAAAGCTACCGCCACCACTGACGTTAACTTTGATATCAAACTTCTCAACCATATCGACCAGCTCAAGCGGCTGACGAACGATCATACGGGCAACTTCACGACCAAAATATTGATCCAGCTCTCGGTCATTAACCGAAATGCTACCGCTTCCCGGCTTCATGAAGACGCGTGCTGAAGAAGTTTTACGGCGACCAGTGCCGTAGTATTGAGTGGCTGACATAGTACGCTTCCGTTAGATATTCAGTTCAATGGGCTGTTGAGCAGTATGAGGGTGCTCTGTGCCAGCATAAACTTTCAGTTTTTTAAACATGGCACGACCCAGGGGGTTCTTAGGCAGCATGCCTTTAACCGCACCCTGAATTACCCGCTCAGGCGCCTTGTCGATCAACTTTTCAAAGCTGATGGACTTCAGACCGCCGGGGTAGCCAGTATGATGGTGGTAAATCTTATCTGTAGTCTTGTTACCTGTTACGCGAATTTTCTCCGCATTAACAACAACAATGTAGTCGCCGGTATCGACATGAGGCGTGTACTCAGGCTTGTGCTTACCGCGCAAGCGATGCGCAATCTCACTGGCCAGACGACCCAATGTTTTGTCGGCGGCGTCAACCACGAACCAGTCGCGAGTGACATCGTTGGGTTTTGCACTAAAGGTTTTCATGAATCTCGCCTATGGGGACCGTACCGAACAAAGAGCGCGAATACTACATAAGCGCCAAATGATTTTCAAGTTAAAAACACAGCTTTTTCACCGACCCCGCACGGGCCCCGCGACTTATGGGCGGTGCTCACGCGCCAGGTAATCCTGGGACTGCATTTCCAGCAAACGGCTCTGGGTACGCTCAAATTCAAAGTCTAATCGTCCGCCAGCATACAGCGATTCCAGCGGTGCGGCCGCAGACAATACCAGTTTTACATTGCGGTCGTAAAACTCATCGACCAAATTTATGAATCTCCGCGCCTGATCATCGCGATTCGCACCCAACTGCGGCACATTGCTGAGCACCACCGCATGAAACACCCTCGCCAACTCAATATAGTCGTACTGGCTTCGCGGGCCGTCACAAAGCTCGGCAAACTCAAACCAGGCAACATCGTCGGCCACCTGTTTAGCGACAATCCCCCGCCCCTCAATATCGAGCACCTGGTTCAGTTTAGGCGCTTCCGGCGCCAGGCTGTCAAAACTGCGCTGCAAACTGATTTCCGCCGCCTCATCCAAGGGCGAGTGATACAGCTCGGCCTGTTCCAAGGCACGCAGGCGATAATCGACACCACCATCGACATTGACCACCTGGACATTTTGCTGAATTAAATCGATGGCCGGCAAAAACCGCGCTCGCTGCAGGCCGTCCCGGTACAACTGCTCCGGCACAATATTGGAGGTTGCCACCAGCACCACACCCCGCTCAAACAGGCGCTCAAACAAGCCGGCCAAAATCATCGCATCGGTGATATCCGACACAAAGAACTCATCAAAACAGATCACCCGCGCCTCGTCGGCTATCCGGTCGGCAACCATCACCAGAGGATTTTTCTCACCCGCCAAGGCCTTCAGCTCGCGATGCACCCGCTGCATGAAGCGGTGAAAATGCGCCCTCATTTTTTGCTCAAATGGCAGAGTGTCGAAAAAGGTATCCATCAGATAGGTCTTGCCGCGCCCGACGCCGCCCCAGAAGTACAAGCCCTTGACAGGCACGGGCTCCGGCGCCTTGCGAAACCTGTTGAACACCCCCCTCAGCCCGCTTTTTGAGCGCTGCGGCGGGGCATCTAACAACTCCTCGTAGAGCCTTTGCAAACATGCCACAGCCTGCGCCTGGGCGGGGTCGCGGGAAAATCCACCGGACTCAAGATCGCGCTGATAGCGTGCTAAGGGTGAGGACATAGGACACTCCCTGACTAAGACGGCGGCAACTTTACCCAGCGCGCCGGCAATTGGCAATTTTTAGCGCCGGCATACTGCCCCGCCCGGCCGACACAGTTATACTGTGGCCAAACGCGACCACACGTCGCGTGTAAGGAGGAAAAACCGTGTACGAATTGAGCACCCTGATTGCCGTGGGAATTATCTGCACCTTAATAGGCAGTGCAGCGGGCTATTTTATGCTCAGCCGCATCAGGCCGGAACAGCAGAGCCGCGCCGCACTTGAAAAACAGTTCAACGAAATGCAGCAGCAACAACAAGACTACCAGCAGCAGGTCAGCGGCCACTTTGACCGCACCGCCGAACTACTCAATGACCTCGCTGAAAGTTACCGCAGCGTGCACAACCACATTGCGACAGGTGCTCGCGATCTGCACAGCACCGGCATCAGCCCACTGCAAACCCTACCGGAAGGCCGCCCGGTACTCGAAGGTAACCCAGCTGTCGGCAAACCCTCTGAACAGCCCCTAGATTACGCGCCGCGCCAACCCGGCTCCAAGGGCGCCCTTCACGAAGAGTTTGGCCTGGAAAAAGATCTCACCGAAGAAGACGGCCCGACCCCTCCCGTCGCACCACACGCCTAAACCGCGGCTCAAGCGGGGTTGTCAATATCGATAAACCGATGCTCAACCCCCAGGGTTTCGGCCAACACTGAGGCCAGGGCCTGCACGCCATAGCGTTCGGTGGCATGGTGACCAGCGGCAATATAGTGCACACCCTGCTCGCGGGCACTGTGGATAGTCGGCTCTGACACCTCGCCACTGAGGTAGGCATCGACACCAAGTGCCGCAGCGCGGTCAATATACGATTGGGCAGCACCGGTACACCAGGCTATGCGCGAAATCATTCCGCCACCCACCTCCTCCAGCAAGGGCTCACGCCCAAGCTCGCGCGCCACATGAGCGGCAAATTCAACAGCCGACATCGGCGCGGGCAAACGGCCCACATTGCCTACCGGTCGCACCGAGTCGTCCAAGCCCCCCTCGACGACAATCCCCAGGCGCTCGGCAAGCTGGGCGTTATTACCCAAGGTAGGGTGGGCATCCAGCGGCAAGTGGTAGGCGATCAAACTAATATCGTTGGCCAGCAAACTCGCCAGCCGGCGGCGTTTCATCCCTCGCAAGCAGGGGTCTTCACCCCGCCAAAAAAAACCGTGGTGAACCAAAATCGCATCAGCGCCACTGTCGACTGCCGCGTCGATCAGCGCCTGACTGGCGGTCACACCGCTCACCAAACGGCGCACCTCGGCGCGCCCCTCCACCTGCAAACCATTGGGGCAGTAGTCCTGAAAAGCCTGGGGCTCCATCAGTGCATTTGCCTCAATCAGTAGTTTTTGTAAACTTGTTGCCACATCCACCCCTCTGAATTCGGAATCCATTGCATTCGTGATAGGCTAGCACGCCCGCCGGGCACAGGCACACCAGCCTTGCGACCGGCACACCAACCAGAAGACTGAGGCACCGCGGTGAAGCTGCATTTTTTAAAATCTCTATTCTGGCCCAGCATCTGCGGCCTGTTACTCGGCCTATATATATTGTCCTACCAGCCGACCGGCAGTGCCCCCCAAGACTTCTCCAAGGCCGTAGAACAGGCGGCGCCGGCGGTGGTTAACATTTACACCACCAAGGTCGTCCAGCAACGCCACCCACTGGCCAACGACCCACTATTCAAACATTTCTTCAACCGCAACGGCCGCGCGCGCCAACACCTGGAGCGCAGCTTGGGTTCCGGAGTTATAGTCGACGACAGCGGCTACCTGCTGACCAACTACCATGTTATCAACGGCGCCGATGAAATTTTGGTTATGCTACAGGATGGCCGCCAAGCACTGACCAGCGTCATTGGCAGTGACGCAGACACCGACCTGGCGGTACTGAAAATTGATTTAGAAAACCTGACGGCTATTCGCGTCGGCGAGCCGGAAAAAGCCCGCGTCGGCAATACCGTGCTGGCCATCGGCAACCCCTACGGCTTTGGCCAGACCGTCACCCAGGGCATTATCAGCGCCACCGGACGTTACGGCCTCGGCCTCAGCCAGTTCGAAAATTTCATCCAAACGGACGCCGCCATCAACCCCGGCAACTCCGGCGGCGCACTGATCGACAACCGCGGGCGACTGCTGGGCATCAACACCGCGATCTATACCCAAAGCGGCGGCTCAACCGGCATCGGCCTGGCCATTCCCACCGATCTGGCCCTGCGCACCATGAATGACCTGATCCGCTACGGCCGACCGGTGCGCGGCTGGCTCGGCATTGAGGTTCAGCCATTGGGCAGCGGCGCCAATGGCGTCGTCGTCACCGGCCTGGCCAGCAACGGCCCCGCCGCCCAGGCAGGCCTGCAGCTGGGCGATGTACTCACGGAAATAAATGGCGAGAAAGTGGGCGATGGTCACGCCGGCATGCGCCTGATCACCGACACCCGCCCCGGCGAAACGGTAAGGCTTGGCCTACTGCGCGACAACAAGAGCTTTTTCATCAGCACCAAAGTGGCCATGCGTCCCGAGCTACAGGGCGGCTGATTCAAGCCGCCAAAAAGGCATCCAGACAAGCCAGTAGCCGCGCATTCTGCTCGGCAGTCCCCACCGTAATACGTAGGTAGTTGTCGATGCGCGGCTGCTTAAAGTGGCGAACAATTACACCACCGTCGCGCAGCGCGGCAGCAATGTCCGAAGCAGCGTGCTCGCGATGACAGCTAAACAAGAAATTTGCCGCCGAGGGCAGTGATTCAAAGCCCCGCCGATTCAATTCGGCGCGCAGCACCTCGCGCTGTTCTATTACCGCACTGCGGCACCGCTCGAAGTGGGCCTGATCCAAAAACGCGGCCTCGGCGCCAACCAGCGCCAGGCGATCCAAGGGATAGGAGTTGAAGCTGTTTTTGATGCGCTCCAGGGCTTCAATCAACTCCGCCGAGCCCATCGCCAAACCCACCCGCAGCCCCGCCAGCGAGCGCGATTTCGACAGCGTCTGGGTGACCAGCAAGTTGGGGTAGCTATCGATCAGCGTCACCGCCGACTCCCCACCAAAATCGATATACGCCTCGTCGACCACCACCACTGTTTCCGTGTTCACATCCAGCAAGCGACGGATCTCATCCAGCGGCAGCAAACGCCCTGTCGGCGCATTGGGGTTGGGGAAAATAATTCCGCCATTAATACCGGTGTAATCACCCACCGCGATAGCAAAATCTTTATCCAGCGGGATGCGCTCAAAGGGAATACCGTATAACTGGCAATACACCGGGTAAAAGCTGTAGGTGATATCGGGGAACAGCAGCGGCCGACCGTGCTGAAATAAGCCGTGGAAAATATGGGCCAGCACCTCGTCTGAGCCATTGCCCGCAAAAACCTGCTCGACCGCCAGACCGTAATATTCAGCGACCACCTGCCGCAAGCTATCGGCATTCGGGTCGGGATAAAGGCGCAGCTCATCACCCAGTGCCGCGCCGATGGCCGCAGTCACTTTCGGCGAAGGGCCATAGGGGTTTTCATTGGTATTGAGCTTGGTCAGGTTGGCCAGCTTCGGCTGCTCACCCGGAACATAGGGCTCAAGACCTTCAACAAAGGGGCTCCAAAACCTACTCATCACTACCCTCACTAGACAATCGATACTCGGCGCTGCGGGCATGGGCGGTCAGCGACTCGCCGCGCGCCAGAATCGACGCGGTACGCGCCAAGGCCGCCGCCCCGACCGGAGAGCAATTGATAATTGACGAGCGCTTCTGAAAGTCATAAACCCCCAGCGGCGACGAGAAACGCGCCGTTCCCGAGGTGGGCAGTACGTGATTGGGGCCTGCGCAGTAGTCACCCAGAGCCTCAGGCGTGTGGCGACCAAGAAAAATCGCACCGGCATGGCGAATCTGTGGCAAATATTGCTCGGGCTCGGCCACCGACAGCTCCAAGTGCTCGGGGGCAATGCGATTAATGAGCGCCACCGCTGCCGCCATGTCAGCCACTTCAATTAAGGCACCGCGAGCCACCAGTGACTGGCGGATAATGTCGGCGCGCTCCATCCCCGGCAATAGGCGCTCGACACTGTCGGCAACGCGCTGCAGGTAGTCGCCGTCAGGGCTGATCAGCAGTGACTGTGCATCCTCATCGTGTTCGGCCTGAGAAAACAAATCCATGGCGATCCAGTCGGGATCGGTCAAACCATCGCAGACCACTAAAATCTCCGACGGCCCAGCAATCATATCCAGCCCCACCGACCCAAACACCTGGCGCTTGGCGGTTGCCACATAAATATTGCCAGGGCCAACAATTTTATCCACTCGCGGCAGCGTCTCGGTGCCGTAGGCCAGTGCAGCAATGGCCTGCGCACCGCCCACGGCAAACAACCGGTCTACGCCGGCAATCGCCGCCGCCGCCAGCACCATATCGTTGACATAGCCCTTTGGTGTGGGCGATACCGCAATCAATTCACCAACGCCCGCCACCTTGGCGGGGATCGCATTCATCAGCACCGACGAAGGGTAACTCGCTTTGCCACCGGGCACATACAAACCAACACGATCCATGCCGCGAATTTGCTGACCGAGCACGGTGCCGTCATCCTCGCGGTACTGCCACGACTCCTGTTGCTGGTGTTCGTGATAGCTGCGAATACGCTGCGCTGCATCCTCTAGGGCTTGACGCTGGTCGTCGTCAATGCGCGACAGTGCTGCCTGCAATTGCGCCTGACTAAATTCAAGCTCAGCCACCGACGCGACATCAACGCCGTCAAAGCGGCGGGTATACTCCAACAGGGCCGCATCACCACGCAGGCGAATATCGGCCAACACCCCGGCAACGGTATTGACAACCTGCGCATCGGAGACGGAATCCCAAGCGAGCAGCCGGTCCAATTCCGCATCAAAACCGCTATCCGCAGCGTTTAAACGGCGCATCAATGTTCGACTCATTCAGGCCTCCGCGCTGCGAGCGGCCACCGCCCGCGTTAAATCATCGACAATGCCCTGTATTGCTTGATGCTTGCGCTTCATCGCCGCGCGATTGACCACCAAGCGCGAGCTCACTGGTGAAATCAGCTCCCGCGGCTCCATGCCATTGGCCCGCAGCGTATTACCGGTGTCAACAATATCGACGATCAAGTCGGCGAGGTCCATCAGCGGCGCCAACTCCATGGCGCCATAAAGCTTGATCAGCTCCACCTGAATACCGCGCTCGGCAAAATGGCGACGCGCCACATTCACAAATTTGGTCGCCACCCTCACTCGCCCCTGCGGCAGCTCCTCCCCGACTCGCCCTGCTGTCATCAACTTGCAGCGGGCAATATTCAGATCCAGCGGCTCATACATATCCTCAGCGCCAAGCTCCAACAACATATCCTTGCCGGCAATACCAATATCCGCCGAACCCAGCTTTACATAAGTGGGTACGTCGGTGCCGCGAATCACGATCAACTGTATATGGGCATGATTCGTCGCAAAGATCAGCTTGCGGCTACTGGAGATATCCTCCAGCGGCGCGATACCCGCCTCGGCGAGCAGAGGCAGGGTTTCTTTGAGAATGCGCCCCTTGGTAAGGGCGATAGTGATGGGCTGATCCACGCGTACAACTCCTGAACTAGGCGGTGCCGGCAAGCGCTGCCAGCGATCTCCGAGGCCGTCAATCAGCCGCTGATGCGGCGTATCTCGGCGCCGAGAGAGAGAAACTTTTCTTCAATACACTCGTAACCACGGTCAATATGATAGATGCGATCGACGACGGTTTCACCGTCGGCCACCAAACCGGCAATCACCAAACTGGCCGAGGCGCGCAAGTCACTGGCCATCACCGGCGCGCCCTTCAGGCGCTCCGTGCCGGTAATCACTGCGGTATTCCCCTCGACACTGATCTTGGCCCCCATGCGATTCATCTCGTGGGCCTGAATCAAGCGATTTTCAAAAATCGTCTCACTGACTCGGGACACCCCATCTGCCACCGCATTCATCGCCGTGAACTGGGCCTGCATATCGGTGGGAAAACCGGGGTATGGCATCGTTTTAAAACTCACCGCCCTGGGGCGACGGCCGTGCATATCCAGGCGAATCCAGTCCTCGCCTTGCTCAATCTCAGCACCGGCCTCTTCCAGTTTAACCAGCACGGCCTCCAGAGTATGCGGATCAATATCGCGCAGGCGAATGTCGCCGCGACTGGCCGCAGCAGCCACCAAATAAGTGCCAGCCTCAATGCGATCGGGCATCACTGAATAACTGCAACCCCCGAGCTTATCGACACCGTCGATAGTAATCGTGGCACTGCCATGACCGGAGATCTTGGCCCCCATGGCAATCAGGCAGTTCGCCAAGTCGATAATTTCCGGCTCGCGGGCGGCATTTTCCAGCACCGTGCGCCCCTCCGCCAAACAGGCCGCCATCAACAGGTTTTCAGTACCGCCGACCGTCACCATATCGAAGAGGATATGCGCGCCTTTCAGGCGCCCACCCGGGCTCGTAGCCGTAATATAGCCCTCATCCACCTCAATATGCGCGCCCATTGCCTCCAGGCCGCGCAGGTGCTGATCCACCGGCCGGCTGCCAATGGCGCAACCGCCAGGAAAAGACACCCGGGCGTGACCAAAATGGGCCAGCAGCGGACCGAGCACCAAAATGGAGGCGCGCATCGTCCTCACCAGTTCATAGGGCGCGGTGGTCTGCTTGGTAGTGGCGCCATTGATCTCTACGCAGAGTTTTTCATCAACCAGCAATTCGGTCCCCATACTGCGCAGCAGCGCAATCATGGTGGTGATGTCGTGCAAGTGCGGCAAATTACTGACCCGCACCGGCTCGCTGGACAACAGCGTCGCGGCAAGAATCGGCAGTGCCGCGTTTTTTGAGCCCGATACCCGGATCTCTCCGCTGAGCGGACCACCGCCGCGGATTAGCAATTTATCCATGAAAACTCCTGCGCCACTGCGCGCCGATAACCTCTATTGGGCTTCAGCGGGAGTGAGCGCTTTGATGTTAATAGCGTGGAGAGAGCCGTCTTTAATCCAATCGTTAACCGCCGCGTAAACCAATTGCTGGCGGCGCACCGGACGCAGGCCGGCAAAAGCCTCACTGACCACCTGCACGTCGAAGTGATTGCCTTCGCCCGTCACGGTAAAAACGCCGTCGGCAAAGTGTTCGCCAAGTCGCGCCAGGATCTGTTCTGATTGCATGGCCGTGATATTCCGTAATTTCGAAAAACAAGCGGCGAATTGTACGCAATTGCAACGGCCTTGGCGAGAAGACCGTTATTTAGCCGCCTGCTCCATCACCTCTTTCGGAGCCACAGTCCAATTACTGATCACCTTGTCGAGATCTCCCTTGTGCGTCGACACTGCGGTGAGAAATTGATTTTGGTAGATCAAGCCGAGATTAAGCCCCTCGATGATCACATTGCGCAGCTTCCAGCTGCCATCGCGGTCGCGGCGCAGGGTATACACCACCTCATAGGGCGCAGCCCGCTCGCCATAGATGTGCTGGCGCACACCGACACTGCCCGACAAATCGGCATCAGCCGGCAACGGCAACACTTCGATTTTATTGCCGTTAAAGCCCAACAAGCCTTTGGCGTAGGTATTGATCAGGCCATCCTTAAAATTCTGCGTAAAGCGAATAACGTGGTCACGAAATTGCGCCCGCTCTTCCTCGGTGCGCAGGCTCTGGTAGTACTCGCGACTGCCGTATTTACCCATCACGCCGCGGGCAAAGCTCTGGAAATCGACCACTTCATCCATAATTCGCCGCACTTCCGCATTAAAGCGCTGAGGATCGGTGGCGACGTAGGTTCGCGCCTCCTCAATAACCTTCATCAGCTCCTGGGTTGTCCCCGCCACCACCTCGTGGGGACCGCGCTGAGGCGCGCTGGCCGCAGCGACCATGCCCGCCCAAGCAAGCAAACACAGTGCCATTACCATCTTTTTCAGCATTATTTCTCTCTCCAAGTGTCAGCAGCGAGCGACGGCAAAGTATGCGATACCGGCCGCGCTCTGCGAAATCAGACCGCAGTTTACGTAATTGGCTCCCCGCCCGACGACGAGGTAAACCTGTTAATTTTTCACATTGGAAATTATCATAGCGAAAATTAGCCGCCGCTTAACGACATTAGCGCGATAACGAGGTCATATTTTTCACCATGCCATCTTCTTATATCGACACCGCCACGCGGGTTATCGCCATGGAACGCGACGCAGTCAGCGCGCTGGGCGAGCGCATTGATGACAGCTTTAGTCGCGCCTGCGAACTCCTGCTGCAGTGTAAAGGCCGCGTCGTCGTGACCGGCATGGGCAAATCGGGCCATATCGGCAACAAACTGGCAGCCACGCTGGCCAGCACCGGCACCCCAGCATTTTTCGTTCACCCCGGCGAAGCCAGTCACGGCGATATGGGCATGATCACCGCCGGCGACGTCGTCATCGCGCTGTCTAACTCCGGCTCCACCGCCGAACTCGTCACGCTCATTCCCCTGCTCAAGCTACTGGCTGTGCCGGTCATCGCCATGACCGGCAAGCCCCACTCTGAACTCGCCACCAGCGCTGATGTACACCTGGATGTCGGCGTCGCCCAGGAGGCCTGCCCGCTAAATCTCGCCCCCACCTCCAGCACCACGGTATCACTGGTAATGGGCGACGCCTTGGCAATCGCTCTACTTGAGGCTCGCGGCTTTACCGCAGACGATTTTGCCTTTTCTCACCCCGGCGGTGCCCTGGGCCGGCGCCTGCTCCTCAAAATCGACAGTATTATGCACACCGGGTCGGAGATTCCGCGGGTCAATAGCGGCGTACCACTCAGCGACGCACTACTGGAAATGAGCAGCAAGGCGCTGGGCATGACCACCGTGCTTAACAGCGATGGCAGCCTGGCCGGCATTTTCACCGATGGCGATCTGCGCCGCGCCATCGACAAAGGGGTGGATATTCATCACGCCAGCATTGACGAGGTAATGACGATAAACTGTCGCAGCATCAAGCCCGGCACACTGGCCGCAGAAGCACTGCGCATCATGGAAGACAATAAAATCACCGTACTGGTCGCTCTCGACACAGACAACAAACCCATCGGCGTTGTCCACACCCACGACCTGTTGAAAGCCGGCGTCGCCTAAGGATGAGCCCCCTATGCAAACTGTGATAGAAAAAGCCCGTACAATCAGCCTACTGGCCATGGACGTGGACGGCGTACTCACCGACGGCAGCCTGTTGTTTGGTAACAGTGGCGAAGAAATGAAGGCCTTCAGCATTCTCGACGGCCTCGGTATAAAGCTCCTTCGCGACGCCGGTATCCGCCCGGCAATTATTACCGGGCGCACATCCGATCTACTGCTGCGCCGTGCTGCCGAACTCAGCATAGAGCTGATTTACCAAGGCCGCGAAGACAAAGGAACAGCCCTGGAAGAACTGCGCCAAGACCTGGGCCTAGAGTACTCTCAGATCGCCTATGTTGGCGACGACCTGCCTGATCTCGCCGCCATTCGCACCGCCGGGCTGGGCATCACCGTAGCCAACGGCCACCATTTCGTCGCTCGCCACGCCGACTGGCAAACACGAGCCGCCGGGGGCAGTGGCGCCGTACGCGAAATCGCCGAGCTGATTCTGATGTCACAGGGCAAGCTCAACGCCGCGCTGGAGCAATTTCTATAGATGGCTACCCCCGCGTTCAATATCAATGCGGCATCGGTGCTATCAGCGCTGGCCGCCATTGCCGGCACTGTTATCTATCTCACACAATTCAGCGAGAGCGGAAAACTGAGCCTCAGTGAGCGCTTCGACGCCATCCCTGACGTCGACTCCCACCTGCAGACCATTGAAGGCCTCAAATACCGCGACGACGGCGCGATCGCCTACCGCTGGCGAGCCGACAGCGCCGACCGAATGATCTCCAGTGGCGATGTCCACCTTAGCAAGCCCTACTATATCGGCAACATCGGCGAGCAGCGGCCGTGGACGGCGCAAGCGATAAACGGCACACTGTCGCAAAATGGTCAGCAGCTCACGCTGCGCCAACAAGTACTGGTAGAAGACCTCATCCACGAGGCGGAAATTCGCACGGAGCAACTCAGCATCGATCTGGAGCGCAGCATCGTCAGCACGGACCAGCCACTGAATTTGCAGCTACCCAACGGTCAAACCCGCTCTGTAGGCATGAAGGCCGATCTCCAGCAGGAGAAAGTCGAGCTACTATCGCAGGTAAAGGGACGCTATGAACCTCTGTAATTTGTCCGTCGCCCTGCTTGTCCTGGCGTCAATCGCCAGCGCGGCTCAAGCCCTGCCCGAAGACCGCCGCCAGGCGATCAATCTCAGCTCGGACAAAGCAACCTACGAAAACAACCGCGGCATTTATACCGGCAATGTCAGCATGTCCCAGGGCAGCTTAAAAATCCGCGCCGACAAGCTCATCATTGTGGAATCCGACCGCAAGGTGCAAACCGTCATCGCCCACGGCAGCCCAGCCCACTTCGAGCAACAACCCCGCGCCGACGAAGGCGTCGTTGTTGCCAGTGCCCGATTGATTGAATACAGCTTAGAAGCGGAAGAGATTCTGTTGCAAAAAGATGCCACTATCCGCCATCAGGGCTCTAAAATCAGTGGTGATCGCATCATCTATAGCGGCCGCAAACAAATGGTCATCGCCGACGGAGGCAGCCGCTCGCTGGACGGCCGAGTTCAGATGACCCTGCAGCCCCAGCAAAACAGCGCGCCCAACGGCGCAGAGGGCGACAGTGAAGAGTCAGCCCGCCCACCAGCAACAGAGATCCTCCGCTGATATGCCGCTACTAAAAGCCAGCAACCTCGCCAAGGCCTACAAAGGCCGCGAAGTCATCAAAGACGTATCCCTGAGCATCAACAGCGGCGAAATCGTCGGCTTGCTGGGCCCCAACGGCGCGGGCAAGACCACCTGTTTCTACATGATCGTCGGCATCGTCAATGCAGATCGCGGACGCATCCAGCTCGACGACAAAGACTTGACCCCACTGTCGATACAGGGGCGCGCCCAACACGGCGTCGGCTATCTGCCTCAGGAAGCCTCCATCTTTCGCAAGCTCAGCGTTGCCGACAACATCATGGCGATCTTGGAAACCCGCCGCGACCTCAATCGCAAGCAGCGCCAAGAAAAACTCGAGGCACTACTACAGGAATTCCACATTACCCACATTCGCCAGTCATTGGGCATGGCGCTGTCGGGCGGCGAACGCCGCCGCGTCGAAATCGCCAGAGCACTCGCCACCGAGCCCAGTTTCATCCTGCTCGACGAGCCCTTTGCCGGAGTAGACCCCATCTCGGTCAACGATATTCAGCAGATTATTCGCCACCTGCAGGCACGCGGCATCGGCGTACTGATCACCGATCACAATGTCCGCGAAACCCTCGATATCTGCGAGAAAGCTTATATTGTCGGCGAGGGCCGCATCGTCGCCGAAGGCAATGCCGAGTCAGTGCTGAACAACCAGGTCGTGCGCGACATTTACCTCGGCGACACATTTACACTGTAAGCAAAAAAGCGGCACAGCAATTGCTTTAGAATGCTGTTGCAGCCGCCCCGCTCCACGACTACACTGAGCTTAATGCATCGCCACCATCGCTTTATGCGCAATGCACAATTCCCCCAGGTATGGTTGTAGTAGAAGTCACTGCCTATGAAACAATCGCTTCAGCTTAAGGTCGGCCAACAGCTGACCATGACACCCCAGCTGCAACAGGCGATTCGTTTATTACAGCTTTCCACCCTCGACCTTCAACAGGAAATCCAGTCCGCACTGGACTCCAACCCGCTACTGGAAATCGAAGACGACAGCGACAATATCGAGGCGCAAGCCAGCAACAGCCAGAGTAAAAACAGCGACAGCAAAACCGACACGGCAGAAAGTGAGACCCACGGCAACGAGGCCGACACGGAATGGGCCGAGCGCAGCGAAATACCTGAGGACCTGCCTGTCGACAGCCAGTGGGAAGATGTCTACCAAAGCAGCAGCCCGGTCTCATCTGGCGCCGCCGCCGGCGACGACGGCATCAGCGACGACTATCGCCACAGCAGCTCAGAATCCCTGCAAGACCACTTGCGCTGGCAGCTCAACCTCAGCCGACTGTCCGAACTCGACCGCATCATCGCCGATGCCATCATTGACGCGATCGATGACAAGGGCCGGCTCACCGTCAGCCCCGAAGAGCTCGTCGACGCCTTCGACGACGAAAACATCGAAATCGAAGAGGTCAATGCGGTACTCCACCTTATACAGCAGTTTGACCCACCTGGCGTTGGCGGTCGCGACTTGCAGGAATGCCTGCTAATTCAACTGCGGCAATTGCCGGCCAACACGCCGCTGCGAGACCAAGCGATACAGATTGTCGAACAGCATATGGCACAACTGGGCAACCGCGACTACAACCAAATCATGCGTCGCTGCCGGATCAAAGAAGAACAGCTGCGCGACACCCTGCTGCTGATACAGTCTCTCAACCCCACGCCCGGTGACAGCATCGACAGCGACGACACGGAGTACGTCGTCCCCGACGTCTTTGTCAGCAAAAAAGAAGGGCGCTGGCTGGTCGAGCTCAACCCCGACATTGCCCCCAAGATTAAGATTAATAGCCACTACGCATCACTGGCCAAACAGGGTAATAGCGGCACTGACAAAGACTATATACGCGACAATCTGCAAGAGGCCCGCTGGTTTATCAAAAGCCTGCAGAGTCGCAATGAAACGCTGATGAAAGTGGCAAGCAAAATCGTCGAATACCAGCGCGGCTTCCTGGAATACGGCGAAGAGGCAATGAAGCCTCTGGTGCTGCACGATATCGCCGATGCAGTAAGCATGCACGAGTCGACGATCTCGCGGGTTACCACGCAAAAATATATGCACACCCCTCGCGGCATCTACGAGCTAAAATACTTTTTCTCCAGCCATGTATCCACCGACACTGGCGGCGAATGCTCGTCCACCGCGATTCGCGCACTGATCAAAAAATTAATCGCAGCGGAAAACCCGCGCAAACCGCTTAGTGACAGCAAAATAACAGATCTACTCGCCGAGCAGGGCATCAAGGTTGCCCGGCGAACCATTGCAAAGTATCGGGAATCACTGGTCATTCCGCCGTCCAACGAGCGGAAGCGACTGGTTTAACGGGCCGGCGATAGCGCGGCCGTAAACAAGCGCCGGGAGGCGCCGAGTGTTCTCAGCGATGAAGGAGCAAGATATGCACATAACTGTTAGTGGTCACCACGTAGATGTCACCCCGGCACTGCGCGATTACGTCAACAACAAACTTGCCAAACTGCAGCGACATTTCGACAATATCACCAACACCGATGTCACCCTCTCCGTAGAAAAATTGGTACAAAAGGCCGAGGCAACGGTTCACGTGGCGGGGGCAGACCTGTTCGCCACCTGTGAATCTGAAGACATGTACGCCGCTATCGACAGCTTGACTGACAAGCTCGATCGCCAGCTCATTAAACACAAGGAAAAAAATCTCGGCCGCTAGGCCCAGATAAATTCCGGACAACATAGTGCTATGACTCTTGATTCAATACTCAGCCCCGGACGTACCCATTGCGGTACGTCTGTGGGCAGCAAAAAACGCCTCCTTGAGCAGATTTCAATCTACATCAGCGAGGACAACAAACAATTCAATGCCGACGAGCTGTTTAACGAGCTGCTCGCCCGCGAACGCCTGGGTAGCACCGGCATCGGCCACGGCGTGGCCATCCCCCACTGCCGCAGCCAACAGTGCACGCAAATCACCGGCATGCTACTGAAACTGGCCGAGCCCATTGACTTTGAAGCGATCGACGACCAACCCGTTGACCTCGTTTTCGCGCTGATCGTACCCGCGGAAGCCCACGACGAACACATTAAAGTACTGGCCAGCCTCGCCAACGCCTTCAACGAAGACAGCTTTCG
>NZ_JBFIGO010000022.1:0-35061 GCF_041602295.1 Spongiibacter sp. | reverse complement strand
GGGCAGTTGCTGGCCGGGTTGGCTGAGGCACTGCTGGTTGAGCAGAATCTGGCCCCGGTGCAGGGGCTGAAAGCCGGCAACGGCGCGCAAGATGGTGGTCTTGCCGCAGCCGCTGGGGCCGAGCAGGCTGCAGATGTCGCCGTCGTTGACGTGAAAGCTGACCTGCTTGACGACCTCGTGGTCGTCGTAGCGGCATTGGATGTCCTGAACCTGTAGCAAGGGCGCTCCTTTGAGCTTGGTCGCGGCGGCGCGGTTTACTGGGTCAGCAAAAATTCCATCAGTGCTTTCTGCGCGTGCAGGCGGTTTTCGGCCTCGTCCCAGATCACGGTGTTGGGGTTGTCCATCAGCTCGGCGCTGATTTCCTCGCCGCGCTTGGCCGGCAGGCAGTGCATATACAGGGCGTCGGGCTTGGCGTGGGACATCAACTCGCTGTTGATCTGGTAGCCGGCCAACTTGCGGCGGCGCTCGGCTTTTTCTTCTTCCTGGCCCATCGAGGCCCACACGTCGGTGACCAGCAGGTCGGAATGTTTGGCGGCGGCCACGGGGTCGCGCAGTATTGTTACCCGGTCGCCGGCCGCAGCCACCAGGTCGGCGCGGGGATCAAAGCCCTCGGGGCAGGCGATGTTGAGCTGGAAGTCGAACTGCATGGCGGCGTTGATATAGGACTGGCACATATTGTTGCCGTCGCCCACCCAGGTGACCTGCTTGCCCTTGATGCTGCCGCGGTGCTCGACAAAGGTTTGGATGTCGGCCAGCAGCTGGCAGGGGTGGTAGTCGTCGGTCAGGGCGTTGATTACCGGCACACTGGAGTACTCGGCAAATTTTTCGATGATGCTGTGCTCGAAGGTGCGAATCATCACGATGTCGCACATCGACGAGATGACTCGCGCGCTGTCTTCGGTGGGTTCGCCGCGGCCCAGCTGGGTGTCGCGGGGCGACAGGAAGATGGCGTGGCCGCCAAACTGGGCAATACCCGCCTCAAAGGAGATGCGGGTGCGGGTGGAGGCTTTTTCGAAAATCATGCCCAGCACATAGTTGGGAAACTGCACGCTGGGGCGTCGCGCCCGGTGTTCGGCCTTCAATTCGATGGCGCGCTGGATGATGTGATCCAACTCGGCAGGGCTGAGGTCGTTAAGGGTCAGGAAGTGTCTCAAGGCCATGTGGCGGCTACCTTTGCTGCATAGACCGGTGCCTTAGGCGGCACCGGATTGGGCGGGCCACTGAAGAATCAGTGGGCAGAGGATGTCGAGCAGCGCGTCGACGTCCTGCCGGCTAATAATAAGAGGTGGTAGCAGGCGCACCACCCGTTCTGCGGTGACGTTGATCAGCAGGCCTTGGTCCAGCGCCTGTTTCACCAGGCCGCCACAGGGGCTGTCCAGCTCGATGCCGATCATCAGTCCGCGACCGCGCACTTCTTTGACATGACTGGCGTCGGCCAGACGTTGGCGGAGCTGCTGCTGCAGGTAGTCGCCAGTGTCGGCGACCTGGGCGAGCATGGCCGGGCTGTTCACGGTGTTGACCACCACCAGGCCGGCGGCGCAGGCCAGTGGGTTGCCACCAAAGGTGGAACCGTGATTGCCGGGTTGAAACAGTTCAGCGGCCTTGCCGTGCGCCAGGCAGGCGCCAATCGGCAGGCCGTTGCCCAGGCCCTTGGCGGTGACCAGTACGTCGGGAATCACGCCGTCGTGTTGGCAGGCAAAGTATTTGCCGGTGCGGCCGTTGCCAGTTTGTACTTCATCGAGCATCAACAGCCAGTTGTAGCGGTCGCAGAGCGCGCGCAGCTGGCTCAAAAAGCCGTCGGGCAACGGGTAGAGGCCGCCTTCGCCCTGAATGGGTTCGAGCAGCACAGCGGCGACGCTGTCGTTGTTTTTGGCAATGTTTTCCAAGGCGTCAATGTCGCCGAAGGGGGCGCGGATAAAGCCCTGTACCAGGGGCTCGAAGCCGGCTTGAATTTTGCGGTTGCCAGACGCGGTCAGGGTGGCCAGGGTGCGGCCGTGGAAGGCCTGCTCCATCACCACGACATGGGGGGTGTCGATATTGCGCTGGTGGCCGTGCATCCGCGCCAATTTAATTGCCGCTTCATTGGCTTCGGCGCCGGAGTTGGCAAAAAACACATTGTCCATGCCGCTGGCATCGCGCAGGGCTTCGGCCAGTTCCTGTTGGCGCTGCACATTATAGAGGTTGGAGGTGTGCAGCAGCTGGCCGGCCTGCTGTTGAATGGCCTCGGTAACGGCCGGGTGAGCGTGGCCCAGGGCGTTAACGCCGATGCCGCTGATGCCGTCGATGTAGGCTTTGCCCTGCTCGTCGAACAGACGCACACCTTCGCCGCGCACAAAGCTGACGGGCAGGCGGCCATAGGTGTTCATTAACGCGGGCAGTGTCATTGCAAAGGGTCTCCTGATCTCGCGGGCGGCCGCGGGAATCCTAGAACGCAAAAAGGCAGCCAGTGCTGCCCAAAAAATAAGGGAGTAATCATATAAGGAAGCTTTTGTAAATTCTAGGGGCCGCAGACATTTGCCGGTGCTGGCTGCTGGCGGGCTGCGAGTGTGCGGCGGGGCTAGGCAGCGAGGTGTTTTAGCTGTAAACATATGGGGGCGGGAGAGGCGATAGGGCAATCTCCCCGATGTTTGCTATAAGTAAGTTTGTTCAAACATCTAACTTAATGTTTTTACAAAAAATAATAATTGAGGTTGGGGAGAGTAAACGATGATTCATCCGCGAAGATTTCGTTTGTCCGCACTGGCGCTGGCCGCTGTGGCAATGCCGCTTACGGCGTTTGCGCAGGGTAACAGCAACGTGCTGGAAGAGGTGTTGGTGACGGCGCGGAAGCAGTCGGAAACGCTGCAAGATGTGCCCTTTTCCATCGCCGCGATGACCGAGGGCAAGCTCAAGCAGAGCGGTGCGACCGATCTTGAGTCGATGGCGACCAATGTTGCCGGCATTTCCATCCAGAATCTGGGGCCGGGCCAGAGTCAGGTGTCGATCCGTGGGATTTCTGCGGGGCAGATTGTGCGCGACCAGCCGGGGGTTAAAGAGCAGGTGGGGGTGTATTTCGACGAATCGGTGATTTCGATGTCACTGTTTACCCCGGATCTGGATTTTTACGACATTAACCGGGTCGAGGTGCTGCGCGGGCCGCAGGGCACCCTGTTTGGTTCGGGCTCGCTGGCGGGCACGGTGCGTTATATCAGTAATGCCGCCACCACCGATGAACTCAGCGGCTCTATTCAAGTGGGCGGTGAAACGGTTGACGAGGGCAGTGAAGGGGGCAGCATAAAGGGGCACATCAACGTGCCGCTGAGTGACACGCTGGCACTGCGCGCCGTGGGTTACGCCCAGCAGTACGCTGGCTATATCGATGCCCTGCAGCCCGGCGGCAGCGTTAATGAAGACGTCAATGAGGGCACGCGCAGCGGTGGCCGTATCGCCCTGAGCTTCCAGCCTAATGATGCCTTGAACATTACCCCGCGGGTGGTTTTCCAGACGATCGACATGGACGGTTTTAACCGCGAAGACGACTACAATATTCTGGCTAACCCGTTTACTACCAGCCGTGCGCCGGTAGTGCTGGGTGACTACCAGCAATTCACCCAGTTAGAAGAAAGCTTTGAAGATGACTTTCTGTTGGTCGATCTGACCATCAACTACGACATTAATGAAAACCTCACGCTGACCTCGGTGAGTTCTTACACCGACCGCGATGTGTTGGTGGTGCGCGACGCCACGGCGTTGAACGCCAGTATCACTGGCGGTTCGTTTGGGGAAAATGAGGCGAACTACACCCTCGATGCGCCGCTGTTTGACGAAACCGAAGCCGAAGTCGTGACGCAGGAATTGCGCCTCAGCGGACTTGATGGTCCGCTGCAGTGGGTGGCGGGGCTCTTCTATAGCGATGTTGAACGCCGCTACGGCCAGTCACTGCAAGTTGATGGCTACGATGCCAGCGCCCGCACGACGGCGCCGGATTCTACTGATCCGGGGGAGACTCTCGGGGCGAATGCGGTGGACGAGCTGTTTTATTCAGATATCCCCTATCAGCTTGAGCAATATGCGGTGTTCGGTGAGGTGTCCTATGACCTAAACGATAAAACGATGCTGGTGGTGGGCGCGCGCTTCTTTGACTACGAAGAGCAGCGCACGCTGAATTTTGACGGTATTTACAATGCCAGCGTGTTGAATCAGAAGAGCAAGGTATCTTCCGATGGGATTTCACCCCGGGTGATGTTGCGCTACGACGTCAATAGCGATGTCATGCTCAATGCCCAGGTATCGAGGGGCTTTCGCCTGGGTGGCATCAATGACCCGCTAAACGAGCCGCTGTGTTCGCCGTCAGACAAGGCGACCTTTGGCGGCAACGACAGCTTTGAAGACGAAACCCTCACCAACTATGAGGTGGGCAGCAAAATGACGCTGTTTGGCGGCGCCGGCACGTTTAATATTTCGGCGTTTTACAGCGATATTGAAGACCTGCAAGCCACGGTGAATGCCGGTACTTGTTCGTCGCGGATCGTGTATAACGTGCCCGAGGCCCACAGCGCCGGGATGGAAATGGAGCTGTTTGTCAGGCCGCTGAGCAATTTTGAGTTTGGCTTGTCGGCGAGCTATGTGCGCGCCGAGATCGACTCCGATGTGACCTCTACCGACAACAACAATGTGACCAGTGTGGTTGGCGGCATTCGAGAGGGTAATGAGCTGCCCACGGCGCCGGGTTTTGAGTTGGCCGCTACGGCGACTTACTATTTCCCGGTATTTGAAACATGGGAGGGCTATTTTAATGCCACCTACCAAAATGTTGGTGCGCGGCATACCCAGCTGGCCGATCAGGAGAATGGCGGCCGCGGTGTTGCCAGTCTGTTTTCTGGTGTTGGCGGCCCGTTGACGCAGTCGACCTTTGAGTACGACCGTGAGCAGGGTGGTTACCAGATCGTGAATCTGCGCCTCGGCGCGCGCAATGACAACTGGGATACCGCTCTGTTTGTGCGCAACGCCACCAATGAGCAGGCGCAGTTGTCACTGGATACCGAGCGGGGCGGCTCGGCCCGTGTTGGCCACCATGTGAATCAGCCGCGCACCGTCGGTGTTTCGGCGCGCTATAACTTCTAAGGTCTCTGTACCTTCTATATAGAGAACCAGAGTTCTCAGCGGCGGCCCTTCGGGGCCGCTTTTGTTTGTGCGCTTGTTTGGCTTATGGGCGGCGCATTGGCGATAATAGCGCTCTATCGATGTCTCGCGGTGACCCCATGCCCAGCACTAAGCAACTTGATCCCGTTAAGCTCGGCCTATTTGTCAGCCGCCTGGAGGCGGTGTGCGAAGAAATGGGCGCGGTGCTGCAGCGCGCGGCATTTTCACCAAACATTAAAGACCGCCTGGATTTTTCCTGCGCGATTTTCGACGCCCGCGGGGCCTTGTGCGCGCAGGCCGCGCATATTCCTGTCCACCTGGGCAGCATGGCCTATGCGATGGCGGATATTGTCGGTGCCTGCGACTGGTCGCCGGGCGATATGCTGGTGCTGAATGACCCCTTTCTCGGTGGCACCCACTTGCCAGACGTGACAGTGATCGCGCCCTATTTTCGCGACGGCCAGTTACAGGCGTTTATTGCCAATCGCGCCCACCACGCCGATATCGGCGCCGAGACGCCGGGTTCGATGCCGCTGTCGCGCAGCTTGGACGAAGAGGGGGTGGTCATTCCGCCGACCCTGCTGCAGCGTGGCGGGGTGCTGCAGCGGCAGTTGCTGAACGACTGGTTTGGCGAGGGCGAACACGGTGATTTCATTGCCCAGATCAGTGCCAATCGCTGTGGCCTGATGCGCCTTGATGAGGTGATCAATGCCCTGCCGGTGGCCTTTGCCGGTGCGGTGGCGCAGCTGCAGGATTATGCCGAGCAGCTGGCGCGCGCTCGCCTGGCCGACTTGCCCAGTGGTCGCTACCAATTCAGTGATGTGATGGACGACGATGGTTTTGGTCATCAGGATCTGGCGATTGTTGTCGAGCTGACACTGGCCGACGGCCGTGCCCATGTGGATTTTAGCGGCACTGCCGAGCAGGTGGCGGGCAATATCAACTGTCCGCATTCGGTCGCCGCAGCGGCGGTGTATTACGTATTTCGCTGTTTAATGCCCGATGAGGCGCCGGTGTGTGCCGGCCTGTTTCGGCCCATTAGTTTACGGGTGCCTGAGGGCTGTCTGCTCAATGCGCGGCGCCCGGCTGCGGTGGCGGCGGGCAATGTGGAAACGTCAATGCGCGCCTGCGATGTGGTGTTGGGTGCCTTGGCGCGCGCGGTGCCTGAGCTGATTCCCGCAGCGGCCCACGGCAGCATGAATAATGTGGCAATGGGGTCGCGCCAGGGCCGGCCCTGGCATTACTACGAAACCCTGGCCGGTGGCAGCGGCGGGCACAGCGCCGGGGCGGGCTTGAGTGCTGTGCAGTGTCATATGACCAATACCCTGAATACGCCGATTGAAAGTTTAGAAATGCACTACCCGCTGCGCATTGTGCGCTATGCCTTGCGGCGGGGGAGTGGCGGCGAGGGGCGGCACTGCGGTGGCGATGGGCTGATTCGTGAGTTTGAGTTTTTGGCGGCCGCGCGATTTACCCTGCTTACCGAGCGCCGTCGCGTGTCCCCCTGGGGGCTGGCGGGTGGCGCGGCGGCGGCCCGTGGCGAAAACCGCTTAAACGGTGAGTTGTTGCCGGCGAAAGTCAGCGCGGATGCGGCGCCTGGTGACCGCCTCAGTATTGCCACGCCCGGCGGCGGCGGTTGGGGGCGGCTCTAGTCGCGGATGACTTTTGCCTGCCAAGATTGGTAGAATAGGCGGCTGAAATTGTCCGGGCTTTTTATTCATCGGCTTGCCGGACGCCGACACGGCAGGTGCTCAATGGATACTATCGACGCGATCAAGCAGCAAATCGACAACAACCCCATCATTATCTATATGAAGGGCTCCCCCAATCAGCCGCAGTGTGGCTTTTCGGCTCGCGCCTCGCAGGCGCTGATGGGCTGCGGTGAGCGCTTTGCCTTTGTCGATATTCTCGCCAATCCGGAAATTCGCGCCAAACTGCCCGAGTACGCTAACTGGCCGACCTTCCCGCAGCTGTGGGTAAAGGGTGAGCTGATCGGCGGTTGCGACATTATCTGTGAAATG
Source organism: Spongiibacter sp. (assembly GCF_041602295.1). GTDB lineage: Bacteria > Pseudomonadota > Gammaproteobacteria > Pseudomonadales > Spongiibacteraceae > Spongiibacter. The sequence goes on along the minus strand of NZ_JBFIGO010000022.1, from coordinate 27,919 downwards.
CACGAGAGCGGCGAGTTGCAAACGCTGATTAAAGAAGCGGTGGCAGAACAGCCCGACGCCGGCTGATTGCCGCTGTTGCCATAAAAAAACCCGGCCGCTGTGCCGGGTTTTTTTATGGCTGAAGAGAGCTGCCGGGCTTTTTTTTGAGTCAAAACTAGTCGGGCTTGGACCGCGGCGAACAGCTTTTGTTGCAATTACTAATGAGAATGCTTTTCGTTTGCTTTGTGACTTGTTATTATCCCCGCCAGATTTCAGTGCGTCCCCACGGCGGTGCAGACTGGCCGACAGACGCTCCCACTTTGATGGAGATATTTACGTGATGAAGAAAACTGCCCTGGCTATCGCAATGGCCGCTCTGCCTGTTGTGGCATTTGCCGAGACTCCCAGCTCTGCGGAAATGTGGACCATTATCAAGCAGCAGCAGCGCGAAATTGAGCGTTTGAAGCTGGAGCAGGCTGAGGCTGACGCCAAGCTCAATGCCACTGCCGATGCTGTAGAACAGTCGGCGACAATTGCCAGCTGGGCGAGCAAAACCACTCTTGGCGGCTATGGCGAGCATCACTTCAATCACTTTAAAGATGGCGACGACAAAGTTGACGCCCACCGTTTTGTGCTGTTTATCGGTCATCAATTCAGCGACACCGTGCGCTTTTTCTCTGAGCTGGAAGTGGAGCACGGCCTGTCTGGTGAGGGCAAGCCCGGTGAAGTGGAGCTGGAGCAGGCCTACATCGCTTGGGATTTCACCCAGGGTCACAGCCTGACTATGGGTCAGTTCCTGGTGCCGATGGGTATCATCAATGAAACCCATGAGCCCGACACTTTTTACGGTGTTGAGCGCAACAATGTTGAGAAAAACATTATTCCGGCCACTTGGTGGGAAACCGGTGTGATGGTCAACGGCGAAATCGCTCCCGGCCTGAACTACAACGTGGCGGTGCACAGCGGCCTGAAAGCGACTCCCGGCAGCAGCGTGCGCGGTGGCCGTCAGAAGTCTGCCAAGGCCACGGCTGAAGATCTGGCCTACACGGCGCGTCTGGCCTACAACGGCGTGGCGGGTCTGGAGCTGGCTGCCGCAGTGCAGCAGCAGCAAGACATTACGCAGGGCGCAGTGGGTGGTGGCGAAGCCACTTTGTACGAGGCGCACGCTCGCTACCGCGTTGGCGGCTTGACCCTGACGGCGCTGGCAGCCCAGTGGGATATCGACGGTGATGCGTTTGCTGCCGCGGGTTCTGATAAGCAGGACGGCAACTACCTGGAAGCGTCCTATAAAGTGACTCCCAAGCTGGGTGTTTTCGTTCGCCAGAGCGAGTGGGACAACAAGGCAAACAGTGCGACTGACACCGAGGTCGAGCAGATTGATCTGGGTCTGAACTACTGGTTGGTGCCCAATGTTGTGCTGAAGGCGGATATCGCCGATACCCGCAACAGCAACAAAGATGCGGTTAACTTTGGCATTGGCTGGAGCTTTTGATTGTTAGCTAAGCTTGTTAACTGCAATACCAGCAGCGGGCCCTTGCCCGCTGTTGTCGTTTTTGTATTGTGCGCCTTGTTTGCCCGGCCGCTGCTGGCCAGCGAGGCGGGTCAGTACCTCAGTGTTGGCGATTTTTTGAGCGCAGCGTTTGACGGTGAGCAGCCGCAGGCCAAGGTGTATTGGTTGCCGGCGCCGCTCAAGCAGGAGATCCGCCGCCTAACCGGCCGCGATTTCCCCTTGTTGCGGGTGCGTTACTGGCAGCAGGGTGAGCGCAGTGCCTGGATCCTCGATGAGATTGGCAAGGAAATGCCGATCACTATTGGTGTGGTGGTCGAGCGGCAGGCAATACGCCGGGTCGATATTCTCGCCTTCCGCGAAAGTCGCGGCTGGGAAGTGCGCCATCCTTTCTTTACTCGGCAGTATGTCGGCGCGGGCCTCAATGAACAGCGGGCCTTGAATCGCCATGTTGACGGTATTACCGGTGCCACCCTGTCGGTGCGGGCGGTGACTCATGTCGCAAGGCTGGCACTGTTGTTGGCCCGCGAAGCGCTGCCGCCGCAGCCTGAAGGCGCCGCGCCGTGATGACGGGGCACCGCCGCTGGCGGCTGCTGCTGTTGCGCTGGCATCGCCGCATTGGTGTGGTGCTGGCGCTGTTTGTGGTCAACCTGGTGTTTACGGGCATTGCGATTAATCACAGCGATGGCTGGTCTTTGAATGAGCGCCATGTGGATCAGGATTGGCTGTTGAGCCTGTATGGCATCCGCGCGGCAGAACAGCGCAGTTTTGCGCTTGGCGGGCGTTTTCTCAGTCAGGCTGGCGACAGCATGTTGTATCTCGATACGCAGCCATTGCAGCTTTGCGAGGGCGCCTTGTTAGGTGCGGTCGCCTTGGTTGATGAGATCTACGCCCTGTGTGAGGAGCGGCTGCTGGTGTTCAGCGGCGCCGGCGCCTTGCTCGATGATGTCACCGCCAGTTATGGCTTGCCGCAGGGCTTGGGCGCGGTGGCGGAAAAAAATGGTCGACTGTATTTGCGCGATCGCCAGCGGGTGTATCAATATCAGCCGCTGAGTTTGCAGTTTAGTATTGCCGACGAGCCGCCAGCGGTGAGTTGGTCGCAGGTGACGCCGCCGCCGGCGGAACTCAATAGCTTTTTGCAGCAGCGCCATCGCGGCAAGGGGCCGAGCTGGGAGCGGGTCTTACTGGATTTGCACAGCGGTAGGCTGTTTGGTGATCTGGGTGTGCTGGTGGTCGATATTGCCGCCATTGCATTGTTGCTGATTGCACTCAGTGGCGTTTGGGTCTGGGTTACCAAGCCGGGGCGCTGGCGCCACCACTAGGTGGATTTTGGCCGTAAATCTGTTGTCGCCGGCAGCTGTAGTCAATGGCGTGGCTGTCCCCTGGTGTTAGTCTGACCACCTTGTCCTGGAGGTGGTGTTATGAGTTCTGTATTAAACCTGTGGCGCAAAATGTCGGCCTATCCCGGCGGCAAGCGCGTGTTTTCCAAAATGATTTGCCTGAAGGCGCCGTATTTTTCGACGATCTCTCCTCAGTTTGAGGAGCTGGATGTCGGCGGTGGCGTGGTGCGCATTCGCGAGCGCCGTGCGCTGCACAATCATATCGGCACGGTGCATGCCATCGCGCTGTGCAACCTCGCTGAAGTGGTGGGGGGGATTACCGCCGAGGTCTCCATGCCCAAGGGCATGCGCTGGATTCCGGCCGGCATGAATGTGCGCTACCTGAAACCCGCAAAAGGTGTACTGCGCGGTTATGCCAGCATGCGCGATGTTGAGCTGGGGGAGAAGGGCGAGGTGCCGGTGAATGTTGAGGTGAAAGAGGCCGATGGCACTGTCGTCTTTACCGCTGAGATTGCCGTGCATGTGTCGCCGGCTAAGCCCAAGAGCTGAGGGCTGTCGTGCAGGGGCGCCCCGTCAGGCGGGGCGCCGGTGTGGCGGCGCTCAGTCGCCGACGCTGCCCATCATGGATTGTTGGTAGTTCTGCAGGCCAACCTTGTCGATCAGGCTCAGTTGGGTTTCCAGCCAGTCGATGTGCTCTTCTTCCGATTCGAGAATCTCTTCCAGCAGCTCGCGGCTGCCGTAGTCTCTCACTGATTCGCAATATTCGATGCCGTCGCGCAGATCCGGTACCGCTTTCAGCTCCAGGCTGAGGTCGCACTCGAGCATTTCTTTGGTGTTTTCACCAATCATCAGTTTGCCGAGGTCTTGCAGATTGGGGATACCTTCCAAGAACAGGATGCGCTTGACCAGCTTGTCGGCGTGCTTCATCTCGTCGATGGATTCGTGGTACTCGTGCTCGCCAAGCTCCTTCAGGCCCCAATCTTCGTACATGCGGGCGTGCAGGAAATACTGGTTGATGGCGACCAGTTCGTTGGCAAGAGCTTTGTTGAGATGGGCGATTACCTGAGCGTCACCTTTCATTGCAGGATCCTTTCATTGCGGCGAGTTTAATGCCCCAAGTGTGGACCGCAAAAGGCGGTTAAGTCAAGCTAAGTGATTGATTTGTATGCTAGTTTATAAAGGTAAGAGAAATCGTTATCAATCGCTTTTAGGCGACGGCGTAACACAGTGATTCGTCGTAGTTGCTGAGGTGATCGTCGAAAATACTGCGCGCCAGAGAGCCGCATTTGCCGCACTGGCTGGCGAGGTCGAGTTCGCGGCGCAGCGCGCTGAAATTGCTTTGGCCATTGTCGATGGCGTCGCGAATTTGCGTGTCGGTGATACCTTTGCAGAGACAAACGTACATGGCGCTGGAACCCGTGGTGAAAGCCGTGTTGTGATCAGGAGTCTAAAGGTAATGAAAATGAGAATGCTTGTCAATTGTCTTTGGTGATTTCATTTGCTTCTTATAGTTTGGGGCTATGGCGGCGATTGGAATTTTCAATGGGATTGGTCTGTGGCGCCGTGTATCATTGCCGGTCTACTCCTTTTACACGGTGCGTTCAGCACTTTCTAATCAAATAACCGGAGGTTTACATCATGGCTGTACTGGTAGGCAAACCCGCTCCCGATTTCACTTGCGCAGCGGTACTGGGCAATGGCGAGATCGTTGATGAGTTTACGCTTAGCGAGGCCGCTAAGGGCAAGTACGCAATCCTGTTCTTCTACCCGCTGGACTTCACCTTTGTCTGCCCTTCAGAGCTGATTGCTCTGGAACACCGCATGGATAAATTCCGCGAGCTGGGTGTGGAAGTGATCAGTGTTTCCATCGATTCGCAGTTCACTCACAACGCGTGGCGCAACACCGCTATTAATGACGGCGGTATCGGCGCAGTGACTTACACTATGGCTGCCGACGTGCGTCACGACATCTGCCGTGCCTACGACGTAGAAGCTGAAGGTGGCGTGGCCTTCCGCGGTGCTTTCCTGATCGACAAAGAGGGCATGGTGCGTTCACAGCTGGTTAACGATTTGCCGCTGGGCCGCAATGTCGACGAGCTGGTGCGTTTGGTTGAGGCTCTGCAGTTCCACGAAGAGCACGGCGAAGTGTGCCCGGCTGGCTGGAACAAGGGTGACAAGGGTATGGATGCGTCGCCGACGGGTGTTGCCGCTTACCTGGCAGAGAACTCTGACAAGCTGTAAAACGGCTGTTTTGGCGGCTTAGGTCGCCAGATAAGCAGTGTGAAAAGGCCCGATTGCCGTGAGGTGATCGGGCCTTTTTGCTGGAAGAGGGCTGGCAGCGAAAGCCCGAGCCTTGTATCCCCCCTTTTTTGGCAAGGCACAAAAAACCCCACCGGGGTGGGGTTTTGAGGTCCGGCCCCATGGCCGGCGATTTAAGCGCTGATTAGGCGGCAAAGTTTGCTGCGGCAAATTCCCAGTTCACCAGGTTCCAGAAGCCTTCCAGGTACTTGGGGCGGGCGTTGCGGTAGTCGATGTAGTAGGCGTGTTCCCAAACATCGGCGGTGAACAGCGGCGTTTGGCCGTCGCGGGCGATCGGTGTGTCGGCGTCGTCAGTGTTGACGATGTCCAGGCTGCCGTCGCTGTTTTTGACCAGCCAAGTCCAGCCCGAACCGAAGTTGCCTACGGCGCTGGCGTTGAAGGCCGCTTTGAATTCCTCGAAAGAGCCGAATTTCGCATCGATGGCCGCAGCCAGTTCGCCGGTCGGGGCGCCGCCGCCGTTGGGGCTCAGGCTGTTCCAGTAAAAGGTGTGGTTCCATACCTGCGCGGCTTGGTTGAACAGGCCGCCAGTGGCGCTTTTGATGATCTCTTCCAGCGATTTGCCTTCAAATTCGGTGCCCGGTACCAGTTCGTTGAGCTTGGTCACGTAGGCGTTGTGGTGCTTGCCGTGGTGGAAGTCCAGCGTCTCGGCGGAAATATGGGGTTCCAGGGCAGTTTTTTCGTAGGGCAATGCCGGTAATTCAAAAGCCATGTCTGTCTCTCCTGACGTATTGTGGGTTTTACTTGCTTGATAACCGCGCCGCAGTGGCGCGGTGACGATAAGTTGTTTTGGGATATTGGCGAGCTGGGCGTTAATCCCAGCGCCAGCCACCCATATCCTGCCAGCGGTTGACGATTTGGCAGAATAGTTCAGCGGTCTTCTCGGCATCGTAGGCCGCGCTGTGGGCCTCGTTGCTGTCGAAGGGAATGTCCGCCAGCTGGCAGGCCCTCGCCAGTACCGTGTGGCCGTAGGCCAGCCCGGCTAAACTCGCGGTATCCATCACCGAGAACGGGTGGAAGGGGTTGCGTTTGATGCCGCTGCGCTCGATGGCCGCCAGCACAAAGCCGAGATCAAAGTGGGCATTGTGGCCGACCAATACGGCGCGGGTGCAGTCGTGAGCCTTGACTTGCTGGCGCACTTTTTTCATTAGCTCGCCCATCACCGTGACCTCTTTCTGGGCCTGGCGATCCGGGTTATGGGGGTCGATACCGGTAAATTCAAGGGCCGCTGTTTCCAGGTTGGCGCCTTCAAAGGGCTCGATGTTGTAACTGAGCGTTTCGTCGGGTTCCAAATTGCCGGCGTCATCCATGCGCAGCAGGGTGGCGCCAATTTCCAGAATGCCGTCGGTGTGGCAGTTGAAGCCGCCGGTTTCGACGTCGATGACCACCGGTAAAAAACCGCGGAAGCGCTGTGCGATCAAACTTTTCTCGCCATTCATGGGCATGTCTTAAACCACCTGCCAGCGCAGGGTTTCGCCGGCGCGAAGCGGCCGCAGCTGATCCTCGCCCAGGGGCAGGCTTGCGGGCGCCTGCCAGTCGCATTTCTGTAGGGTAATACCGTCGCTGTTGCGCGCCAGACCGTAGAAATCCGGGCCGTGGAAGCTGGCGAAGGCCTCAAGCTTGTCCAGGGCGCCGGCGGCCTCAAAGGCCTCGGCATAGAGTTCGATCGCGGCATAGGCGGTATAACAGCCTGCGCAGCCGCAGTCGGCTTCCTTGCGGTGACGGGCGTGAGGGGCCGAGTCGGTCCCGAGGAAAAATTTGGGGCTGCCGGAGGTGGCCGCTGCGATAAGTGCCTGCTGGTGGCGGTTGCGCTTGAGAATAGGCAGGCAGTAATAATGCGGGCGAATGCCGCCGGCCAGCATATCGTTGCGGTTATACAGCAGGTGGTGGGCGGTAATTGTGGCGGCGACATTGTCGCCGGCGTCGCTGACAAATTCCGCAGCATCGGCGGTGGTAATGTGTTCCAGCACGACTTTCAGTTGCGGAAAGTCGCTGACTATCCTCTTGAGGTGGCGCTCGATAAATTCGGCTTCGCGGTCAAATATATCGATCTCGGCATCGGTGACCTCGCCGTGCACCAACAGTGGCAGGCCGCGTTTCTCCATTTCTGCCAGCACCGGCCACAGTGCGTCCAGGTCGGTGACGCCGGCGTCGGAGTTAGTGGTGGCGCCCGCGGGGTAGAGTTTGGCAGCGTAGACCAAGCCGGAGGCCTTGGCATCGGCGATATCCGCGGGGCTGGTGCGGTCGGTGAGATACAGTACCATCAGCGGTGTAAAGTGTTCGCGGCCGGCGGGTATGGCCGCGCGGATGCGCTGCTCGTAGGCGCGGGCCTCTGCCAGGTTGCGTACCGGTGGCGTCAGATTGGGCATGACAATGGCGCGGCCGAAGTAGCGGCTGGCGTCGTCGACGGTCTGTATCAGGGCATCGCCATCGCGAAGGTGGATATGCCAGTCATCGGGGCGGGTTAGGTGCAGGGTTTGCATGTTTTTGCCTGTGGTGTCCAAGCGCGGAATCCTACAGGATTCGGGGCCTTGATTAAAGTCGGCGGCGCTTTCGCTTTGCTTGCGCTTCGCTCTCTGTGGCACTCTAGACGGCTTTCTTTGTCGGGCGGAATAGGGGCGTAGTGATCGATACCGTGAGTCTTATCGGCATGCCGGCCAGTGGCAAGTCAACGTTGGGGCGGCCGCTAGCGGACGCTCTGGGGCGCCGTTTTGTTGACGGCGACCAGCTGATTGAACAGCGCGAGGGCGCGAGTTTGGCCGAGATCCTCGCCAGCCGCGGTTATCTGGGCTTGCGTGAGGCGGAGCAACAGGCGCTGCTGGCCGAGGATTTTTCCGGTGCGGTGCTCGCCACCGGCGGCAGTGCCGTATACAGCCCGGCGGTGATGGCGAAACTGCGCGATGCCGGGCCCTTGGTGTTCATCGATTTACCCTTGGCGCAGTTGCAGCGGCGCTTGGGCGATTTCGCCGCGCGCGGCATCGCCTGTGCGCCCGGTACGGATTTGCCCGCCCTGTATGCCGAACGTCAGCCGCTGTATGAGGCGGCGGCGGATATCCGTATCGATGCCGACGGCTGCAGCGAAACGGCGTTGGTGGCGGCCATACAGCAGGCCGTGTTGGCCTGGCCGGGCAGACCATGAATACGACGGCGCCCAGCGCCATAGAGAGGGATAAATGCCAATTAAGCGACATACCTGCATAGAAATCTGCAAGGAGGATCTGAAATTTTCCGCCGCGCATTTCACCATTTTTTCGGCGACCGAGCGCGAGCGCCTGCACGGACATAATTTTAGGGTAAGTTTGCTGCTGACCGCGGATGTGGGCGATGACGGCATGTGCTTTAGCTATGTGGAGATCAAAAAACGCCTGCGCAAGCTCTGTGCGGCATTGGATGAATACACATTGCTGCCGGCTCAGTCGCCGCATATGGACGTTAGTGAGCGCGGTGGCTATCTGTGCGCGACGTTTAACGGTGAGGAGTTGTTGTTCTTGAAGGCCGATACGCTGCTACTGCCGTTGCGCAATACCACGGTGGAGGAACTGGCCCGCTATGTGCTGGAGCGGCTGCTCGACGATGCCGCTTTTGTCGATGGCAATCACATCAGCGAACTGGTGATGAAGGTGTCCTCTGGCCCGGGGCAGTGGGGCTCGGCAACGTGGACGCGAAATTGACGGCGACAGGCCGTTGCGGTGTCGCAATGGTCAGTCATTGAGGAGAGTGCGCAGATGACAAAATTGCTGATTATTAGTGGCGGCAGCCAGGGTATTGGCCGCGCGACTGTGCAGCGTTTCGCGGCTGAGGGCTACCGGATTATCAACCTGTCTAGACGCCCTATCGATGTGGCTGGCGCCGAGCAGCTAACGGTGGATATGAGTGAGGCGCAGTGGCTGGAGGGCTGTGCCGAGGCCCTGCAGAGGGCCGCCAGCGAGGCGGAGGCGGTGGTGTTGGTCCACAATGCCGCCAGGCAGGAAGGCGATACGGTGGCCAGTTTGCAGGCAGAGGCGTTTCGCGCGGTATTGCAGGTCAACCTGGTGGCGCCACAGCAATTGAACGCGCTGCTGATTCCGTGGATGAAACCGGGCTCGGCGATTCTCTATGTGGGCTCGACACTGGCGGAAAAGGCGGTGTCGGGTTGTGCCTCATACATTGCCAGCAAGCACGGCTTGGTGGGCTTGATGCGGGCCACTGTGCAGGATCTTGCCGGCAGTGGCATACACAGCGCCTGTGTCTGCCCGGGTTTTACCGATACCGATATGCTGCGCGGTCATATCAATAACGACCCCGATGTCATTGCCGCTATTACCGCGAATGTGTCGGCTGGGCGGTTGATCGCGCCAGCCGAGATTGCCGATACACTTTATTTCTGCGCTCACTCGCCAGTCATCAGCGGCGCGGTGATTCACGCCAACCTCGGTCAAATCGAGCACTGAGCCGCATTGTTGCCGCGCTGAGACGCGGCCCTACCCCCGCGCAGCTGTCGCTGGTTGTGTCGGGGAATTCCCTGAGCAATTTTTCAGTCTAAACTGAGTACAGCGGACGTAGCCGTCCGCTGCGCTAGAGGCATAACTACCTGCTTGAAATTCGGAAAACGCGTAGAAGATTTTTTCGGATCGAAGTAGATGGCTTCCCCGTATCGGAGTAGAGTGAATTAGCAAACACATGAAACTGTAGTCGCGACTTACCGCGTTTTGGACTGGCAGCAAAGTGGCGTTACAGCACAGAGGGAGATTGCATTAATGGGTATCCTTGATAACGTCCGTGAGCAATACCTGAAAGCGAAAGATGAGGAGATGTCACTGACTGACTATCTCGAACTCTGTCGCGATGACCCCCTTGTTTACGCAACCCCCGCCGAGCGAATGCTCGCCGCTATCGGCGAGCCAGAGTTGGTCGATACCCGCAGCGATCCGCGGTTGTCCCGTATTTTTTCCAATCGCCTGATTGCCCGCTACCCAGCCTTTGAAGAATTTTATGGCATGGAGGATGTGATCGCGCAGATTGTGGCCTTTTTCAAACATGCTGCCCAAGGGCTCGAAGAGCGCAAGCAGGTGTTGTATTTACTGGGTCCGGTAGGCGGAGGTAAGTCGTCGATTGCCGAACGCTTGAAAAAGTTGATGGAGTCCTATCCGATCTATGCGCTCAAGGGCTCGCCGATCAACGAGTCTCCCCTGGGCTTGTTCGACCCCGAGCGCGACGGCAGCCAGCTGGAAGAGGAGTACGGTGTACCGCGCCGCTACCTCACGGGTTTGTCCTCGCCCTGGGCGATAAAAAGGCTGGAAGAATTTGAGGGAGACCTCAACCAGTTTCGCGTTGTGCGGGTGCAGCCCTCGGTGCTTAAACAGGTCGGCATCACCAAGACCGAGCCCGGTGACGAGAATAACCAGGATATTTCCACTCTGGTCGGCAAGGTCGATATTCGCAAACTGGAGTCCTACGCCCAGGACGACCCCGATGCGTACTCTTACTCTGGCGGCCTGTGCCTAGCCAACCAGGGTATGCTGGAATTTGTGGAGATGTTTAAAGCGCCGATCAAGATGTTGCATCCCCTGCTCACGGCAACCCAGGAGGGTAACTACAAGGGGACCGAGGGTTTCTCGGCGATTCCCTTCCAGGGCATTATTCTCGCGCATTCCAATGAGTCGGAGTGGCAGAGCTTCCGCAATAACAAGCACAACGAAGCCTTCCTTGATCGGGTGTATATCGTCAAGGTGCCCTACTGCTTGCAGGTTTCGGAGGAGATGAAGATTTACGAGAAGCTGTTGCGTCACAGCTCGCTGGCCCATGCGCCTTGCGCCCCGGGCACCTTGGAAATGCTCGCCCAGTTCTCGGTGCTGACCCGCCTTAAAGAGCCGGAAAATTCCAGTATTTACTCGAAAATGCGGGTCTATGATGGTGAGTCGCTCAAAGACACCGACCCCGCCGCTAAGTCCTATCAGGAGTACCGCGATTACGCCGGGATAGATGAAGGCATGACCGGCATGTCCACGCGTTTTGCTTTTAAGGTGTTGTCGGCGGTTTTTAATTACGACAACTCGGAGATTGCCGCTAACCCCGTACATCTGATGTACGTGTTGGAACAGCGCATTATGCGCGAGCAGCTGCCCGAGGATACCCAGCGCAATTATCTGGAATTCATTAAAGGCTGGTTGGCCGTGCGCTACGCCGAGTATGTCGGCAAGGAAATCCAGACTGCCTACCTAGAGTCCTATTCCGAGTACGGGCAAAATATTTTCGACCGCTATGTGACCTTTGCCGATTACTGGATACAGGATGAGGATTACCGCGATCCGGAAACCGGTGCGATTTTTGATCGGGCTACGTTAAACAGCGAGCTGGAGAAAATTGAGAAGCCGGCAGGTATTGCCAATCCGAAGGATTTTCGCAACGAGATTGTCAATTTTGTTTTGCGCGCCCGGGCGCAAAACGAAGGCCGGAACCCCAACTGGACAAGCTACGAGAAACTGCGTGAGGTGATTGAGAAAAAAATGTTCTCAAGCACCGAAGAGTTGCTGCCGGTAATTTCTTTCAATGCCAAGGCCTCGGAGGAAGATCGCAACAAGCATGAAAACTTCGTGACCCGCATGGTTGAAAAAGGTTACACCCCGAAACAGGTCAGACTGCTCTCCGAGTGGTATTTGCGTGTGCGCAAGGCGGGCTGAAGGCGATAGTAACCCGACAGGGATAAGGGGCGAATATGTCGATGATTATTGATCGACGGCTGAACGATCGTAACAAGAATGCGACTAATCGCGCGCGGTTTATCAGGCGATATAAATCCCAGCTGAAACGCTCGGTAGCGGATTTGGCCGCTGAACGCTCCATTACCGATATGGGGCGCGGCGGCGAAGTGGGCATTCCGGTTAAGGACATCTCTGAGCCAAAGTTTCGCATTGGCCCCGGTGGCGACCGTGAAATGGTCCACCCCGGTAATCACAGTTTCTCTCCTGGCGATAAGATCGCCAAACCCAAGGGCGGCGGCGCCGGTGAAGGAGAAGGTGGTGGCGACGGTCAGGGCGAGGGCGGGGATGGTCAGGACAACTTCATGTTCACGCTCTCGAAAGAAGAGTTTATGAATCTGTTCTTTGACGACCTTGAATTGCCGCGACTGGCGCGCAATATGCTCGGTGATGCCAAGCAGTTCACCTTTCGCCGCGCCGGTTACACTCCCAGCGGGGTGCCGGCGAATCTGTCTATTCGCCGCTCGCTGGAAAATGCCATGGCGCGCAAGATCGCGCTGACCGGGCCGTTGAAAAAAGAACTCCGCGCCCTCGAGGAGGCCGGTGGCGATGCCGAGGAAATTCAGCGACTGAAAGATCGCATCGACCGAGTGCCGTTTCTCGACGAGTACGACCTGCGCTTTCGCCACAAGGTCAAAGAGCCCAAGCCGATCAGCCGCGCGGTGATGTTCTGCTTAATGGATGTGTCGGCATCGATGTCGGAGCAAAAAAAGGATCTCGCCAAGCGCTTCTTTACCCTGCTTTATCTGTTTCTCAGCCGCAAGTACGAGCATGTCGAACTGCTGTTTATTCGCCACACCTCGAATGCCGAGGAAGTGGACGAGGAAGCCTTCTTCCACGACCCGCAAACCGGTGGCACGGTGGTGATGTCGGCGCTGAAGTTGAGGTTGGAGATTATTGAAGAGCGTTTTGCGCGCGAGGAGTGGAATATCTATGGTGCACAGGTCTCCGATGGCGATGCCTTTGGCAGTGATCCGCAGCGCAGCGCGGCAAAGTTGAGCAAGGAGATTCTGCCTCACTGCCGTTATTTTGCTTATGTAGAGGTGCCGGATAGCGCCAGTGCGGTGACGCCGCTGGCGGCTGCCTACAGCCAGATTCACGATGACAATTTTGCCACGGCTAGGGTGATGGGGCGCGGTGATGTTTATCCGGTACTGCGTGAGTTGTTTCAGCGGGAGGCGGTGTGAGTATGGTCGATAAGCGCGACCGGGTGTTGTCGCGGGGGGGCGACTGGGATTTTGATTTACTGCGCAGCTACGACCGGGAGATAGGTCAAATCGCCGAGGAGTTTGGCTTAGATACCTACCCCAATCAGATTGAAGTGATTGCCTCGGAGCAGATGCTCGACGCCTACGCTTCGGTGGGGCTGCCGATTAGCTACACCCACTGGAGCTACGGCAAGGAGTTTATTCGTAACGAAGAGGCCTATCGCCGGGGAATGCGCGGTCTGGCTTATGAGCTGGTGATTAATTCCGATCCCTGTATCGCCTATTTAATGGAAGACAACAGCATGCCGATGCAGGCGCTGGTGATCGCCCATGCCTGCTATGGCCACAATTCCTTTTTTAAAGGTAATTATCTGTTTAAACAGTGGACCAGTGCCGACGCGATAGTCGACTACATGGTATTTGCCAGGAAGTATATTTTTGAGTGCGAGCAGAAATACGGTATAGACCGGGTTGAGGAAACCTTGGATGCCTGCCACGCATTGATGGATCATGGCGTGGACCGCTTTCATCGACCCTCGCCACTGTCGGCGCAGGATGAGTTGCAGCGGCAGCACGAGCGCGCAGAGCACGCCCGTAAGCAGTTCGATGATATCTGGCGGACGCTGCCCCGCAAGAGTAAGAAGGCGAAGCAGGAAAAGGGCGAGGAGAGAGCGACTTTTCCACCGGAGCCGCAGGAAAACCTGTTGTACTTTGTTGAAAAATACTCGCCGACCTTGGAAACCTGGCAGCGCGAGATTGTGCGCATCGTGCGCAAGCTGGCCCAGTATTTTTACCCACAGGGTATGACCAAGGTCATGAACGAGGGCTGGGCGACGTTCTGGCATTACACCCTGCTCAACACCCTGTACGACCGCGGGCTGGTTGACGAGGGCTTTATGTTTGAAATTTTGCAGTCGCACACCAATGTGGTGATGCAGCCCGGCTACGATCATCCGGCGTACAGCGGCATCAATCCCTATGCGCTGGGTTTCGCCATGTTCCGCGATTTGCGCCGCATTTGCGAGGAGCCCGACGATGAAGACCGGCAGTGGTTTCCCGATATCGTCGATAAGGACTGGCGCGAGGTACTGGATTTCGCCATGCGCAATTACAAGGACGAATCCTTTATTGCCCAGTATTTGTCGCCGCGGCTGATTCGCGAGTTTCACCTGTTTGCGATTGCCGACAAGCACAGCGACGATTTTGTGAAGGTTGAGGCCATTCACAATGAAGACGGCTATCAAGACGTGCGTCGTTTGGTCTCGCGTCAGTATAACCGCGATGTTTTGGTGCCGGATATCCAGGTGCAGCGCTATGAGCACATGGGGGACCGCTCGCTGTTACTGCGTTATACCCGGCTGCGGGAGCGGCCGTTGACCAGTGACGCTAAGGAAGTGCTCAAGCACCTCAGCCGACTGTGGGGGTTTCGGGTCAGCATGGAGGTGTTTGATGAAAAAGAGGGCGTTGTTGACCGTATCGATGTCGACCCGGTGCGCAGTTAACGGCCGCGAAATTTGGGCGTCACTTTGTCGAAAAAGGCTTGCAGGGCTGTCATATGATCTTCTGTGGCGTGGCAGCGGGCTTGTACATCGGCACAGACGTCTAGGAAGTCGCCCAGTTCTTGGCGCTGCGCCAGTTTCATTAAACGCTTGGTTTGGCGCAGGGTGATGGGCGGTTTGGCGGCGTAATCGGCGGCATAGCTTTCGGCGCAGCTCAGCAGCTGTTCATTGCTGACCTTCTCCAGCAGTAAGCCCAGCGACAGGGCTTCGTCGGCGTCAATGATGCGCCCGCTGAAGGTGAGTTCGGCGGCGCGCTGATAGCCGAGCAGGCGCTGTAAAAACCAGGCGCCACCGTCGCCGGGAATAATGCCCAGATTGATAAACGTTTCGCCAAAGCGTGTGCTGTCGCAGCCGATGCGCAGGTCGCACATACAACACAGGTCAAAGCCCGCGCCGACTGCAGCGCCATTTATGGCGGCGATGGTGACCACTTCTGCATCGTGCATAGCGCGGGAAATGCGTTGAATGCCATGGCGATAACTGGCGCTGATTTGTTCTGCGCTGCCGGCAAACATGCCGCTTTTATCGCGCATATCTTTAACGTTGCCTCCGGCGCTAAAGGCGCGTCCCTCCCCGGTTAGAACGAGACAGGAAATGTCGTGGTTGGCGTTGGCCCAGGCTACGGTGTTACAAATATCATCAATGAGATGGCTGCCGGTCAGGGCGTTGCGAATGTCGTCGCGCTCAAAACGCAGTACCGCATAGCGGCCGTTGATGCGCAGGCTGGCGTCGCGTAATTCGGGCTGATTCATAGCAAATCCCTTTTCAATAGATGAGCGGGATTATGCCACAGCTTTATGGCCGTTCGGTGTGGATAGCCGCGGGTAGATATGTGGAAAACGACTGGCGAGGCATGTATCGCCTGCTGCTGCGGACAGCCCCGTTTTGAGCTCGCGGGTCGCGGATATCGGCGGTCTAGCGGCCGCGCTGACTTAAAAATTCACTGCGGGTATTGGCGTCGCTTTTAAAACTGCCTCCCAGGGCCGTGGTCTGCGTGCGCGAGTTAGTGTCCATGACGCCTCGGCTCTTTACACAATAGTGGATGGCGTCAATGGTGACTGCCACATCCTCGGTTTCCAGTAAGGTCTGCAGGGCCAGTAAGATCTGTTGTGTCAGCCTTTCCTGAACTTGGGGGCGCTGAGCAAAAAAACGTACGATGCGGTTAATTTTTGACAAGCCGATGACCTTGCTCGCAGGTAGATAGGCGACGCTGGCCTCGCCGTCGATGGTGACGAAATGGTGCTCGCAGGTGCCTGTCACGCTGATACCGCTGACCTTGACCATTTCCTCGATGTGCATTTTGTTATCGATATTGGTGATCTTCGGAAAGTTTTGGTAGTCCAGTCCACAAAAAATTTCATCGACATACATCTTGGCGATGCGCGCCGGTGTTCCCTCTAGGCTGTCATCACTGAGGTCCAGCCCAAGGGTTTCCATCACGCCCAGCATTAAGTCACTGATGCGTTGCTTTTTTTGCTCGCGGTTTAATGCGCTCGGTGCACGCATCGGGGTTTCAAGGCCGGCGGCCAGCAGGGCGCGGTGAACGGCTTGGGCTTCCATCGAAATCATGTTTATCACTCGTCTGCGGTTTTACTGGTTTACGCCGGCGGTGGCCAAGTGGTTTTCAGGGGGGGTAAAGCGGGCTTTGCCTCACCGCTGTATCATTGTGACGTAGTGGGGCTGGTCGGGCATTTTGCGCCTACACTAATGAATAAGGCGGTACCACAGGCCATAGCGGAGGCGGCAATGGCAGCAATACAAGGTGAACACTGGGCGGCTCAGAGCGCAGATTATCAGCTGGCCTGCCTGCTGGGTGGCGCGGTAGGGGATGCCTTGGGGGCGCCATTACAGTTTTTTTGTGACGCCGATATCAAGCGTCATTTTGGCGCCGCCGGTTTGCGTGATTACGCGCCCATCTACTCTGGCCGGGGCGCGATTACCGATGACACACAGCTGTGTCTATTTACCATGGAGGGCTTGTTGCAATGCCGGGTTGCCCGCGCCCGCGGTGATCAGTCGCTGCCGCTGCACTATGTGCATCAAGCGGGCCTGCGCTGGTTGTGCAGCCAGGGGCTGCGGCGCTTGCCCCCGGTGGCAGAACGCAGTTTTTTACTGCGCGAAAAGGCACTGTTTTCCCGTCGGGCAGCCAACGATAACTTTGTTAACACCCTGTTGCAGGACGAGCGAAGTGAGTCTCGCGCGGCCAATTACGGCAAAAGCGGTGCCGGGCTGTGCAGAGTTGCACCGATAGCCCTGTACATCGCCAGTGACAGCCGCAAGTTTTGGGGTGAGGCCGCACAGCGTGAAGCCTTTGATTTGGGCTGTCGCGTCTGTGCATTAAGCGAGGGGCATCCCAGTGGTCAGCTGCCGGGTGGGGTGCTGTGTCTGTTCCTGCTCGGTCTGCTTTACGGCCATCCCCCGGAAAGTTGCATGGCTGTCGCCCGTCACTATTTGAGTCAAGCAAAAGACGCCGATGAAACCGAAAGGCATCTGTCGCGTGCGGCGGCGTTGGCAGACACAGAGCCGGGGTCGATTCGGGCTATAGAATCACTGGGGGACGGGCGCTATGCGCCGGAGTTGCTGGCAATGGCATTGTATTGCCTGTTTTGCAGTGAGAGTTTTGCCGAGGGGGTGCTGTTGGCGGTCAATCACGGCGGTTTGAGTGATTCCTGTGGCGCCTTAGCCGGACAGTTGCTGGGGGCTTGGCTCGGGGTTTCTGCGATCCCTGAGCACTGGTTGGAAGCCTTGGAATTGCGCGAACTGATGGGCTGTTTGGCGGCAGATTTTTTGCGTGCACCGGACGAGCCACTGATGCAGCAACGTTACGCAAACTATGCGTCATAAAGAGCCTGCCTGTAGGGTTTCGCGTGAGTGGTCGCCCTGGTGCGCCTTGCCCGGTGTTGTCGCGCGGCTCGCGTTCACGGCGTAAGGCTCACGCGCAGCGGTTGGCATGGCGCAGTATATAGTCCGCGCCATGCCGCCAAGCCGCCAAGCCGGAGCGCAGCCTGAGATATATGTGACAGAGGTCTGGCTATACTATTATCGTGTAGCCCCCACTGATGAGACCGCTGAATGAATCCCCTAATGCCTTATCTGGCTCGCATGTTGGCCAGTCGCCAATTGAAACGTGTAAAGCGGGCGGTGATAGAAGCGCGCCGGCGGCTGGCTAGGCAGCCGCACCGGCTGGATGTTTTTATTCGCGTCGATGATCCCTACAGTTATTTGTTGATGCAGGTGATGGCCGAATTTTGCCAGCGTTTTTCACTGCAGCCTCACTGGCACTGCATCCTTGAATCGCCGGTAGATATGTACCCCGAGCAGGCGATGTGGCGCGACTATGCGGTGCGCGATGCGGCGCAGCTGGCGGCGCTTTACCAACTGGATTTTCCCGCGTCGCCCGCTGACTTGAGCCAGGCAGCGATAGCGAGTGCCGCCAGTCAGTTATTGGATTGCCCGCCCGAGGCATTTGCCAGTCGCGCCAGCACTATTTTGGCGTGTATGTGGCGGGGCGAGGGCGGACCGTCGCCGCGGGAATTGGGGGCCGCCCAGCGTGTGCAGTTGGAGAAAAACCAGCGGTATTTACAGCGCCTGGGGCACTATGCCGGCGCGATGATTCACTACTCTGGGGAATGGTATTGGGGCATCGACCGCCTAGATCACCTTGAGCACCGACTGATTGACTTGGGCGCAGCGCGGCGCAGTGGCGAGCGGGCCTACTTTACTCGCGGCTACGCTACGTTTTGCCGGGGGCAAGCGATTGATGTTACCGCGCCGCAGTGTCCCCTTGTACTGTATTGGTCGGCGCGCAGTCCCTATTCTTACCTGGCGTTGGTGCGCGCGAGTCAGCTGGCGCAGCACTACAATATTGCCCTGCATATCAAGCCAGTACTGCCCATGCTAATGCGTGGTATGGCAGTGCCCACGCAGAAAAAGATGTATATCTTCCACGATACAAAACGCGAGGCGGACAAACTGGGCATTCCCTACGGCTTTGTTGCAGACCCCTTGGGCAGGGCCGTTGAGCGTTGCTATGCCCTGTGTGGGTATGCGGAAACACAGGGGCTGCTGCAGGATTATTTATTGAGTTTTGCCCGCGCTGTGAATGCCGAGGGCATACGCGCGGATAGCGATCGCGGCCTGCGTAAAATCGTGGAGCGCTGTGGTCTGGATTGGCAGCGGGCGAAGAATTTACTCGCTGACGACAGCTGGCGAGATTGGGCACAGAAAAATCTGGAGGAAATGTACGCCATGGGCTGCTGGGGGGTGCCCAGTTTTCGTTACGGCGAGCTGACGCTGTGGGGGCAAGATCGCCTGGGAATGGTTGAGCGCGCGATGCTCAGTTCGCCCAGCGTACATCGCTGCTGATTGTCACGGGCAACATCGATGTGTTGCCCCGGCTATGCAAGGGCGGCTAGTCTTTTGTCGCCGGTTTGTCTGGGTAGTTGCGCAGGAAGGTCTCCTCGCCCATGGCGGCAATCTGTAAATCAATCATCTGTTCAAAGGCGGCCAGCAGGGCTGAGTAGTCATCGCCTGGCGATAGACTGTTTAGCGCGAGCACGGCGGCCTCAATTGTTGACAGGCCATCGCTGCGCGGCGACTTGCGAATGCGGTAGTTACTGGGCGATGCCGGGCTCAAGCGCAGGCAGGGTAATTCCTTCAACCAGGGATTTAGGTGAATTAATCGGGAAACCTTTCGCCAGCTGCCGTCGAGCAGCAGTAAATAGCGAAACGGCCGCTGTCTCGCGGTTTCGGCACTCATGCAATTGTCACCCGGAAATACCAGCAGGCAATCACGCTGCCAATGGTGTCCGAAGAGGTGTTCTGGATCGAAGTGTTCGCCGACCAGCAGGCGGCTGTCGTGCAGCGACTGCGCGAGCAGGGGGGCGGATGACAGCGCGTGTCGGGCCTCTTTGGGGTCTTGCAGAATAACCACTTGGTAGGCGCAATGGCGCTTTACCAGCACTGCGCAGAGGCAGGTTTTTTGAGGGCGGCCGCAATTGTTACACATTTCGCGCTTTTGCACATTGGGCTCCGGTATGTGTCGGCCTATAATTGCCGGGGCGTTAACAGCCGGCGGGTGTCGAATCGTACAACTATATAGGAAAAGGAACTTCTATGAGCCACTGGACACCGGCAGCGATGCCGGATCTAACGGGAAAAACGGTGTTGGTGACCGGTGCAAATAGTGGCATCGGTTTTGAAACCGCCGCGCTGCTGGCTGCGCGCAAGGCGCGGCTGTTGATCACCTGTCGCGGCGCGGAAAAGGCGCGGCGGACTATTGCCCGCCTGCAGCAGCGCGTGCCCGGCGCCGAGATTACCGCAGTCGATATGGATCTGGCCGATTTGGCATCGGTGCGCCGCGCCGCGCAGCAGGTGCTGGACTGCTGTCAGCAGTTGGATGTGCTGGTAAATAATGCCGGGGTCATGGGCCTGCCCTTGCAGCGCAATGCCGCCGGTCATGAGATGTTATTTGCGGTGAACCATCTTGGCCATTTCGCGTTTACCGGCTTATTGATGCCACTGCTCAATGCGGCGGTCGCGCCGCGGGTGGTAACGGTGTCCAGCTTGGCCGCGCGCAAGGGAAGTTTGCCCATGGATGACCTTAACTGGCGGCAGGGGGGCTACTCTAAAATGGCCGCTTACGGTCGCGCGAAGCTGGCAAACCTGTGTTTTGCCATGGAGTTGCAGCGGCGTTTTGACGCGGCGGGGGCCTCGGCCATCAGTGTCGCGGCTCACCCGGGTTACGCGGCAACCAATGTGGCCTTTGCCGGCGATGCACCGCACAGCCTTACCCGCCGGCTGTGGATGGCGATTGCCCGACTGGGTAATCGGCTGCTTGCCCAGCCCGCGGCGCGCGGCGCTTGGCCGAGCGTGTATGCCGCGAGTGCTGAAGATGTTCGCAATGGCGATTACTACGGTCCGGCGGGCCCCTTCGAGTTTCGCGGCCCGCCGGTGCGGGTGAAGCCGACCGCGACGGCACTGGACCTCGAGGTGGGGCGGCAGCTGTGGCAGCGCTCTGAAGAACTGAGTGAGGTACGTTTTCTATGACGGCAATTGAAATTCATGAGTTGCTTCTGCTGACTTATGCCTCACTCTCGGTGTTGGTGTTTGTGGTGTTGCAGTTTTTTATCAAGGCGGCCTACGGCAGGCATGACGAAGAGGACAAGGCCTGGTGGTGGGGGCCCGGGGTGCCGACGCGTTGGGCCTGGGTGGTTATGGAAATGCCCTCATCACTGGGTTTTGCCCTGATTTATTTTATGGGCGATCACGCCTTTCAGCCGGTGCCGCTGCTGCTCTTTGCGCTGTGGCAGGCGCATTACTTCCAGCGAAGCTTTATTTATCCGTTTAAGCGCAGTGTTAAACCGGGGGATAAAACGCCGCTGTTACTGCCGCTGATCGCGCTGTTGACCAACTTCGGTATCTCCTTTCTCAATGCGGCTATTTTGTCGTGGACGGAGCTGGGCCATAGCTACGATGTCAGCTGGTTGACTGACCCGCGACTGGTGATTGGTATTGCGATTTTTGTTTTGGGCTACCATGTTAATCGCCGTGCTGATGCGATGCTGGCAGCGCTGCGCAAGCCTGGCGAAAGCGGCTATAAAATCCCCCGTGGCTGGCTGTACGAATACATCTCGTGCCCGAATTATCTGGGCGAGTTATTGGTGTGGTGCGGCTGGGCGGTGGCCACTTGGTCGCTGGCCGGGGCGGTATTTGTGCTGTGGACGATTGCTAACCTGCTGCCCCGCGCATTGAGCAATCATCAGTGGTATCTGCACACCTTTGATGACTATCCGCGCAATCGCAAGGCACTGCTGCCGGGTATTCTCTGAGAGGCTGGCGGCAGTGGTTGATACGCAATCGCCGGCCAGCTTAGCTGGCCAGCTCGGGCAGATTTTCAAAGAGTTTTAAGGCCTCGGGATTGGCCAGTGCATCGACGTTTTTCACGGTTTTGCCGTGTACCACATCGCGCACTGCCAGCTCGACAATTTTGCCGCTGATGGTGCGTGGAATGTCGCTGACCGCAATGATTTTGGCGGGCACGTGGCGCGGTGTCGTTTCGCTGCGAATGGTGTGGCGGATGCGCTGCTGTAAGGCGTCATCAAGTTGCAGGCCTTCGCGCAACAGGACAAACAGTACCACGCGGACATCGCCGCAGTGCTGTTGGCCGATGCAAACACTGTCAATGACCTCGTCAATTTTTTCTACCTGGCGATAGATTTCCGCCGTGCCAATACGCACGCCGCCGGGGTTGAGCACAGCGTCGGAACGGCCGTGAATAATGATGCCGCCGCGCTGATTGATTTCTCCGTAGTCACCGTGGCACCAGATATTGGGGTAGTTGCCAAAATATGCGGCGCGGTATTTGGTATTGTCCGGGTCATTCCAGAAACCGATCGGCGCACTGGGGAAGGGCCGGCGACATACCATTTCGCCTTTCTCTCCGACCACCGCCTCGCCCTGGTCATTCCAGATTTCAACGGCCATGCCCAAGCCTATACATTGTATTTCTCCCTCGTAGACCGGCAGGCAGGGGTTGCCCAGTACAAAGCAGGAGAGAATGTCGGTGCCGCCGGAAATCGACGATAGGCAGATGTCGTCCTTGATGTCACGGTAGACGTAGCGGAAGCTTTCGTCGGACAGTGGCGAGCCGGTGGAGAGCAGCGCTTTCAGCGACTTGAGCTGGTGGCTTTGCCGCGGCTTGACGTCGGCTTTGTGAAGGGCTTCGAGGTATTTGGCACCGCAGCCAAAAATACTAATGTTCTCTTGTTCCGCCATGTCTATCAGGGACTGGGGCTGCGGGTAAAACGGCGAACCGTCGTAGAGCACCAGGGTGGCGCCGCTGGCCAGTCCGCTGATCAGCCAGTTCCACATCATCCAGCAGCAGGTGGAATAGTAGAACAACACGTCGTCAGGCTTGAGGTCGCAGTGTAGCCGGTGCTCTTTAAGGTGTTGAATCAGGCTGCCGCCAGCGCTGTGAACAATGCACTTGGGTACGCCTGTGGTGCCCGAGGAATACATTATGTACAGCGGGTGATCGAAGGGCAGCTGTTCAAAGGTAATCTCGTTAGCGGGGTGCCCGGCCAGCACCTCATCCCATGTCAGGGCGCCATCGATGGGCGTTGCCGCGCCGGTCTTATTCAACGGCACGATGATTAGCTGTTCGATGCTGTCGATCTGCGCGCGGATTTGTGCAACGCGGGGCAGGCTATCGAGGCTTTTGCCGCCGTAAAAATAGCCGTCGCAGGCAAATAGTAGCTTGGGTTTGATCTGACCAAAGCGGTCCATTACACCGTTGATGCCAAAGTCGGGTGAGCACGACGACCACACCGCGCCGATGCTGGCGGTGGCGAGCATGGCAACGACAGTCTCACTGATGTTAGGCATAAAGCCCGCCACCCGGTCGCCGCGGACGATACCCATGCCGCGCAGGGCTGCGGCGAGTTGGCTGACCTGCCGGTAGAGTTCGGCGTAACTGAGTTCCCGGCGTTGGCCATTTTCCAAACGTGAAACCAGTGCGATTTTATCGCTGCGCTCGCGCAACAGGTTTTCTGCAAAATTTAGCCGCGCCTTGGGGAACCAGCGGGCCCCGGGAAACTTGTCGGCATCGACCAGTATCTGTGGGGAGGTCTGGGAGGCGAGAATGTCGCAAAAATCCCATACCGCTTGCCAGAATACCTCGGGTTGATCCACAGACCAGCGTTGCAAGGCCTGATAGTCGTCGAAAGTAAGCCCGTGCTGCGCCTGCAAGTGGGCAGCAAATTGCGTCATATTACTGCCTGCGATGCGCGCTGCCGAGGGCCGCCAAAGCTGTGCTTTCATGGTGGGTATCCGCCTGGGCCGATTAACTGTAGTGGGTGGAGCTTTCCTACATTGCCAAGTTAGTATATTTTTATCAAATTGATAATAATCATTAATTAATATGTTAATTAAATGAATGCCAGTGTTAAACAGTTGCGCGCCTTTGTCGCGGTTGCGGAGACCGGTAGCTTTGCCGAAGCCAGCGAACGGCTGAGCATTTCGCAGCCGGCGCTGAGTATTGCGGTAAAAAAGCTCGAGGAGATGGTTGGCGGTGCACTTTTTGTGCGCTCGACACGGGCCCTGT
This sequence comes from Spongiibacter sp., assembly GCF_041602295.1. Taxonomy (GTDB): domain Bacteria; phylum Pseudomonadota; class Gammaproteobacteria; order Pseudomonadales; family Spongiibacteraceae; genus Spongiibacter. Next base: position 4,170 of record NZ_JBFIGO010000022.1, on the reverse strand, counting down.
GCCTCAGCCCTGAGGGCGAGCTGTTCTTGCCGGTGGCCCAACGCCTGCTGCGCGACTGGTCGGATGCATTTGCTGATTTGCAGCGCCTTTACGCTCTGCAGCAGGGTAAGCTGAGTATCGCGGCAATGCCGTCGTTTGCCAGCTCGCGATTGCCCGCGGTGCTGGCTGAATATCGCGAGCGTTTTCCCAATATTGACATTGCCGTGCGCGATATCGTCATGGAGGAGCTGATTGATAGCGTGCGCCGTGGTCGTGTGGAGCTGGGGGTGGCCTTTGAGCCCGAAAGCGCAGAGGGCATTGAGTTTGAGCCGCTGTTTAGCGACCGCTTTGTGGCGGTGTTGCCGGCCGGGCATCCGCTGGCTGCGCGGCGGCAGCTGCGTTTGGGTCAGCTGCTCAACGATGTACTGATCACCCTCAACCGCGGCTCCAGTACTCGCCTGTGGACCGACGCGGCGATTGCTCGTGAAGGCCGGGAGCCGCCAAGCATTTTTGAGGCCTTTCAGCTCACCACGGTGGGCGCGATGGTGGCCGCGGGCCTGGGCGTGGCGGTGGTGCCGGCATTGTGTCGCGAGCAGATGCTGCAACTGGGCGCCCTGTGCCGGCCGATTGCGGGCCCCGGCATAGAGCGCCGAGTCGGTATTATTTGCCGGCGGCGCCATCAGTTGTCGTCGGCGGCGATGGCCATGCGCAGCTTGTTATTGGAGCGGGTATAGGGCGGTATGTACACCGCCGCCGCGCTGCGGTGGGGTTTCCGGTATGGGTAGTTGAGTCTGGCGGGTGCGCTACGGTATCTTGTTGGGCCTGTGTGTTGGCACTGCTAACAATAAATGAGCTCTAGAGGAATTCGTCGATGTTGTCGTTTTTGCCGCCCGTCATAAGAGGATGTATTGCGGGCAGTTTGCTGGTGATTAACACATTGTTACTCGCGCCTTTCTTAATGCTGGTGTCGCTGTTGAGATTCTTGCTTCCGGTGCGGAGCTGGCAGAGCGGCTTTACCGCGGCGGCAATCGCAATTGCCGAGCTGTGGATTAGCCTGAATGCGGTGTGGATGCGGCTGACCCAGAACATGCAGTGGGATGTTGAGGGGATTGAGCAACTGGATAAGGACCAGTGGTACCTGGTTACGTCTAACCACCAGTCGTGGGCTGATATTTTTATTTTGCAGTACTTATTGAATCGCAAGATCCCCATGCTCAAGTTTTTCTTGAAGCAGGAATTGATCTGGGTGCCGGTGATCGGGCTGTGTTGGTGGGCGCTGGATTTCCCGTTTATGAAACGCTACAGCAAGGAGTACCTGGAAAAGCATCCGGAAAAGCGTGGACAGGACTTTGAAAGTACCCGTCGCGCCTGTGAAAAATTTGAACATTTGCCGGTGGCTGTCTTTAATTTTCTAGAAGGCACGCGCTTTACCCCCGTCAAACACGAGGCCCAGCAGTCGCCCTATAAATGGTTGTTAAAGCCCAAGGCGGGTGGGATCGCCTTTGTGATCGGTGCCATGGGCAATAGTATTAATACCCTGGTCGATATTACGATCGCCTACCCCGGTCACACGCAGCCATCGTTTAGCGACTTCCTGTGCGGCAGGGTGAGTAAACTTCAAGTTCGTGTGCAGAAAAAGCCGATTCCCGCAGAATTTATGAATCGCAGCTATGGCGAAGACGAAAGCTTTCGTTACGAGTTTCAGCAGTGGGTGACCGAGCTGTGGCAAGACAAGGACGCCCTAATGGAGCAGCTTCATCAGCAGCAGGCTTAGTGGCTGCGCACGGTGGTAGGGCGTTCTTAGAGTCTGTCGGGGCTCCGCTAGTTAATCTGCAGTCGCTGGTATAGCCGGGGTCCAAACGCCGCTGGCCAGGGTTTTGGCTATATAGTCTGAAAAATCGGCTGCGGGTCGCCCCAGTGCCTGCTCAACACCATTGGCAATATGGCTGTTGCGGCCATCGAGCACTTCGCCGAAAAGCTCGGCCATTAATCCGCGCATCTCTTGGCTGGCGCCACTGCGCGCGAGTGCTTGCAAAAACGGCGCTAGTGGGATCGGTCTATATTGAATAGGGCGCCCGCAGGCCTGGCTAATTGCATGTACGCAGTCGGAAAAGCGCAGCGCACGAGGCCCGGAGACTTCGAAAATTTGCCGCTGTAAGGCCGGGTTGGTGAGTGTTGCGACGACGACGTCGGCGATATCATCGGCGTCGACAAAGGGTTCCAGCACTTGGTCGGCGGGTAGGGCGAGTTGCCCTGCCAGGATGCCGTCGAGCATAAAACTCTCGCTGAAGTTTTGTGCGAACCAGCTGGCGCGAACCACATTCCAGTTCAGGCCGCTGTCCTGCACTATCTTTTCCGCCCGTTGCGCGCCGGCCTCTCCGCGTCCGGACAGCAATATCAGATGATCGATACCAAGTTGTTTGGCCAGTTCCACTAATTGTTGAATGGCGGCGCTGGCGGCGGCCACCGCCAGGTCGGGTTGGTAGGTGATATAGACGGCGCGAGCTCCCTCGAGTGCCGAGCGCCAGGTCTGTGGCTTTTCCCAATCGAAGGGCTGGGCGCCCGGTCGAGGACTTGGATGTCGCGGAACTGCTGGCTCAATCTGATAGTCTTGGCTTGCTTATACACGACCGCGACGATAGAGAAATACCGTTCTCCGACGCCGAGGCAATCGCCCAGCGCTGGCCTGCCGCGCGCTTGGTGGCAACAGAGGGCTTTGGTCATCGCGCCATCCTTCGCCAAGCCTCTGTGTGGGAGATGGTGGCAGACTTCGTCGCCGGCGGCGCCTGCTCGGCAGACAGCGACGCCGCGTAGCGCTACCAGCTCAGGCTGTGAAGCATTATGCCCGGTTCAGCTTGCGCCAGCCCTGCTGTCGCGGATCAATGCAATGTATCTTATTGCTTGTATAGATACTGTGCCGGCCGCGGTTCTAGCGTTTAGCGCGAAGTGTTAGGGGGCGTTAGGGTATATACCGATCTTGAGTTCTGGCGAATTGTCCTAGAATGACATTTGGCCACGATGCAGTGAGGTCGCTGTGGACGAGTATAGTACTGATGACGCTGATATAGGGAAATTCAGGCCACACGGTCGAATCAGTTTTTCCTTCGAGGGCAACCTTGTGGTGTACCAGGCGGAGGGGCCGTTCAACGTCGAACTGCTCGAAGCATTCGCCCAGGTTGAGCCTGAGATTATCCAGCGCTTCCAGCAGCGGGTCGGTCCCTGGGTAGAGGTGATCATCTTTGAAAAATCGAGTTTGGCGCCGGATGAATGTATAGGGGTATTTGGCGACTACCTGAAAGAGATGAAGGCCAATGGCTTGGCACCCCGCGCCAGTGCCATGGTGATAGGCAAAGGGGTTGAAAGTTCTGCGTATATGAATAGCTGTTATGAAAAGTGCTACCGGGAAGCCGGCTTCGAACACCGCTTATTTAGTAATCGTGATGACGCCCTAAGCTGGGTAAAGACATTTCTGCCGCAGACGTAACGGCCGCTTGCCTCGCGTTTTTTTGTCCCCCCCCCTTATTTGATCAACACCGTCTGCGCGGCAAGCGCTGCGGGCCTAAGGTCGCCAGGCGCTTGCTCGCCGGGTGGTGACGACGAATTTATCTATTCCTGAATTCACCGCGGTGATCGAGCCTGTATAGCTTGCCGCCCTGCGCCAAGCGGTGATTTAAGATAAGGCCGCGCTAAGCTCGACAAAACCGCGCTATTCGGCCAGGTCATCGCGGCCCGCGGTACGGTGTTTACCTCAATGTTAACTCGAGTGATTAGCTAATTTTTCTGCACTTTATCGGTAACTGCTGGCAGGAAGTTTCTTACTGGGAATTTCCGCTCTCCAATAGGGTTACTGGGTTAGTGATTCTAGGGTTTATCTGTCGGCCCCTATGCGGACATTCAACTATTCTTAAACTCCGATAAACATGAAAATTACCTTGCCTATAGGGACTTGGGATGTCGGAAATCGTAACAATTTCCCTGGGCCGTAGGAGGCTTTCCGGTAGGGCGGTGCGGCGACGGACTCGGCCCTGTTAACTAGGGCGTCAGCTCGGTACAGGGATTAAGGCCTGGGATAGGGAACGATCTCGTTGAATAGAGAGGGCGAAGCTGTGTCTAAACAAATGATTGGCCATCGAGCCCGCTACAAAGATGCGGGCTACGCCGGCTTGGATGAGGGCTGCGAAAGCGAATGTG
>NZ_JBFIGO010000021.1:0-35922 GCF_041602295.1 Spongiibacter sp. | reverse complement strand
GAGCCCCACGCCGGCTCGGATGTGGCGGCGATAAAAACCAGCGCGCGCAAAGACGGCGACGACTATGTGATTAACGGCACCAAGATGTGGATTACCAATTCCACCCAGGCCGACTACCTCTGCCTGCTGGCCAATACCAGTGACGATAAGCCGCACAGCAATAAATCGCTGATTATCGTCCCCACCAAGACCCCCGGCGTATCGTTTTCGCCGCGGCTAAACAAACTGGGTATGCGTTCCTCGGATACTGCGCAGGTATTTTTTGACGATGTGCGGGTGCCGCAACGCTACCGCATCGGCGAGGAAGGTCAGGGCTTTATTTACCAGATGTTGCAGTTTCAGGAAGAGCGCCTGTATGCCGCCGCCGGGCAAATTAAGGGCATGGAGTCCTGTATTGAGCAGACCATTGACTACGCCCGCGAGCGGGAAATTTTTGGCCAGCCGCTGCTGAACAATCAGGTGGTGCACTTTCGCATGGCCGAACTGCAGTGCGAAGTCGAGGCGCTGCGCGCCTTGGTATACAGCGCAGTGGAGGAATATATCAACGGTGGCGACGTCACCATGAAAGCGTCGATGGCCAAGCTCAAGGCGGGGCGTCTGGCACGGGAAGTGACCGACTCCTGTCTGCAGTACTGGGGAGGCATGGGCTTTATGTGGGACAACCCCATCGCCCGCGCCTACCGCGATACCCGCCTGACCTCCATTGGTGGCGGCGCCGATGAAGTGATGCTGGGCATTATCTGTAAATTGATGGGCACCCACCCCGGTCGCAACAAGTCATCGTGAACACAGCAAGGAAACAACCATGGCGACACTAGAATCGCAGATCGACAGCCGATCCCCCAGCTTTCAGCGCAACGCCGACGTTATGCGCGAGGCGATTGCCGAGTTTCGCGGCATTGAACAGCGGGTGATTGCCGCCGCAGAGCAGAAAGTGCCGCGCTATCGCGAGCGCGGTTTACTGCCGCCCCGCGAGCGCCTCAGCAGCCTCCTCGACGCCGGCTCGCCCTACCTGGAACTGTCGACGCTGTGCGGCTATATGCAGGAAGAAGACCGCGACGGCAGCGCCGCCGGCGGCAGTTGCATCGCCGGCATTGGCTATGTTGGCGGGGTGCGCTGCATGGTGATGGTCGACGATTACCTGACCAAGGGCGGCAGTATCACCCCGCTGGGCAGCGCCAAACGCCAGCGGATGATGCGCATCGCCATCGACAACAAGCTGCCGGTGCTCACCCTGGCGCAAAGCGGCGGCGGCAACTTGAAGTTGCTGGGGGATTTTTTTGGCCCCTCGGGCTCGGGCTTTGCGGTGCAGGCCAAACTGTCGGCCATGGGGATTCCGCAAATCACCGTGGTACACGGCAGTGCCACGGCGGGCGGCGCCTACCAGCCGGGCTTGTCCGACTACGTGATCATGATTCGCCGCCAGTCGACGGTCTACCTTGCCGGCCCGGCGCTGCTCAAGGCGGCGACTGGCGAGGTGGCCAGTGACGAGGAAATTGGCGGCGCGGAAATGCACGCCGAGGTCGCCGGCACCGCCGACTATCTGGCGGAAAATGACGCCGACGGTATCCGCATCGCCCGCGAGGTGACGGCCAAACTGGACTGGAACAAGGCGCAGCCCGGCCATCGTCAGGCGGAGTTCCAGCCGCCGCGCTACGACGCGGAAGAGCTGCTGGGCATCGTGCCGGAGGACCCGAAAACGCCCTACGATGTCCGCGAAATTATCGCCCGCATTGCCGATGCCTCGGACTTTCTCGAATTTAAGCCCGACTTCGATATCGGCACTATCTGCGGTCACGCCGCGATTGAAGGCATTGCCTGCGGGGTGATTGGCAACAACGGCCCGATCACTGCCAAGGGCGCGGCCAAGGCCGGTCAGTTTATCCAGCTCTGCGAGCAGTCCCAAACGCCACTGGTGTTTTTACATAACACCACCGGTTTCATCGTCGGCACCGAGGCCGAGCAGGGCGGTATTATCAAACACGGCTCCAAATTGATTCAGGCGGTGACCAACGCCAGCGTGCCGCGCATCAGCATTGTGGTGGGCGGCTCCTACGGCGCGGGCAATTATGCCATGTGCGGTCGCGGCATGGAGCCGCGCTTTATGTTTGCCTGGCCGCGCAGCGTGGTGTCGGTGATGGGGCCCGCCCAGGCGGGCAGCGTGATGCGTCAGGTTGCCGAGGCGAAGATGCGCCGCGCCGGTCAGGTAAGCGAGGAAATGCTCGACGCGCTGGAAAAAGACACCGTGGACACCATGGCGGCGAAATCCCACGCCCTGGCCAACACCGCGCGGATGTGGGACGACGGCATTATCGACCCGCGCGATACCCGCAGTGTTTTGGCCTTTGTGCTGAGTATCTGCCGAGAGGGCGATGCGCGTTCACTCACCGCCAATACCTTTGGTATTGCCCGCCTGTAAGTGCGAAAGGAGACAAGCGATGTTGCCCGAATGTAAGGAACTGTTGCTGGCCCTCGATGAGGGGGTGCTCAACATTACGCTGAATCGCCCGGCAAAACGCAATGCCATGAACAAAGCCTTGGTGTCAGAGCTTATGGCGGTGTTCGACGCCATCGCCGACGACCGCAGCGTGCGCGCGGTGGTGCTGCGCGGCGCCGAGGGGAATTTCTGCGCCGGCGGCGATATCGCCGGGATGAACGACGGCGCTGTGGACGAGCACGGCCAGCCGCTGTCCGCCGAGCAAGCTGCGTGGAATTTTAATCGCAGCTTCGGCCATATGATTACCCAGGTGAATAAGGCGCCGCAGTTAGTTATCACGCTGCTGGAGGGGGCGGTGCTGGGCGGTGGTTTCGGTCTGGCCTGTATTTCGGATGTGGCGATCGCCCGTGCCGACGCCAAATTTGCCATGCCGGAAACAGGGCTGGGCATTATTCCCGCGCAAATCGCCCCCTTCGTGGTGCTGCGGGTCGGACTGACCCAGGCGCGCCGGCTGGCGCTAACCGGCGAGCGCATAGACGGCCGCGAGGCGGCGAAGATAGGCCTGGTGCACTTTGTTGCCGAGGATGCCGAGCAGCTCGACGCGCAGCTGGCCAAAACCACCGCGGCCCTGCGCCGCTGTGCGCCGGAGGCGACGGCCGCGACCAAGGCACTGCTGATGCAGGTTGGCGACATGGAATTGGAATCGCTTCTCGATCACGCCTCCGACCTGTTTTCACAGTCGCTGAATGGTGCCGAGGGGCAGGAAGGAACGCGGGCATTTATCGACAAGCGCAAGCCAAACTGGGTTTAAGTTGGGGAAGCAGCAAGCATGACAAACATTACGAAAATACTGGTCGCCAACCGCGGCGAAATTGCCCTGCGGGTTATTCGCAGCGCCCGCGCCATGGGTTACCGCAGTGTGGCGGTGTTCAGTGAGGCCGACCGCGATGCCCCCCATGTGGCGCAGGCCGATGAGGCGGTGTGCATTGGCCCGGCGGCGGTGTCTGAGTCCTACCTGCGGGTCGAGGCGATTCTCGACGCGGCGGCCAAAACCGGCGCCGATGCCATTCACCCCGGTTACGGATTTTTATCGGAAAACGCCGGTTTTGCCCGCGCCTGTGAAGAGCGCGGTATCGTGTTTATCGGGCCGTCGGCCGAGGCCATTGAATTGATGGGCAGCAAGCGCCTGTCCAAAATTGCCATGCTCGAGGCGGGTGTGCCCTGCGTGCCGGGCTACGAGGGCGCCGAGCAAGGCGATGAGCGCTTGATCAGCGAGGCCAAAACCATCGGCTTTCCACTGATGGTCAAGGCCTCTGCGGGCGGCGGTGGTCGGGGTATGCGCCTGGTTGAGCGCGCAGATGAACTCGCCGAGCAGATTCGCACGGCGCGCTCCGAGGCGCTGTCGGCCTTTGGCAGTGATGAACTGATTCTAGAGAAAGCCGTGCAGCAGCCTCGCCATATTGAAATACAGGTATTTGCCGACAAGCAGGGCAACTGTATCTACCTCGGAGAGCGCGACTGCTCGGTGCAGCGCCGCCACCAGAAAGTGGTGGAGGAGGCGCCGTCGCCCTTTGTCGACGAGGCCCTGCGCCAGCGCATGGGCGAGGCGGCGGTGGCCGCCGCGCAGGCCTGCCAGTATCGCGGCGCCGGCACGGTGGAGTTTCTGGTCGATGCCGAGCGCAATTTTTATTTTCTGGAAATGAACACCCGTCTGCAGGTCGAGCACCCGGTGACCGAGATGATCACCGGCCTGGATCTGGTGGAGTGGCAGCTGCGGGTTGCCAGCGGCGAGCCCCTGCCGCTGCAGCAGAGCGAGGTTGTACTCAATGGGCACGCCGTTGAGGTGCGGCTATATGCCGAGGACCCGCGTGCGCAGTTTATGCCGCAGACCGGGGTGGTCGCGCGTTGGCAAACCCCGCAGCGCGACGGTTTCAGGCTCGACAGCGGCATTGTTGAAGGGCAGTGGGTCAGCCCCCACTACGACCCCATGCTGGCCAAGATGATTTGCTGGGCGCCGAGTCGCGAGGAGGCCCTGCGGCGCTTGGCATCGGCCGTGCAGGACAGCGTGCTGCTCGGCGTCAACAACAACAAGCTGTTTCTACAGAATGTGCTGCGCCACCCGCAGTTTATTGCCGGTCAGGCGACCACCGCGTTTATCGACCAACACTGCAGTGAGGATGCGAGTTTGGCCGATACCGGCCCCGCGCTGAGCTGCCTGGCGCGGGCGGCACTGCTCTACTTCCAAAAGGGGGTGGCCCAGGCTGACAGCGGTTTTGCGTGGCGTCGCAGTGCCCCGCAGAGTTATGTGTTCAGTTTGGCCTGTGGGGGCCGGCGCTACACCGTCAATCTACAAGCCGAAGGCGAGCGGCGCTGGGTGAGCGTGGCGGGTGAGCAGCTGGAGTTAGGTCTGCTCAGCGCCGATGGCCAATACTGTGTGGTGGATGAGCAGGGTGTGATCCGGCGCTTTAGTTACGCCTTCGACGGCGACCGCCTGTATCTGGACGATGGCAGCGGCCACTACGCCTTTGACGACCTCAGTCATGCCCCCGCCGAGGTGGCCGGCGCCGCTGGCAGCGGTCAGGTGAAGGCGTCGATGGACGGCGCGATTGTCGAGGTGCTGGTCGGCGTCGGTGAGGCGGTGACCAAAGGCCAAACGCTGGTGGTGTTGGAGGCGATGAAAATGGAGCACCCTCTCAAAGCCGGCGTGGACGGTGTGGTGAGCAGTATTAGCTGCGAGCGCGGCATGCAGGTGAAGGCGCGCCAGTTATTGGCCGAAGTCAGCGCCGCGGAGGAGGTGTGATGGACGAGAAAGTGGTCAGAATCGGTTGTGCGTCGGCGTTTTACGGCGACAGCCAGCTCGCCGCCCGGCAGTTGGTCGACAAGGGCGAGTTGGATTATTTGGTATTCGACTATTTGGCCGAAGTGACGATGGGCATTCTCGCCAAGGCGCGGGCGCGCGATGAGCGCCTGGGATTTGCGGTGGATTTTGTCACGGTGGCGATGCGCGATGTATTGGCCGACTGCGCCGCCAAGGGCATAAAGGTGATCGCCAATGCCGGCGGCGTGAATGTCCCGGCCTGTATGGCGGCCCTGCAAAAGCTGGCGGCGGACAGCGGTTTGTCGCTGAATATCGCCGGTGTCTATGGCGACGACTTGTCGCCTCGCCAAGGCGAGTTGGCCGAGCGCGGACTGCCCGAGATGGAGAGCGGCGCGCCGCTGCCGGACAAGCTCGCCAGCATCAATGCCTATCTCGGCGCGAAGCCCATTGCCGAGGCGCTGGCCGCTGGTGCCGATATTGTGGTCACCGGCAGGGTGGTGGACAGCGCGGTGGTGATCGCGCCGCTGATGCACGAGTTTGGCTGGGCCGACAATGATTACGATCGTCTCGCCCAGGCGGCGTTGGCCGGTCACGTATTGGAATGCGGCGCCCAGTGCACCGGCGGCAATTTTACCGACTGGCAGCTGGTGCCGGATTTCTCAACGATGAGCTATCCCATTGCTGAAGTCAGTGGCGATGGCAGCTTTGTGGTGGGCATTGCGCCGGGCACCGGCGGCATGGTGAGCAGTGCCACCGTGGCCGAGCAAATTCTCTATGAGATTGGTGATCCGGCCAATTACCTGTTGCCCGATGTGGCCTGTGATTTTAGCGATGTCCGCTTGCAGGAGCTGGGCGATAATCGCCTGCGGGTCAGCAACGCCCGCGGTCGCGCGCCGGGTGACAGCTACAAGGTCTGTGCGACCTGGGTCGATGGCTATCGATTGATGGGCACAGCGTTTATCGGTGGCCTGCGCGCCCCGGCCAAGGCGCGCGCCAGTCTCAATGCCTGGGTAAGCCGCTGCCAGCAGGTGTTTGTCGAGCGTGGCTGGGGCGATTTTAAGCAGGTGTGTATCGAGATTATCGGCGCCGAAGATACCTATGGCCCCCATGCCCGCAATAGCGGTGTGCGAGAGGTCATGGCCAAGTACGGGCTGCACCACGACAGCCGCGAGGCCCTGATCTTTGCCTCTCATGAGTTCGCCTACCTGGCGACCTCGGCGGCGCCGGGCATGAGCGGCTTCGGTGCGGGCCGGGTGTCGCCCAGTCCCTTAATTCGGGTGCATTCCGCGCTGCTGCCCAAGACCGAGGTGCCGGTGATGGTGCAGCTCAATGAGCAGGTAATCAGTGAGCGCTGCTACCCCGGCGAGTCATCCGCGCCGGCGCCGGGGCGGCGCTATGAGGCTTTCACCACAACAGCCGATGGGGCGTTGCGCAGGGTGACGCTGGAACAATTGGCCTACGCCCGCAGTGGCGATAAAGGCAATTACGCCAATATCGGGGTGATAGCCCGTCGCGCCGACTATCTGCCCTATATCGCCAGCGCGCTGAGCGAGGAGGCCGTGGCCGAGTATTTTGCCCACCTGGTGGCGGGGCGAGTGCAGCGCTTTGATGTGCCCGGTTTTAAGGCCTTCAATTTTTTGATGAGCGAGGCGCTGGGGGGCGGCGGTAGTGCTTCGCTGCGAGTCGATTCCCAGGGCAAGGCGCTGGCGCAGATGCTGCTGTCGATGGAACTCAGTGTGCCTGTCGACTTAGTCGACTGAGGCGCTGGGCGCGGATTGAGGCCGCCGCCCCAGAGGGGTACTATCCAAGCCCACATCGGCATTTGCAGGCGGAATTGTTTTGGTAGTTGCGGCATCGAGTTTTGGGCGATTTCTCAGGTTTTGGCGCGGCGTGCACCGCATCAGCCAGGAGCAGCTGGCCTTTGAGCTCGACAGCTCGCCGCGCCATATCAGTCGCATGGAGAACGGCAGCAGCCGCCCCAGCGAGGCCATGGTGCGCGACATCGGCCGGGTGCTCAAACTCGGTCGCCGCGATCTCAGCCACCTGCTGATCGCTGCGGGTTTTGCCCCCAGTGAAGAGCGGGTGGACTTCGAGTCGCCGGAACTGAAGTGGCTGCGCAATGCGATGATTATGACGCTGAGTGCGCTCGATCCCTACCCGGCGTCGCTGGTTGATCACTCCGCCAATATCCTGATGGTCAATCGCGGTTGGGTGGGCTTCTATGCGCGGCTGATGCCGGCTGGAGAGCTGCGCGAGATGCGCAATTTCTACGACTTTATGTTCAGTTCGCAGTCGGCAGAGAACGCGGTCAGCAATTGGGAAGACACCCTGTCGGCCATTTTGATGTCAATTCAGCAGTCGGCCTTGTTCACTGCCGATGCCGACGTGCAGGCGACACTGGAGCGGCTGTGCCGCTACCCCTCGGTGCCGGCCGATTGGCAACAGCGCGCGGCGGCGGTGGAGCCGATGGCGAGCTTTCGTGTGCAGCTGGCCATCGATGGCGCGATGCGGCGATTTTTCAGTGTCAGTACGGCGGTGGGCGCGCTGGGGCCAACGGCCTTTGCTTCCGAGCCGAGGCTGACCATTACCACGCTTTACCCCGAAGACCGGCAACTGGCGCTGGATGAATTACTCCGCGCCGATCTTCGTCACCCGCTGCTGTTTTATTAAAGCCGATCGCTAAGGGTCTGCGGGGCAGTCGCTGGCCAGATTTCACTTTCCTAAAAATAAAAAGGCCCTGCAGGCGTTGCCTGCAGGGCCTTTGGCAGCGGTTTCTCGATAAGTCGCGCTGGACTTATACGTGAATCCCTTTGAGCACTGCCGCCAGTGCCACCTGCTCGGAAGAGGCTTCGGTTTTGCCGTCCTCGCCCTCGCCCTTGGCCGCAGCGGAGTCCGGGAAGGTGCGGAATACCGTGTTCATAATGATCTCGGTGGCTTTGGGCATCACCGCGTTCAGCACTTGCATGGTAATACCCAGGCCGGTGGCAATTCGCTTGGGACGCTTCACAATCGCTTCGCAGATCATATCTGCCGCTTCTTCTGGCGACAGCGTCGGCACCGCATTGTAGATCGAGGTGGGGCCGATCATCGGTGTGCGCACCAGCGGCATATTGATGGTGGTGAAGGCGATGTTGCGATCGGAAAATTCCGCCGCGGCGCTGCGCGAGAAGGCATCCAGTGCCGACTTTGACGCGGCGTAGGCCGAGAAGCGAGGCGAGGTGCCGACGATCACGGCGATCGACGAAATATTGATAACGTGGCCGGCTTTGCGCTCCAGCATGGAGGGGGCCAGGCCCATGATCAGACGGATCGCGCCAAAGTAATTGAGCTGCATGGTGCGCTCAAAGTCGTGGAAGCGGTCGAAGGTCAGTTCCAGCGAGCGGCGAATTGAGCGACCGGCGTTGTTGACCAGCACGTCGACGTGACCGTGATTTTTCAATAGTGTCGCCACTAATTCGTCACAGGACTCCAGGTTGGAGACATCGCAGGTATAGGCAAAGCTGGTGCCACCCAGGGCGGAAATTTCTTTCTGGGTTTCTTCGAGCTTGTCCAGGCTGCGCGCCACCAGTACCACTTGGGCGCCGGCTTCGGCGAGTTTCAGTGCGCTGGCCTTGCCGATGCCCGATGAGGCACCGGTGATGACAATCACCTTGTCTTCAACATTGCCCCGCAGACTGCGGTCTTTGAACAGGTCGGGGTCGAGGTTGCGCTCCCAGTAGTCCCACAGCTTGTAGGCGTACTCTTCGAGTTCGGGCAGCTCGATGCCGCTACCCTTCAAGGCTTTCTCGGTGGCACGGGCGTCGAAGCGGGTCGGCATATTCATAAACTGCAGACCGTCAGCGGGAATATGGTAGTCCGCCAACACCGCATTGGTCAGGCGTTTGACCGGCGGCATATTTTTAACTAGGCCAGTGATCGACGGCGGGATAAAGGCAAACATCCGCGAGTCGATACGCAGCGCCATTTTGGGGGCGTGGGCGGCCTTGGCAAAAATATTTAGCACTTCGCCGACTTTGTGGGCATTGGGGTTAACCAGGTGGAAGCACTGGCCATCGAGTTTAGGCTTGTGGGACAGGTAGTCCATGGCGTCGGCGACGTAGTCGACCGGCACGATATTCATCTGGCCGCCTTCAATGCCGATGATCGGGCACCACTGCGGTATACGGTAGCGCAGCTTCTGAATCAGTTTGAAGAAGTAGTAGGGGCCGTCGACCTTGTCCATTTCCCCGGTTTTAGAATCGCCCACCACCATTGCCGGGCGATAGATACGGTAGGGAATGCTGCACTCCTTGCGCACCAGCCCCTCGGAGATGTGCTTGGTGCGGAAGTAGGCGTGCTTAAGGCCCTCGGCCTCTTCGAACATATCCTCGCGGAACACGCCCTTGTACAGGCCTGCGGCGGCGATGGAGCTCGCTAGGTGGAAGCAGCCGGCCTCCATGGCCTCGGCAGCGGCGATGGCACTTTTGGTGCCCTGAATGTTGGTGACTTCCTGACTTTCGGCATCGGCCTTCAGGTCGTAGATCGCGGCGAGGTGATAAAAGTGTTTGATCTCACCTTTGAGCTTGGCCATTTCCTTGGCGCTGATGCCCAGTTTGTTTTTCGACAAGTCACCCCATACCGGTACCAGGCGTTCTTTGCTCAGCCCGGTTTTGTCCAGCAGGTCTTGGTATTTTTGTTTGGAACTGCGGCGCACCAGCACATAAATGGTGCCCTTGCGTCGCGCCAAACGTTCAATTAGAAAACGGCCGATAAAACCGGTACCACCGGTAACAAAATAACTCATAGAGCTTCTCCAAGTGTTTTAAAAAATACTCCCCGTACCGCAGTCGCGTGGCTGGCGGCAGTATGGCTTTCGCGAGGAAAGCGCGAGATTTTTTTGCTTTTGTAATGCCGTGGTTTAGCCCACGGCTTTTTTATTTTTTTCTAGCAATGTTGGAGACACCGCATTCTCCAGGTCGGCAAACGCGTCGTGGATATAATCGCTGAGTACTTCCAGTTTGGGAAGTGCCGCGCTGGCGACTAAACCAAATTGCAGGCGCCCATCGTAGCTGTACAAGGTGATATTGAGATGACAGCCGGGCGGCAATGCACTGATTGGGTACATTTCCTCCAGTCTTGCGCCTTTCAAATACAGGGGTTTGACCGGCCCCGGCACATTGGATACCAGGGTGTTGCCCAGTGGCGGCAGCTTGTCGTCAATCTTAAGCAGTTCGGTGAGCTGGGCAATACTGCCGAGCAGTACGGTGTAGGCCATTACCGAGGCTGGTGGTACGCCGTCGACCTGGTAGCGGACATTGCGCAGGGTAAAGCCAATTTCGCGCAGGCGCTCGTAAGGGTCGGTGGTTTTGTTGGCTAATTCCACCAATACAATGCCGATCTTGTTGCCCATGCTGTTGTCGCCCTGGCGTCGCAGGTTGACCGGCATCTGGATGGTGATCGGCTCGTTGATATCGGCCTCGCAGTCCTGCAAATAGCGGTGCAGGGCGCCGTCGATACAGGTTAGGGCGATATGGTTGAGAGTGGAGCGGGTCAGGCTGCGCAGTGCGTTAACGCGTTCCATCGGCACGGCCGCGGTGGCAATTTGGCGGCCGGGGGTGACGTGGCCATTGAGCGGGGTATTGGGATTGGCCTGATAGGGCACGGCCACCGCATTCTTGGTCAGTTTCATCGCCTCTAGCGCCAGCTGCGCGCTGAGCTTAGACAGGCCCAAGGCCGAGCGGAAATAGTCGCTGGAGCGGCCCCCCAGCTTGGCCAGCACCTTCATGATCGACACACTGTCGGCGGCATTTTCCAAGCGGCTTTCCGGAATGACCGACCACATCGGGGTCACTTTGTGGGCGCGTGGTGATTGGCTGAGGCTTTTGGCGAGTATCGACGACATGGTAACGCCGTCGGCATAGGCGTGATGCAGTTTGGTATAGACCGCGAAGCGTTTGTCGTCGATGCCTTCGATAATGTGAATTTCCCACATCGGCCGGTCACGTTCCATTTTGGGACTGTGCAGCTCGCCAATCAGCTCGTAGAGGGATTCGCGAAAATCCCTGCCTTCTAGGCGATGGCTAAAGACATGGTCTTCGATGTTGAAATCGGCGGCGTCTTGCCAGCTGGGGGTGGAGAACGTACTGAATTTGACCACCTGGTTGAATGGCGGGCGAATATCGGCATTGCAGCCGACATATTCGCGCACCGCTTTTTCAACAAAGTCGGGGCCGGCTTTCGGGGGCTTGCGGAACATCATCATGCCGCCGACGTGCTTTGGGCTGGCTTCTGTCTCAGTGAGAAAAAAAGCCAGATCCATAAGGGAGAGCTTTGCCATAGTCGCCAATACTTCCTGTGTTGTCTTAAATGTTTCGACAGGCGAGTTAATACAACTTTATTTAAATCGCTCTGGGCTCGAGTCCAAGATTGAATACCGAAATAGTCTATGTCCTAATGGCCTGTCTCGCTATTGCTGAAAACACAGCAAATCCAAAAGATCGGGTCAATGCTAGGGCTTTACGCTAGCGCAGATTGCCGGCGCTGAACAGGGTGGCTGCCACGATAATTTACGGAAAAGCGGCTATATAGATCACTAACGGCCATAAAGACCACTTATGACTCTAATAAAGGCGCTGGCAAAGCGCTTCTTTGTTTTACCTTATTTACTGCTATGTGTTGCGGCGTCGTTGCACTGTGCCTGGCAAATGTTGTTCGGCAGTGGGTTTAGCCTATCCTGGTTTGGCGCTTGGTTGTCGGTGACGCCGGTGCCGCTGTTTGTGCTCCTGCTTTACAGTGCCGCCTTTCTCCATGTCAGTCGTTTTATCGTTGTCCAGTTGATCGCGGCGTTACTGGGGGCTTTTCTGGTGGTGATAGAAATGCAGCCGCTGCCCACGGTGTACGCTTTGAGCCTTGGCCTGGGCGGGGTGCTGCTCTATGTGTTTTGGTATTCCTACCTGGATCGTGATGACAACCCCTTGTTGGCGGTGGGCCGCCCTCTACCGCTGTTTAAGCTGCGTGGCAGTCTTGGCGAAGTCAGGGCGTCTAGCGAATTTCAGGGACGCAAAACACTGTTGCTGTTTTTTCGCGGCAATTGGTGTCCACTGTGCCGCAGCCAGTTGCACGAGTTTTCTCTGTACTGTCAGAATTTTATTGATTACGGCATGCGGGTGGCGTTGATCAGTAGCCAACCGGTTGCGGCCAGTAAAAAAATACTCGCCGGGCTGCCCGAAGAGGTGGAACTCTACAGTGACCCCTCGCTGGAGGCGGCGCGTGCACTGGATATTATTCATCCCTTTGGTACGCCCTTTGGCGTCGGGCCGGCAGTCAGCGATACGGTGTTGCCAACGCTGTTGTTGGTCGACGAAGCGGGGGTGATTCGCTACGTCGACTTGCCGGAAAATTTCCGTATCGGGCCGCAGCCCAGGCGTTTGCTTGCCGCGTTAGAGGAGCATTGGGTGTGACAGGCGATAGTAATATTCAATTGGCGGCTACGGCGGTGGTGTTGCGCGATACCGGCGGTGGCTTAGAGGTATTGTTACTGCGCCGCCATGAGCAGATGCGCCTCGGTGCCGGCCACTGGGTGTTTCCTGGCGGCTCGGTAGACCCGGAGGATTTTCGCGACGCGGACGGCAATCGTATGCGGGCTTTTCAGTTGGCGGCTATTCGCGAATCCCAGGAGGAGGCCGCGCTGAGATTGGCTGAGGAAGGTTTACAGTTAATGGCCTATTGGACGACGCCGGCTCATATGCGCCGGCGCTATGCGACGGCGTTTTTTCTGTGCGACGGCGCGGGTCAGTCGGTATGCGTTGACGGTGAGGAAATGGACGCCCACCAGTGGGGCAGTCCGGCGGACTTTATTTGTGCCCATCGCGCGGGTGAGCTGGCGCTAATGCCACCAACACTGGTGACCCTAAGTGAGTTGGCACACTGCAGTACGGTCGGGCAGGCGCAGCAGTTTTATGCCGATCGCGATGTTCCGGATATTCATCCGCGCCTGACCGAGCACCACGGTGCCGTGTGTATGCTCTATACCGGTGATGCCGGTTACGATCAGGAAAATCCCGCTGCCGCCGGTGCTCGCAACCGCTGTTATTTGGAAGAGGGGGTGTGGCGCTACGAGTTTCTGGCGCCTTAGCCGGTGTGCGTGTTAGCGCTGGGCCAGCAGTAATGGGTGGGCCTCGTAGAGGTCGTCGTCAAAGCCGTGCCAGCGCCGCAGCACCTTGAGTGGATAGCGCGAGCTACCCAGCGAACCATTGTAGCGGGCCAGCGCCCGGTGTAGGTTGCCATCCTCCCGTTCTAGGTAGCGTTTCAAAATTTGGCAGCCGTAGCGGATATTGACCTCAATGTCGTAGAGGTTGTCACTACCTGTTCCCAATTCTTCCCGCCAAAATGGCATCACTTGCATCAGTCCCCTGGCACCCACCTTTGAGGTGGCCAGCGGGTTGAAGCTACTTTCTACGGCAATAACCGACAACACCAATTCCGGTGGCAGCTGGTTCAAGGTGGCGTGGTAGTGCGCAGTGGACAGGATGCGCAGCCGCAACAGCGGGTCGTGAACGTAGCGGCGGGCAATTTCTGAGTTGCTGAGTAACCAGTGGTGGGCCGCCTCGGTAGATTCTGCCGAGTGCAACTGGCGGGCGGCCTCGTGAACCATCAAGGCTTCCAAGCTGAGGCGACTGTTGTGCTGTTCAGCATGTAATGCCGAGGCGTGCAGCAACGCTGCTGCGATGAGCAGCGGCGCGAATAAGGAAAATTGTCGCACGGTGTGTTTCCTGTTTTGTTGTTGTCGGCGCGGAGGGGCACCTTATTTTATAGCTCCACTATATGGCAGTGCCTTGCAAATGTGAACTAGTTGGCATTTCGGTGGCGAGGGATTTTGCTGCGGCCGGTGTTTAACCAGTAACGGCCGTTAAACACCCTTTGATGAAATGGAGCAGTGCAGCATGAAATTTCCCACTAAATTATTAGCGTTAGTTAGCCTATGTGGCGCGGTGTCGGTACAGGCCCTGCCGCAAACTGAATGCCGAGGCGCGGGCCCTGAGGCCGGGTTCAGTGCTGAAGAGAGGGCGGTGAATCGAGCCGAGAACTTTATGAAAATGGATTTGAATCAAGACGGTAAGGTGAGTCGGCAGGAGATTGGTGAATTCAAGGCGCAGCGGCGCGAGGCGCGTACCGGATCCCGTGCAGACCGATTTGAGCGTGCCGATGCTGACGGTGATGGCTTAATTTCTGCCGAAGAGATTTTGGCGGCGACGCAGCGGCGGTTGGCGAAACAGGACATCGATGGCGACGGGCAGCTGTCAGCTATGGAGATTCACCGGGGTGGGCGTGGGCCTCAGCGAGGAGGGTGGTAAGGGGATGCCTAGTCTGCGATGGTTTGTCGCCTGCTGATGGCGCGACTAAGCAGTGATGCGACTCTGCTGGCGAGGACGGCAGAGGGCGATGGCGCGGCGTTTCAGCAATTGCTGCAGCGGCACAGCCAGAGCGTACTGAATGTCATTTACCGCATTGTGTTGTCGCGGGCGGATGCCGAGGACCTTTGTCAGGAGGTGTTTGTACGACTGTGGAAACAGGCACCGGACTGGCAGGACGATGCCAAGCTCAGCACCTGGTTGCATCGCGTTGCCAGCAATCTGGCGATTAACCACTGCCAGCGTTTTCAGCGCCGGCATGTTGTCGACGCTGAGTTGGCTGAATGCTTGTCTGAAGAGGCTGAGGGCCGGGGCGACGACGCTTATGCAAGGCAGGCCGAGCCCCTGCGTGAGTCTCTGGCGCAGTTGTCAGAGGAGCAGCGCGCGGCGCTGGCGTTTCGGTATTACCGCGAACTGCCGGTGAAAGAGATTGCCAAGATTCTGGACAGCACTCCCAAGGCGGTGGAATCGCTGTTGGGACGGGCTAGAAAGCGACTGAGAGAGGTATTGGGGAAGCGCGATGATTAACTATGCTCAGGCCTTGCAGCGCTATGGTGCGCGGTTGCAGCAGTGGCCGTGGTGGTTGTGGCCACTGGCCACGTTGACGGTGCTAAGCCCGCGCTGTGCGGCGCTGCGCCGTGAGTTTATGGCGCGCGAGCGCGATTGGCAGCGGCAACTGCAGGCCGGTGTCGCCGAGCTGGTGCTCAGTCGCGATTTGCAGCAGCGCCTGGCGGCGATTAGCCAGCAGCACGTGCAGCTGCCGTCGTCGCAGCCTTCCTTGGCCTGGCCATTGGGGCTGGCGAGCGTGGCGGCCGTGCTGCTAGGGCTGGCGCTTGGCGTTGGCGAAGTCGGCCAGTTCTCTGTCCCTGGCGACGACTATCAGGGGCTGGCTTATCTGGATATTACCGGTAGCCGCGATATCGATGCGTGGCTGGAGGGGGAGTTATGAATCAGCGACGGCTACTGCTGGCAGCCCTGGTGTTGTCACTGGTGACAAATGGTGTGGTGGTGGGGGCGTGGCTGGGATACCGCTGGCAGGATGATCGCGCTACGCGGGCGATGAGCTGGCATATTCTCAAGCAGCCGCCACGGCAGCTCAGCGATCAGGCGCGCGCGGTGTTGAAGCGTCATCGGGGGGAAATGCGAGCCGCTCACGGCGAGCTGCGTAAGGCTCGGCGTCAGCTGTCGGCCCTGTTGGCCGAGCCGACGCTGGATCGAGTGGCCTTGATTGAAGCTTTTAGTCGCTTGCGCGAGGCGGATATGGGGCTTAAGCGCATCAGTCACGAGGTGATGGCAAAGGTGTTGCCCGAGATGGCGCCAGAGCAGCGTCTGGCAATGTTGCAGCGCCATCGCGCCGGCCTACATGGCCCGCGCCGCGATGGGCTGCCGCCTCAGCCGTCTATGCCGCGATAGCTTAAGCGACCGTTGTACCAGCGCTTGCGCCAAGCGCGAAATACCCGGTCCGGGTACCAGTTTTTACCCAGGCTGCCATTGTAGCGCGCTAGGGCCCGGCGCATATTGCCCTTCTCGCGTTTGAGATAGAACTGCAAGATCTGACAGCCGTAGCGCAGATTGGTATTCATGTCGGTGAGGTTGTCGCTGGGCCGGCCTATTTCGTTTTTCCAGAAGGGCATGACCTGCATCAGCCCCTGGGCGCCGACACTGGAAATGGCAAAGCGATCGAAATAGCTTTCCACCTGAATCAGTGCCAGCACCAATTCGGGGGCGAGCTCGGCGGCCTGCGCCTCGCGGTGTACCGCGCGCAGCAATTCAAGGCGATCTTCGGGGTTTTTGATAATGGCTGAAAGCCTGGCCGACATATCGGTCAGCCAGACTTCGGCCTCAAAGCGGTCCTGAAAACTGTCGTCGCGGTGCAGGGCTTCTTTCAGGTAGGCAGTCAGAGCCGCCCGCTCCGCCGGGTTCTTGGGCTGGGCCAGGCCTGTGCCGGCTGCGAGCAGCAGGCACAGGCAGAGCAGGGCCTTACGCGACGGCGACACGTTGCGCGATAACGCTCATCAGCTGGTCGACCGCCACATCCTCGTTGTCGCTGGCGCGGCGGTGCTTGTATTCCAGCAGGCCTTTGTCGAGGCCGCGATCGCCCACCACAATGCGGTGGGGAATGCCCATCAGCTCCATGTCGGCAAACTTCACGCCGGGGCGCTCGTTGCGGTCGTCCAGCAGTACATCGTAGCCGGCGGCTTTCAGCTCGGCATACAGCTGCTCGGCGGTGTCGCGCACGCGCTCGGACTTCTGCATGTTCAGCGGCACGATGGCAATCTGGAAGGGGGCAATGCTGTCGGGCCAGATAATGCCCTTGTCGTCGTTGTTTTGCTCTATCGCCGAGGCGACGACGCGGGTGACGCCGATGCCATAGCAGCCCATGGTCATCACCTGCTCCTTGCCCTGCTCATTGAGCACGGTGGCCTTTAGCGCCTCGGAGTATTTGCTGCCGAGCTGGAAGATATGGCCGACCTCAATGCCGCGTTTGATCTGCAGGCTGCCCTGACCGTCCGGGCTGGGGTCGCCGCTGACCACGTCGCGCAGGTCGGCGACCTCGCCCAATGGCAGGTCGCGCTCCCAGTTGACGCCGCGCAAATGGAAACCGTCTTCATTAGCGCCGCAGATAAAGTCGCTGCAGTGGGCGGCGCTGCGGTCGACAATGGTACGCAGTGTTAAGCCGACGGGGCCGATGGAGCCGGGCGCACAATTCAGTGCAGCTTTAATATCTTTGTCTTCGGCCAGTGTCAGCGGGCTGGCAATGCCGGCAATCTTTTCGGCCTTAATATCATTCAGTTTGTGGTCGCCGCGCAGCACCAGCGCCACCAGCGGCTGCTTGCCGTCGTCGTCGGCTTCGCCGCAAACCAGCAGGGTTTTCACGGTTTGCTCGGCGGCGCAGTCGAAGAAGCGGCAGACCTCGTCGATGCTTGCCACCTCAGGGGTGCTGACTTTTTCCAGCTGCTGGCTGGCGGCCGGGCGCTCGCCGGCCGGGGCCAGGGCTTCGGCCATTTCGACATTGGCGGCGTAGTCAGAGCTGTCGGAGAAGGCGATATCGTCTTCGCCAGACTCGGCCAGTACATGGAATTCATGAGAGGCGCTGCCACCGATGGAGCCGGTATCGGCAATCACCGGGCGAAAATCCAGGCCCAGACGGGTAAAGATATTGGTGTAGGCCGCGTGCATGGCGTCGTAGGTGGCCTGCAGGGACTGTTGGTCGTTATGAAAGGAGTAGGCGTCCTTCATAATGAATTCGCGCGAGCGCATCACGCCAAAGCGCGGACGAATCTCGTCGCGGAATTTGGTTTGAATCTGATAGAAGTTGGCCGGCAGTTGCTTGTAGCTGCGAATTTCGCCGCGAATCAGGTCGGTGATCACCTCCTCGTGGGTGGGGCCGAGGCAGAACTCGCGCTGGTGGCGGTCGTTAATGCGCAGCAATTCGGCGCCGTACTGTTCCCAGCGGCCCGACTCCTGCCACAGTTCGGCGGGCTGGACGACGGGCATCAGCACTTCCTGGGCGCCGGCGGCCTCCATTTCCTCGCGGATAATGCGTTCGACCTTGCGCAGTACGCGCAGGCCCAGCGGCAACCAGGTGTAGAGGCCGGTGGCCAGCTTGCGTATCATCCCGGCGCGCAGCATCAGCTGATGGCTGATCACCTCGGCATCGGCGGGGGTTTCCTTTACAGTGGCAATAAGAGTCTGGCTGGCACGCATGGCAGTTATCTGGCCTTAAAACAGAGAATGAAGTCGCCGCATTTTACGATTGATAGGCAGCCCGGTACAGGGCGCATAGTGTTTATTGGAGAAAGCCCATGTTTGAATTGCATCCCCAGTTGGCCGCCGACTGTGTTGTCGTTGGCGATTTGCCCCTGTGTCGCGTGTTGTTGCTCAACGACAGCCAGTACCCCTGGCTGATTCTGGTACCGCGTGTTGCCGGCCTGCGCGAACTCTGTGAGCTCGACGCCGAGCAGCGCCGGCAATATAGCCATGAGTCCGATCTAGCCGCGGGCGTTCTCAATACTGTATTCGGCGCAGAGAAGCTCAATATTGCCGCGTTGGGCAATATGGTGCCCCAGCTGCATATTCACCACATAGCCCGATTTGCCAATGACCCCTGCTGGCCCAAACCGGTGTGGGGGCAGCTGCCGGCCGTGCCCTATACCGAAGCGGCCAGGGCCGAGCGCCTGGCCAGCTTGCGCCAGGCCCTTGCCGCCGAGCCGGACTTCGCAGCGGGCTGAGCGACCATGAGTCGCCGCTATGACGTCATTGTGGTGGGCTGCGGCATTGTCGGTGCGGCCAGCGCCTGGCAGATTTTGCAGCGCTGGCCAGACTGCCGCCTGCTGATGCTGGAAAAAGAGTCTGCGCCGGCTCGGCACCAGTCGGGTCGTAACAGCGGTGTGGTCCACGCCGGGGTGTACTACCCCGCGGCTAGCCTGAAGGCGCGTATGTGTCGTCAAGGCCTGCGGCAAACCCGCAACTTTTGTGAGTCTCGCGCTCTGCCATTTCGCCAGTGTGGCAAGTGGATTGTCGCCGCCAGTGAGGGGCAGTTGCCGGGGCTGGCGCTGTTGCAGCAGCTAGCGGTGGCCAATGGCTTGGCACCGCAATATTTAACGCAGGGGGCGATGCGTGAACAGGAGCCGGCGCTGGCTGGCGTCGCCGCGCTGGCGGTGGCGGAGTCCGCCATTGTTGATTACGCGGCGATCTGCCGCCAGTTGTTGGCCGAGGTGCAGGCCGCTGGCGGCGACATCTGCTACGGCGCCGAGGTGACGGCAATCGACGAGCGCACTGATGAGATGGTGCTGCAAACCCGCGCAGGTGACTATAGCAGTGCCCTGCTACTGGCTTGTGCGGGGCTGATGTCCGACCGCCTGGCGCGCCTGCAGGGGCTGGACTGCGATTTTCGCATTGTGCCGTTTCGCGGCGAGTTTTATCGTTTGGCGCCGCGCTGTGAATCCTGGCTGTCGCGCTTGGTCTACCCCGTGCCGGATCCCTCGTTGCCGTTTTTGGGCGTTCATCTAACGCCGTTGATAAATGGCGGTGTGGTCGCTGGCCCGAATGCGGTTTTGGCACTGGCCCGAGAGGGCTACCGCAGGCGCGATGTGGATGTCGTCACGCTGCTTGAACTACTGGGTTTCGCCGGTTTTTGGCGGCTGCTGGCGCGTCACGGGGCCGCGGGGCTGGATGAGTTGCGCAGCTCTCTGTCCAAGCGGCGCTATCTGGAACAGCTGCAGCAATATTGCCCGGCGCTGGAGGTCGGCGACTTGATGTCCGCCCCGGCCGGGGTGCGTGCGCAGGCGGTGAGTCGCCGGGGGGATTTACTGCAGGACTTTGTGTTTTTAAGCAGTCGCCGCAGTGTTCACGTTGGCAATGCGCCGTCGCCGGCGGCGACCTCGGCCCTGCCCATCGGCGAACATATTGCCCAGTTAATTTTGCAGCGGCGATAAAACCCCGGGAAAACCCCGGTTTTTTACGGTTATGTCGCGAATAGGCCTTGTTTTGCAGGGGGCAATCGACTATTAGTAGATCCAGGCACAGCCTCGTCTTATACGCTAAAGCTCTTTGTGACAAGGGTGGTGGACTATGCGGGCGATGCGGTATCGGCTTTGTGCCACTCTTTTACTGGGCAATAATAATTTAAACGTGAACAGGACTGATTCCTATGGCGACAAAAAAAGCTGCTCCTAAAAAGGCGACTGCCAAAGCCAAGCCGGCGGCCAAGGCCGCACCAAAGCGTAAAACCACTGCAATTACCGAGAAAATGACCAAAACCCAAATTCTCAATGAAATTGCTACCAATACCGAACTCAGTCGCAAGCAGGTCGCCAGTGTGTTTGACGAGCTGGAGCTGTTGATCGAGCGCAGCATTAAAAAGCGCGCGCTGGGTGAATTTACCATTCCCGGTCTGATGAAGGTCAGCACTGTGAAAAAGCCCGCCACCAAGGCGCGCAAGGGAATCAACCCCTTTACCGGTGAGGAAACCACCTTTAAAGCCAAGCCAGCCAGTGTTGCTGTGAAGGTGCGGCCGCTGAAAAAACTCAAGGACTTTGCGGCGTAAGTCGGTTATTTCCGCGGGCCGGCGCCCCTGATGTGGTGGCGCCGGCGTTCTGTTCGGCAGTATTCCCCTCTTTTTAGTCTCTGCGGATAACTTCCTGCCCGGCTGCGTTTATCGTCGGCCCCGCTTTGCGTTATAATCCCGCTCCTTTTTCTACCCAGTGGTTGTGCCCGACGGTTTTACCAGAAGGTCACGTTTTCATTATTTGTGTTGGGAGGGGATTCCAATGCCCATTTATGAATATCAGTGTCAGGCCTGTCAGCACGAGCTGGAAGCGCTACAGAAGATGAGCGATCCAGCGCTGAGCAGTTGTCCTCAGTGCGAGAAAGATGCCTTGGTTAAAAAGATCTCGGCTGCGGGTTTTCGCCTGAAAGGCGGTGGTTGGTATGAAACTGACTTTAAATCCGGCAGCAAGAAGAAAAACCTGGCGGGCGACGCCGGTGGGTCTTCCTCGGGATCAACTAGCTAATTCAGGGGCCCCGGTGGGGTCCATTTATGACTTTATAGAGCGGGATAGTAGCAATGCGCAGCCATTTTTGCGGAAGCCTCGGTAGCGAGCACATCGACCAAGACGTCACCATCTGCGGATGGGTGGACCGTCGCCGCGACCACGGCGGGGTTATCTTTCTGGATATGCGTGACCGCGAAGGCATCGTGCAGGTGGTGTTTGACCCCGATACCGAGCAGCATTTCGCCACGGCGGATCGCGTGCGCAGCGAGTACGTGCTGAAAATTCGCGGCCGGGTTCGCGCCCGCGCCGAGGCGACCGTCAATCCGAATATGAAGACCGGCGCCATCGAAATTCTCGGCAAGGAAATCGAGATCCTCAACGAGTCGGAAACACCGCCGTTCCAGCTCGACGACCACACCGAGGTGGGCGAAGACGTGCGCCTGCGCTATCGCTACCTGGACCTGCGCCGCCCGCAGATCGCCGACAAGCTGCGCCTGCGCGCCAAAGTCACCTCGGTGCTGCGCCGCTATATGGACGAGCAGGGCTTTTTGGATATCGAAACGCCCATCCTGACCCGCGCTACCCCTGAGGGTGCCCGCGACTACCTGGTGCCCAGTCGCACCCACGGCGGCAAGTTCTTCGCCCTGCCGCAGTCGCCACAGCTGTTTAAGCAGTTGTTGATGGTGTCGGGTTTTGACCGCTACTACCAGATTGCCAAGTGTTTCCGCGACGAAGACCTGCGCGCCGACCGCCAGCCGGAATTCACCCAGATCGATATTGAAACGTCCTTTATGGACGACAAGCAGATCATGGCGGTGGCCGAGGGCATGATTCGCGACCTGTTTAAAGAAGTGCAGGGTGTCGACCTGGGCGACTTCCCGCAAATGCCCTACGCCGAGGCGATGCACCGCTACGGCAGCGACAAGCCGGATCTGCGGATCCCGCTGGAGCTGGTCGACGTTGGCGATTTGATGGCCGAGGTGGAGTTCAAAGTGTTCTCCGGCCCGGCAACCAACCCCAAAGGCCGTGTGGCGGCACTGAAAGTGCCCGGTGGCAACGACAAGCTCAGCCGCAAGCAGATCGACGAGTACACCAAATTTGTCGGTATTTATGGCGCCAAGGGCTTGGCCTACATCAAGGTCAACGACAAATCTGACCTCGAAGGCGGCCTGCAATCGCCCATCGTCAAGTTCCTGCCCGAGCCGGTGCGCGCCGCCATTCTGGAGCGTGTCGACGCGGATAATGGCGACCTGATTTTCTTTGGCGCCGACAGTGCCAAGGTCGTTAACGAGGCCCTGGGTGCGCTGCGCTGTAAGCTGGGTGAAGACCTGGACCTCTACACCGCCGAGTGGGCACCGCTGTGGGTGGTCGACTTCCCGATGTTTGAAGAAGACGACAAGGGTGGCTGGACCAGCCTGCACCACCCCTTCACCGCGCCGTCGTGCAGCCCGGAAGAGCTGGAAAGTGCGCCCGGCGAAGCCCTGTCCATTGCCTACGACATGGTGCTCAACGGCACGGAACTCGGCGGTGGCTCGGTGCGTATTCACCGCTCGGCGATGCAGGAGGCGGTGTTCCGCGTGCTGGGCATTAGCGATGAAGAGGCCAGCGAGAAGTTCGGCTTCCTGCTAGACGCACTGAAGTACGGTGCACCTCCGCACGGCGGCCTGGCCTTCGGTCTGGACCGTCTGGTGATGCTGATGACCGACGCCAAATCGATCCGCGACGTGATCGCCTTCCCCAAAACCCAGACGGCGGCCTGTGTGATGACCGATGCGCCGGGCGCGGTGGAAACCCGCCAGCTCAGCGAGCTGAGCATTCGCCTGCGCAAGAACGAAGAGTAAGCAGTCGGGCGGCGCGGCCGCGCCGCCGAGCGAGGTTGTTATGGCGGGTCACAGCAAGTGGGCCTATATTAAACACCGCAAAGCCGCGCAAGATGCCAAGCGCGGCAAAATCTTTACCAAGCTGATTCGCGAGCTGGTGGTTGCCGCCCGTGCGGGCGGCCCGCTTCCCGAAGACAATCCGCGCCTGCGCGCGGCTGTCGACAAGGCGCTGGGCGCCAACATGAAGCGCGACACTATCGACAAGGCCATTGCCCGCGGTGCCGGCAATGCCGAAGGCGATAATTACGAAGAGGTCAGCTACGAGGGCTATGGCGCCGGCGGTGTGGCGGTGCTGGTTGAGTGCATGACCGACAACCGCAATCGCACCGTGGCCGATGTCCGCCACGCCTTTAGCAAGCGCGGTGGCAACCTCGGCACCGACGGCTCGGTTGCCTACCTGTTCAATCGTCTCGGGCAAATCATCTACGGGCCGGATACCGGCGAAGACCGGGTGATGGAAGCCGCGCTGGAGGCCGGTGCCGACGACGTGCTGAGCCACGATGATGGCAGTATTGAGGTGCTGACTCCCTGGGAGGATTTTCTGGCGGTAAAAGAGGCCATGCAGGCCGCAGGGCTGGAACACGACAGCGCAGAGCTGATTATGCAGCCGTCGGTTTCTGTAGAGCTTGATCGCAGTGGGGCCGAAAATATTCTCGGCTTGATCGACATGCTTGAAGATCTTGACGATGTGCAAAATGTCTATACCAATGCCGACATCCCCGATGCGGTGCTTGCCGAGCTCGGCTGAGTGCTCTCATTATCTTTTCGCTGGCTGATCTGTGCATAATAGGCGCAGTTTCAGACAGTGATTTTCTATGACAATCATTCTAGGTATCGACCCCGGTTCACAAAAAACCGGCTTTGGTCTTATCGCCGTTGACGGCAGTCGGCATCGCTATATCAGCAGCGGTGTGATTCGCCTGCCCAAGGGCCCTCTGCCCGAGCGGCTGAATGTGATTTATCGCAGTCTGAAAACCATTATTGAAGAATATCAGCCGGCCGAGGCCGCAGTGGAAGAAGTGTTTATGGCCAAAAGTGCCGGCTCGGCGCTCAAACTGGGTCAGGCACGCGGCGCGGCAGTGGTAGCCTGTGTGGGCGCCGATATGGCGGTAGCCGAATATACCGCCAGACAAATAAAAAAAGCGGTGGTGGGCACGGGTGCGGCGACAAAAGAACAGATTCAACACATGGTGAAGGTGTTGCTTAAATTGCCGG
The DNA here is from genome assembly GCF_041602295.1 of Spongiibacter sp. Lineage (GTDB taxonomy): Bacteria > Pseudomonadota > Gammaproteobacteria > Pseudomonadales > Spongiibacteraceae > Spongiibacter. The sequence goes on along the minus strand of NZ_JBFIGO010000021.1, from coordinate 11,686 downwards.
CGGCGCCGCAGGAAGACGCTGCCGATGCACTGGCGGCAGCCATTTGCCACGCCCATGCCCGTGAGGGCCTGCACAATATGTCCGAACCCATGGCCGCGGCGCGTCTGCGTCGCGGTCGACTCAGCTCTAAGGTAAATGAATGATTGCTCGTCTGCGCGGTGTATTAATCGAAAAACAGGCACCGGAGATCGTTGTTGACGTTAACGGCCTCGGTTACGAGGTGCTGGTGCCAATGACTACCCTATACAACCTGCCGCCGCTGGGTGAAGAGGTATCCTTATACACCCAGTTTATCGTCCGGGAAGATGCCCAGTTACTGTTCGGTTTTAGCGATAGCCGGGCTCGTCAGCTGTTTCGCGACCTGATCAAGGTCAACGGTGTCGGCCCCAAGCTGGCGCTCACCGTGATGTCGGGGATCGACAGCGACGACTTTGTGCGTTGCGTGCAGGACGGCGACAGCGCCGCTCTGGTGCGCCTGCCCGGGGTAGGCAAGAAAACCGCCGAGCGGTTGATTATGGAAATGCGCGACCGCTTGGAAAGCTGGGCGCCGGCGTCGTCGCCCTCGGCACTGGCCGCGGTGCCCTCGGCGTCGGCAAATTTGGCCGAAGCTGAAGCGGCACTGGTGGCACTGGGCTACAAGCCCCAGGAAGCCGCGCGTGCGATAAAAGCCCAAGACAGCGAGGGTCAGAGCAGTGAGGCGCTGATTCGCGCGGCCTTGAAGAGCATGGTGAGCTAGGTAGCTGGGGAGTTCCTATGATTGAAGTTGATCGCCTGGTCGCGGCCGAGCCTGTCGAAAGTGTCGAAGAGCGTTTCGATCGCGCTATTCGCCCCAAGTCACTGGCCGACTATATCGGCCAGCAAGCGGTGCGCGAACAAATGGATATCTTTGTCAGCGCCGCCCGGCAGCGCAGTGAACCCCTGGATCACACGCTGATTTTTGGCCCGCCGGGGCTGGGTAAAACCACCTTGGCCAATATCCTGGCTAACGAAATGGGCGTGTCGCTGCGCACTACCTCGGGTCCGGTATTGGAAAAGGCCGGCGACCTAGCGGCACTGATGACCAATCTCGAAGAAGGCGATGTGCTGTTTATCGATGAAATTCACCGTCTCAGTGCCAACATTGAAGAAATTCTCTACCCGGCAATGGAAGACTATCAGCTCGACATTATGATCGGCGAGGGGCCGGCGGCGCGCTCGATCAAACTCGATTTGCCGCCCTTTACCCTGGTGGGTGCCACGACCCGCGCGGGGCTGCTGACCTCGCCGCTGCGCGATCGCTTCGGCATTGTCCAGCGCCTGGAGTTTTACGGGGTCGCCGACCTGTCGACTATTGTCAGTCGCTCGGCGGCCATATTGGGCATGGAATTGGACGATGCCGGTGCCCGAGAAATCGCCATGCGCTCGCGGGGCACGCCGCGCATTGCCAATCGCTTGCTGCGCCGGGTGCGCGACTACGCCGAAGTGCGCGCCGACGGCCGGGTGACCGCCGAAGTGGCCGACGCCGCGTTAACGATGCTCAACGTAGACAGTCGCGGTTTTGACCACCTGGATCGCCGCCTGCTATTGGCGATGATCGAAAAATTTGACGGCGGCCCGGTCGGTATCGACAGCCTGGCGGCCGCCATTAGTGAAGAGCGTGGCACCATCGAAGATGTGCTCGAGCCCTATTTGATCCAGCAGGGCTACATTATGCGCACGCCTCGCGGTCGCGTAGTCACCCAGCATGCCTATCAGCATTTTGGCCTGGATTTCCCCAAGGAGCGGCTGGACACGTGAAGGAATTCTCTCTGCCGCTGCGGGTCTATATCGAGGATACCGACGCCGGTGGCATCGTGTATTACGTAAACTACCTGAAATATATGGAGCGGGCGCGCACCGAATACATGCGCGCCTTGGGCTTTGCAAAAACCGCCGTGGCTGACGACGGGCTGCTGTTGGTGGTGCGTGACATGCAGGCGCGGTATCACGCCTCGGCGCGGTTGGACGATGCCTTGCAGGTTACCGCGCAGATAGATTCTTTGCGTGCCACGGCACTAAATTTTAAACAGTGTGTCTATCGCGACCAGCAATTGTTGTGCGAGGCTAGCATACAAGTTGCCTGCGTCGACCCCAAAGCCGGTCGGGCGCGACGTATACCGAAGCAGATATACCAGGTATTGGCCGCCGAGCAGTAATTGCGGCTATTTGAATGAGCAGAAAATAGGGGAGCTGTTGTGGAGCAAGACCTGTCCATCATTACGCTGGTCAGTCAGGCCAGCATCTTTGTGCAGGCCATTATGGCCATTTTGGTATTGGCGTCGCTATTGTCATGGTATTTGATCGCCCAACGGGTGATGTACTTCAATATGGCCGAGCGCGAAATGAAGCGTTTCGAAGCCCAGTTCTGGTCGGGCACCGACCTCAACAGCCTCTACGAGCAGGGGGCTGGCAAGCAGAGCCTGCCGGTGGGCATGGAGAGTATTTTTCGCGCTGGCTTTAAGGAATTTAGCCGCATGGCGCAGCGCAACATCGATTCCGACGCGGTGATGGAAGGCTGTCAGCGGGCGATGCGGGTGGCCCTGTCGCGAGAAGAAGAGCAGATGGAAAAAAGCCTGCCCTTTCTGGCGACGGTCGGCTCAACCAGCCCCTATGTCGGTTTGTTGGGCACGGTGTGGGGCATTATGGGCTCGTTTCACGGCTTGGCTCAGGTGCAGCAGGCCACATTGGCCACGGTGGCACCGGGTATTTCTGAAGCCCTGGTCGCCACGGCCATGGGCTTGATTGCGGCGATTCCGGCGGTGGTGTCCTACAACCGCTTCTCGTCCAAGCTCGACTCCTATATTGGTAAATACGACACCTTTGCCGACGAGTTCTCCAGCATATTGCACCGCCAGGTGCATGTGCGCTAAGGAGCCTGGTTATGAGTCGCCGCAATAAACGCAAGGCCATGTCCGACATCAATGTGGTGCCCTATATCGACGTGATGCTGGTACTGCTGATTGTATTTATGGTCACTGCGCCGATGCTTGTGCAGGGCGTGCAGGTCAACTTGCCCAAGGCCGCAACCGAGCCGGTGCCGCCCAGTGATGACGACCCGATTATTGTCTCGGTGGACAAGCAGGGCCGCTATTACATCAGCCTGGGCGACCCCGACAAACAGGGTGAGCCGCTGCCGCTGGCCGATATCGGTGACAAGCTCAGTAAAATTCTGCGTAACAAGCCAAAAACCCCGGTGATGGTGAGAGGGGATACAGCGGTGGAATACGGTGCGGTGATTGCCGTTATGGCGGTGCTGCAGGGCGCCGGCGCCCCCTCCGTCGGTCTGATTACTGAAGAGCCGCCGGCGCGGGGACGTAAATAGGCATGTCCGGTTTTCGCCTTATTCCCGCGATGGTCACCCTGGCGCTGCACGCCTTGGTGCTGGCGGTATTGCTGGTTGGCTTGCCCGGAATCAGCGACACTCGCGAATTGAAGCCCCAGCCAGTAGTCATTCAGGCCAAGTTGGTGCTCGACAAGGTGCCGCCCAGCCGGGCCAAGCCGGCGCCACCGCCAAAACCGGCGCCTAAGCCGCAAGCGAAACCGGCGCCTAAACCTGAGCCCAAGCCCGAGCCAAAACCGGCGCCAAAGCCCGAGCCAAAGCCCGAGCCAAAGCCCGAGCCAAAGCCCGAGCCAAAGCCCGAGCCAAAGCCCGAGCCAAAGAAAGGCCCGACGCCGGAAGAGCTGCGCCGTCAGAAAGCCGCCGAGCAAGCCAAGGCCAAGGCGCGCGAAGAAGCGCGGCAACAGGCCTTGCAGGAACAGATCCGCAAACAGCAGGAGGCGGAGTTGGCCGCGGCCCTGGCCTCTGAGGATGCATTGCTGGACGAGGCCGAGCAGGTCAGCAGTTACGAGCAACTGATTGCCGCGCTGGTGCGTAATAACTGGTCGCGGCCGCCCAAGGCGCGCAACGGCATGGTGGCAGTGGTGGAGATCCAGACCCTGCCCAGCGGCGAAATCAGCAGCCAGTATATTGTCGAGAGCAGTGGCGATCAGGCCTTTGACCTCTCGGTGCTGCGCGCGGTGTCGCGGCTGGAGCGAATTGAAGAACTGGGTGAGCTGGCAAGTCAGAATCGCGCCGCCTACGAGCGGCACTTTCGGCGCTTCCGCTTTAAATTTGAGCCAACAGACCTGAGACGATAATGCTAAAACGTGTATTGCTACTGATGGTTATGCTCGGCTGCGCGATGGCCAGCCAAGCTGAACTCACCATCGAAATCAACGAGGGCAAAGACGACCCCGTTCCCATCGCTGTCGTGCCTTTTGGCTGGAAGGCGGGCGTGACCCTGCGCGAAGACGTTGCCGCCATAGTCGAGCGCGACCTGCACCGCAGCGGTTTGTTTAACCCCTTGAGCCGCGCAGATATGCTCAGCCGCCCGGCCAATGCGGGCGAAGTGTACTACCGGGACTGGAAAAGCCTGGGCGTCGACTACGTGGTGGTTGGCGAGCTGAGCTTTGGTCGAGACAACAAGCTGGTGGCCAAGTACGAGCTGCTCGACGTGAATACCCAGCGCAGCATCCTGCAGGGCGAAGAGTCGCAGAGTTTTGACCGGGTGCGGTTTCTGGCGCATACCCTCAGCGACAAAATATATGAAAAACTCACCAATATTCGCGGTGCGTTCCGCACCCAGCTGCTCTATGTTTCCGCCGTTCGCGAGGGCGACAACCGCTTTCGTTATCGACTGCTGAAAAGCGATATCGACGGTGTGGGTGAAGAGGTACTGGCAGACAGTATGGAGCCCATTTTGGCTCCGGCTTGGGGGCCAGATGGCAAGAAAATTGCCTACGTTTCCTTTAAAACCACGCGTCCTGCGATATATTTACATAATTTAGAGACCGGAGAGCGGCAGCAATTAACCGATTTCCGTGGTCTTAATGGCGCACCGGCGTTTTCGCCGGACGGCAGCCGAATGGCGATGGTGTTGTCGAAAGACGGCAGCCCCGACATCTACGTGATGGATTTGGCGAGCCGGGCCTTGCAAAGGGTGACTAACCACTTTGCTATAGATACAGAGCCGGCGTGGGCGCCCGATGGCAAGTCGATCTACTTCACCTCAGATCGCGGTGGCAAACCGCAGATCTACAAGGTGGAGCTGGCGACCGGTCGGGTTGAGCGCATTACGTTTGAAGGAGATTACAACGCGCGGGCCCGCGTACTAGGTGATGGCCTGGGTTTGGTTATGGTGCACAGAGTGCAGGGCAAGTTTCATATTGCCGTGCAAGACTTCAAGCGTAACCGTGTGGAAATCTTAACCTCCACAGACCTGGACGAGTCACCAAGTGTGGCACCTAATGGCAGTATGTTGTTGTACGCTACAACGTACAGTGGTCAGGGGGTGTTGGCTGCAGTATCTGTGGACGGCGGTGTGCGTTATCGCCTGCCGTCCCGGTTTGGAGATGTGCGCGAGCCGGCGTGGTCGCCTTTTCTGTATGAGTAATGGCCGGAAAAATTCCGCAGATAAATGGTTTATCTGCGAATGAAAGTAAACTTTGTCAATGGGGAAATGCTATGAAATACCAATCCAAGTTGTTCCTGAGTATGGCCTTCGCAGGAGCACTGCTGACCGGCTGTGCTTCTACTGATACAGACGGCAGCGGCCAAAGCAGCGATATCAACACCTACTCTGAGCCCGCTCAGAGCGTGGAATCAGATGTTTCTGCCTACGAGGCGCAAGAGCCACAAGTTGTACTGGCAAATGTGTTTTATTTTGAGTTTGACCAAGCTACGCTGACCGCTCAGGCGCGTCGCGACCTGGATGCTCAAATTGCCCGCCTGAAAAAAACCAAAGGCCCCGTGCGTTTGGAAGGCCATGCTGACGAGCGCGGTACCCGCGAATACAACATGGCTCTGGGCGAGCGTCGTGCCAACGCCGTTGCCGACTACATGGCGATCAACGGCATTGCGCGCTACCGCATTGAAACTGTGAGCTATGGTGAAGAGCGTCCTATCGCATTCGGTCAAACTGAGTCTGCGTACTCTAAAAACCGTCGCGTAGAACTGAAGTAATTGATACAAGGCGAACTGATGCAACTGAAAAAAACACTGCTAAGCTCACTGCTGCTTGCCAGCTCCACTCTGTGGGCACAGGCACCGGTGGAAGATATCAACGACCCCAATCGCCAGCGCCTTAGTGGTAGCGGCATAGAGGCGGAGATATACCAGCAGCTTCAGCAGCTGCGCGAGGAGGTAATGTCTTTGCGCGGCACCGTTGAAGAACAGGGGCACCAGCTTCGCCAGCTCAAACAACAGGGCCTGGATCGCTATATCGATATCGATAGGCGGCTCAGTGCCCTGTCCGGAACTGCGGCAACACCGGCAAGCGGTCAGGCAACAGCCGCCGCTGCGGCGACGGCCACCACAGTCGGCGCTGAGTCAGTGCCCGCTGAGGTTGTGTCGGCAGCGGCCGGCGCCGCAGAACCTGTGGGCCAGGCCTCTGACGAATTGACCGGCAAACCGTCGGTGGACTACGCCAATGCCTACGGTCTGGTGAAGTCGCGCCAATACGAGGCTGCCATCGACGCCTTTAAGGCCTACGTGGCCGCCTACCCGCAAGACCGCTACGTCGCCAATGCCTGGTACTGGCTCGGCGAACTCTATGTGGCGATTACTCCCCAAGACCTGGCGGCCTCCGTACAGGCCTTCCAAGCACTGCTGGCCAACTATCCCGACAACGGCAAGGTGCCGGCGGCGATGTATAAGCTGGGCACCGTGTATTTTCTGCAAGATGACAAGGTAAAAGCGAAAGAATTGCTTACCCATGTCATTGATCGCTATGGCAATACCGGCAATGCCGCAGTTAAAAAAGCCAGAGAATTTCTGCGTAACAATTACTAGTTAACGGCCACTGTGCCCGCGCAAAGCCCGGAATCACTTGGCCTGAGCCGGTTGAGCTTTTAAAATGGCGCTCCTTTGGGCCTCGGCCCGTATTACGGCACCGCCGGAGCGGCACAGTTATGAGCGCCAGTCTGCGCATTACCGAAATTTTCTACTCACTGCAGGGTGAGGCGCGCAGCATTGGCTTGCCCACGGTATTTGTGCGCCTTACCGGCTGCCCGCTGCGCTGCGTGTACTGCGACACTGAATACGCCTTTCACGGCGGCGAGCGCCGCAGCATCGACGATATCCTCGCGCAGGTGGCCAGTTACGCGCCTCGCCATATCTGCGTGACCGGCGGCGAGCCGCTGGCCCAGCCCGAATGCCTCACCCTGCTGCGGGCGCTGTGTGACGCCGGCTACGAGGTATCGCTGGAAACCAGTGGCGCCATGCCGGTGGCCGAGGTCGACAGCCGGGTATCCAAGGTGCTGGACCTGAAAACCCCCGGTTCTGGTGAGCAGCACCGCAACCTGCTGGACAATATTGAGCACCTCTGCGCCAACGATCAGGTGAAATTTGTCCTCTGTGACCGCGCCGACTACGACTGGGCGCGCTTTCAGGTCGACCAATACCGCCTGCACGAGCGCGCCGGCGAGGTATTGTTCTCGCCCAGCTTCGAGCAGCTGCCCGCGCGCCAGCTGGCCGATTGGATTATCGAAGATAATCTGCCGGTGCGCTTCCAGCTGCAGCTGCACAAACTTCTCTGGCAGGACGCCCCGGGACACTGAGTAATAGGCAAATCTGTGAGTAAAAAAGCAATTGTATTGGTATCGGGTGGCCTCGACAGCGCCACCGTACTCGCCCAGGCCCGCGCCGAGGGTTACGAGTGCTACGCCCTGGCCTTTGACTACGGCCAGCGCCACCGCGCCGAACTGGTCGCGGCGCGTCGCGTGGCCGAGGCCCACGGCGCCAAAGAATTTAAAATCATCGCACTGGATCTCAGCAGTATCGGCGGCTCGGCGCTCACCGACGCCAGCATCGACGTGCCCGACGCCGGCGGCAGCGGTATTCCCATCACCTATGTGCCGGCGCGCAACACCGTGTTTTTGTCTATTGCCCTGGGTTGGGCCGAGGTCATCGGTGCCGACAGCATTCATATCGGCGTGAACGCCGTCGACTACTCCGGCTACCCCGACTGCCGCCCGGCCTTTATTGACGCCTTCGAGCGCCTGGCCAATGTTGCCACCAAGGTGGGGGTAGAGGGCGGCGCGCTGACCATTGCCACCCCGCTGATCGACCTCAGCAAGGCACAAATCATCCAGCTGGGGGTCAGTCTGGGGGTCGACTACGGCCTTACCGTGTCCTGTTACCAGGCCGACGAACAGGGCGCTGCCTGCGGTCGCTGCGACAGCTGCCACCTGCGCCGCGAGGGCTTTGCCCAAGCCGGCGTCGCCGATCCAACGCGATATCGTTAGGGCGACAAAAAAAACCAATTTTTTGCCGTCATGCTGTTGTTTTTGATCTCAAAATCCGTATTATAAGCGCCTCTTTCGGGGCCGTTAGCTCAGTGGTAGAGCAGTTGGCTTTTAACCAATTGGTCGATGGTTCGAATCCATCACGGCCCACCATCAAATTCCGAAAGAAGGCGCTGCAGAAATGCGGCGCTTTTTTTTGCCTGAAATTTCTCCCCGCCCAACGGCTAGCCTCCGCGAACATGTGCTTGCTCACGCCAAATACCCCCGTCGCGACGAGAACACTTGATCCCGCTGGCCGACAACTTTATGGTTTGTAAGCGGTAAGCGCGCACAGGCAGGTGCACAGGCAAGCGCAAACGTCTCAACAAACCGCGCAATAACCGAAGGAGTGGTGAAATGCTTACAGGCCCCCGGCAACATTGCTGTCCCCCTGTGCAGTGTCTCCCTGTTTACCCCTCCCGCATTGCCAGTGGCCAGCGTAATGGCCGGGGCTGCTGTCGTGCAGGCTTTTTTGTCATAGAAATAGCGAGTTAGCGGCGGGCCCAAAAAGCAGGGCGGTGATAGATGGCCGCCCGATAATAAATATTGTGAGGCCGCAGGCCTAATAAATAGTCTGCTATGTGATCAAGGAAGGTATATGCGATGAGTTATGATTTAATGGTTTTTGATCCGTCCTCGGCACCCAGGGAAAGACGTCAGTTTATGGAGTGGTACGCCGAGCAAACTCAGTGGTCTGAAAACCATTCCTATCAAGATCATTCCGTTTCTAGCGAAGCGCTTCAGGCTTGGTTCAAAGAAATGGTTAACTTTTTCCCGCCGATGAATGGTCCGCTTGCATCCGATGATGTAGACGACCCCAAGGTTACTGATCACTGTATAGGAAGAAGCGTTATTTATTCCGCATTTGCATGGGGAGTGGCTGAAGACGCTCATCCGAAAATGCGAGAGTTGGCTATAAAGCATGGACTAGGCTTCTTTGACGCAAGCGCAGATACAGGGGAAATACTTTTCCCTGAAAGCGCTAATGAGCCTAGGCTTTCTAAGCCTTGGTGGAAGTTTTGGTGAATCACATAACAAAGTCATACATGCGACGAGCCGATGATGGTGAGAGCCTCCGTGGGCGTTAAGCAGAGTATTCACTATGAGTCTCGGAGAAATATTAGTGCTGTTTGCAGCGATGGTAACTCTGGCGCTAGTTCCTAGCACTAGTGTGGCCCTGGTCGTTGCTCGTTCATCGTCCGCCGGATTCTCAAATGGCTGTGCTGTTGTCGCTGGAATTGTAGTCGGGGATCTTGCGTTTGTGTTCTTGGCTGTTTTTGGAATGGCTGCGTTAGCAGAAGTTATGGGCAGCTTTTTCTTGATACTGAGATATTTGGCAGCTGCATATCTAATTTGGTTTGGCATAAGCCTTATGAGGTCGAAAGCTTCATTGTCGCTGGAAGCCTTTGGTCGGTTAGGGTTCAAATTATCTGCAAGCTTTTTCTCTGGATTGCTCCTCACCCTTAGTGATGTCAAAGCGATATTTTTCTACGCGAGTCTGTTTCCTGTTTTTGTTGATTTGACCACTATTGCAGCTATAGATGTGGCAATAATTGCAACTGTAACCGTTGTTGCGGTTGGCAGCGTTAAATTGGGCTATGCATATTCGGCAGTGGCTGTTGCGTCATTCGCTACGAGCCTTAGAGCTGCGCGAGCAGTTAAAGTGGCAGCTGGCGGTTTTCTGGTTGGAGCAGGTTCATATCTGATAGCAAAGGCGTAACAACTACCGTCACGGCGATGTTTACTGCAATTCGGCTTTGCCTCCATTGCGCAACCGCGCTCGATCTTGGCGTTAGATAACGGGGGTTAAGGTGAAATTTGTAGCACTGTCAAAGGCAATGCGCTTGCCATTTTTAATACTGACGCCTGTTTGTGTGTTGTTGGGCTTGAGTGTTGTTATCGCCAGCCAGCGCGAGGTCGAGGGGTACTTACTGGTATTGACGCTGCTAGTGGCAATGTTTGCACATGTGAGTGTTAATGCGCTGAATGAGTATTTCGATTTCAGCAATGGCCTAGACCTGAAGACGCTAAGAACGCCGTTTAGCGGCGGTAGTGGCGCGTTGCCACAGCATCCCGAAATGGCAGTGGCGGTGCTCATCCTTGGGCTTGGGTCTCTGCTGGCGACGGTGTTACTTGGCGCTTTTTTCGTGTGGAAGTATGGGGCGGCAGTGATGCCGCTCGGTGTGGCCGGTTTGTTGTTGGTTGCAGCCTACACGCCGTGGATTACCAAACGCCCTTTTCTGTGCTTGATTGGACCGGGGCTGGGGTTTGGCTTTTTGATGGTGGCGGGTACGCACTTTGCAATGACGGGCGAGTATTCAACCTTGTCCTGGCAAGTTGCGGTAGTGCCGTTTTTTCTGGTCAATAATTTGCTGCTGCTTAACCAGTACCCGGATATTCACGCCGACCGCAGCGTTGGTCGCAACAATATACTCATTGCCTATGGAACGCAGCTTGGCAGCGTCGTCTATGGGGTGTTTGCGACGCTGGCAATGGCCGCAATTGTGTTGTTGGCAGGCAGCGGCATAGTGCCAGCCTTAAGTCTTATTGCTTTGCTGCCCATGCCGCTGGCGTTTTTCGCCTTAAGCGGGGCGGTAAAATATGGAGAAGCCATCGGCAACTACCCCCACTTCCTGCTTGCCAATGTCTTGGTAGCCCTCTTGACGCCTGCCTTGCTGGGGGTGGCAATCATTTTTGGCTAAGCCGTCCATACCGTCGGGGCATGCTGGTTGGCTTGGGGTTTTCCTTTTCCACAAGCGGCAGATATGCAGCTCCTCCTTAAGCATGGGCAGTGGCTCGTCGCCGCTGCGGCAATTGGGTAAATTAAAAATCAGCGGCGCTTAAAGCCAGCGCCTTAATGGCAGGAGTTCGGGATGAAGCAGCACGAAAAGATCAATTACGTTGAGTTTCCCGCCAGAGATATTACCAAGGCGAAGGCGTTTTTTTCGGCGGCGTTTGGCTGGCAGTTTGTCGACTACGGGCCGGATTACACCGCCTTTTCAGATCAGGGCTTGGATGGCGGTTTTTTCAAATCCGACCAATGCGTGTCTACCGCCACCGGCAGTGCGCTGATTGTGCTGTTCAGTCGCGAGCTGGAGGCGACGCTGACTAAAGTCGAGGCGGCAGGGGGGCGGATTATCAAACCCATTTTTGCCTTTCCCGGCGGTCGACGTTTTCATTTTTGCGACCCCAACGGCAATGAGTATGCGGTCTGGGCTGAGTGATGTCGTTAACGCGGGGGCCTCTCTAAGTAAGTGCTTACCTTTGGCTGCGGCCTGCCATCGGTATATCGGAGACGGCACCGAGTTAAAGGCAGTAGGGCATGCCGAGACGCTCAGGGTTGCAG
>NZ_JBFIGO010000020.1:0-36458 GCF_041602295.1 Spongiibacter sp. | reverse complement strand
GAGGACCGAGCGGGATTTGGCGAAAAATTTGTACAGCGGTTTTCGGCGATCTTCCTGCGGCTGCGGCATTTCGACAAGGAGGCACAATACCAGTTCTTGCACGCCAATCGGGATATCCCCTGGTTGGGCGTACGCCCACTGCAGATGAAAAGCGGCCCCCACACCGGCCGCTACCGCCTCGGCTTCGACCGTTTTAGCGGCCTGTCGAAAATCAGCTTTGCCGACTGCGCCGATGCCATGCTGTCCATGCTCGACAGCGACGAATGGCTGGGCAAGGCGCCAATTGTGCAGTATTGATCGCCCCATCCCCCCGCCTCGCTAGGACGGCAAAAAATTATTAGAATGGCTGGGCGCTGGATGCGCCCCTAACCCTTATCAGCAACGGACGCTGTAGCCATGCTCATCATTCCCATCGAAAAGCGGTTTGACTGGAAACGCCCCCCTACCGTTCTGGCACTGCTCGTGCTGCTCAATTGCCTGGTGTTCATCTTGTTCCAGCGCGGCGACGAGGCGGCGCTCTATCGCGCCTTAAGCGTGTATGAACAACACGACTACCTGGACGTGGAGTGGCCCGTATTTGAAGACTTTCTCAGTCAACGAGGCGAGCTGAAGACACTGGAGGCCTACCGCCAGCTCTATACAGAGGAGAACTTCACCCTCCTCGCCATTCAGCTGCTGCGCCGCCAGGACTTTTACGACTACCTCAAAGTCCAGCACTACCAGCTGTTTAACTACCAGCAGGCGGTAGCGTGGGCCACCCACCGCGAGGCCATACACCGCAGTATCCAGCGTGTCACCCGCTTTGATTTTGGCCTGACGCCCAGCGAGTTCAAGCCGCTGAGCTTAATCAGCCACCAGTTTCTGCACGCCGACGTCATGCATTTGGCGGGAAATATGTTCTTCCTGATTATTTTCGGCTTTGCAGTAGAGGCCTCCATCGGCCACTGGCGCTTTTTACTGTTCTATTTACTGTCTGGCGCAGCCGGCGGCGCCTTGTTTAGTGCGCTGAACTTATCCAGTCAGTCACAGCTGATTGGCGCCTCGGGGGCGATATCCGGGGTGATGGCCATGTATGTGGCGGCCTTCCAACTCAAGAAAATCGAGTTTTTCTACTGGCTGTTCATCTTTGTCGGCTATGTTCGCGCGCCAGCGCTGCTGGTGCTGCCGCTGTATATCGGCAAGGAACTGTATTCGCTGTTTACCAACAGCCATTCAAATGTCGCCTACCTCGCTCACATCGGCGGCTTTCTCGGTGGCGCGCTGTTAATCGGCGGGGCGCTGGCACTGAACCGAAAGATATTCGACCAAGACTACATCGAACAAGACCAGGCCGCAGATCCACGGCAGGAGAAACTCGCCAAGGTCTACTCGCTGGTAGAAAAATACCGTTTTAGCGCCGCCGCAACCGAATTAAATGCACTGATTGCCGAGCATGGGAGCGATTTCGAACTGGAGAAACTGCGTTACCACCTGCTGCGCCCCACCCGGGCCGACGGCCTTAATGACTGCGCACTGGCACTGCTAAAAATGCCCCAGGGCGACGCACGCGGCCTGGCGCTGCTCGACACCGTGTGGCATTCACACCCCCAACAGCAGCAGGCCCTAAGCGCCGACGAGCAATTTAAAATCGCCTTAACACTCGCGACTGGCGCTCAGCTGAAAACCGCGGAGAGTATCTTCTTGCGACTACAGGACGCGGCCTTCAACGCCACGTCGCTGGGCATTCTGGCACGCAAGCTGTCGCGGGGTTTTGAAGAGCGCGGCCATACCACCAAGATGCACGAGTACGCCCGCATTGCCGACACCCTGGTATTGGAGGCCACGCGATGAAGGACTGTAAATACCACCCACTGGCCCCGGCCAGCTATCGCTGCAGCCACTGCCAAATGGCGCTCTGCGAGCACTGCGTCAATCACGGTGAGCAGGGCAGCAAGGCGCGCTGCTATCTTTGCGATGACGATGTCATAGACCTGGGGGCAAGCAACAAGGCCGAGCCCTTTTGGCGGCGCTTCGACGCCGCCTTCCGCTACCCAATGACCGGCCCCTGCCTCACGCTGATCGCCGCCCTGTCACTGCTGGAGGCACTGGTCGGGCAACTGCCCGTTCCCCTGGTCGGCCTCGTATTGAGCCTGGCCATCACCGGCATGCTGCTCAAATACAGTTTTAGCTGCCTGCAAAACACCGCTGCCGGCGCCATGACCCCACCCGATATCTCCGCGGCCTATGGCGATGGTATTGCGCTGGTGTTCCGGCTCATCGCCATTATTGTGGTCATGGCGGCAGCGGTGTTCGGCGTAAACAGGCTGCTGGGAGGCGGCATCGCAACACTCATGGCCGTGATGTCGGTCGCCGTCCTACCCGCTGTCATCATCCTGTTCGCCATGACGGACAACGTGCTAGAAGCCGTACACCCCGCCAACGTTCTTCGACTGATACTGTCTATCGGCCTGCCCTACGGCTTGTTACTGGCCATTATTGTGATGATGTCCAGCTCGGTCGCCATCCTCGCGCAATTTATCGGCCCCGGCTTCACCCTGGTCAATCAGTGCCTAAACGCCCTGGTTGCCAACTACTACTTGGTCGTCACATTTCATCTAATGGGTTATATGCTGTTCCAGTACCAGGGCGAACTCGGCTACACCGCTCGCGAGCACGATGAGGACAGCGCCCCCCGCGACCACAAAGCACGCTATCTCGCCGAAATTCAACTGCGGTTAAAAGAGGGCCAGTTCGATACGGTGTCCACACTGTTTGAGCGCGCGCTCAAAGCGCTGCCCAACGACAACGACCTCCACTCCCAGTATTTCGAGTTCTTACTCGCCAGCCACGCCGCCCTCTCGCCCAAAGTCGCCCAGCGCCTCAGCGGCTTTGCCAGCCGCTACCTGCGCTTTCTCAACCGCAGCCACCGCCAAGACAAGCTGTTGAATAGTTACCAGCGCGTGCTCGCCCTATTGCCCGACTATGTCCCCAACAGCCCGCAACTCAGGCTGCTGCTCGCAACAGCCAGCCGCCATCGCGGCGACCCAAAACGCGCACTCAAACTTCTTAATGGCTTACACCGACAATTCCCCGACTTTGAAGGACTGGTGCCGGCCTACCAACTGATGGCCGACATCCTGGAAGAACTGCCCAATATGTCCACTCAAGCAAAGAAATGCCGGCTGTTAGTGGAGAAGCTTCAGCGCTCGCCAGCAAGTACAGCTGACGCCTAAGCACTGCGAGCAGATCATAGGGGCCTGCTCGCGAGGGAACGTTCGCGTCACCGCCTATATATAGCGCCTGATGCCCCCCTAGCCGATGGCGTTTCCGACTGAGCGCCCAAGGGCAATCCTGTGCAACGGCCGCCGACCAGGAAAACAGCCGCTCAATAGCCAGCTAGAAACCGGCAAGCTTTCTCAAGGCCGCAAGGTCCCCTCACTGCTGAGATTTGGTCAATACCGGAGGGGGGCCGACAATTGCCTGGCACTGACCACGACAAGCACCGTGAACAGCATCACATTTACCAATACTGTCGCAGCTGGAGCTGCCTTCACCCAAATGCCCCTCTCCCACCCATGGGCTTGCCCTGAGACCGCCAACAAATCATCAACATATTCCACGCGTTAGGCCGCAATCCCGGCCATAGCCATGACCTAACGGCATCGCGGCAGGTCGAGCCCGCCAGCGCAAACGCCCACAGGCTGGCTGACTCGCACGATAGGTCTACGCGAAACTGCTTATTCCACACATGCTGCCCACCTTGAGACTATTGTGACGTTACCAATAAGTTCACAAACTTTCGGTGCTGTCACCAAGGGATAAGCCATGGAAGAAAAATCCTCCGCAGATATCCATCCTCACTTCGGGCACTACGCGTCTCTCTCCACGAGAACCCGAATTGCACTGTTCCCCTTTATCTATTTCATTGGGGGCATCGTTATCATCGTTATCGCGGAGTTGCTGCGCGCCAGCCAATACCCCGCCCCGACACGCAGCATTTTCCTGGACCCGCTGACCAGTTTTATTATCCTGCTGGCATCCGCTCCGATACTGGGCAGCCTGTACAAACGCTACTGCCTTGAGAGCGACCGCCTGGAAGGTACGATGGCAGCGCTGGTCGACAACCTGCCACTGGGCCTGATCCAATGCCGCGCCAATGGCGATATTATTACCGCCAACCCCTATACCAGCACTCTGCTCGGCTACTCCGAAAATGAACTCAAGGAAGGTGGCCAGGGCTTGTTATTTGACGAGCAGTCACCGGCATTTATCGCCTTCAATAACACCAGCAACCGTTTCGGCCACGCCCAGGCGGAATTTCAGTTGCGGGCAAAAAACGGCAGCAGAATCCCCGTGGAAGTCACCAGCGCGGTGTATCGCGGGGCGAATAACGAGCAGTATGTGTCGATGATTATTAAAGACTTGAGCTACATCCGAAAGCTCGAAGATATCAAGTCTTGGTCGATCTCCGCCTTGGACAATGCCAGCAGCCCTCTACTTATTGTCGACCAGCGACACAATGTCGTCTGGCAAAACCAGGCCGCGGCCGCGGAAATTACCGGCCGACCACTGGAGAAAGTGCTAAAACGCCGCGCCAATCTCTGGTGTCAGCTCAAATTGAGCTGTTCGCAAGAAGAGCGCATTGTCAGCGCACTGAAAAACCAACACTCCTGGTCTGGCTTGCTGCGCATTCCGCGCTCAAAAGCTGTCTCCCCGACCTATAAGTGCTCCCTATCGACGGTCCAGGGCCGCGACGAGATCACCATTGTCAGCTTTGCCCCGCACTGCGACACCCCGGGGCAACAGGGTAAAGACGACGGCACAGACGCCTTGACCGGGCTGCTGAGCCGCCCTGCCTTCGAACAAGGCGTAATGGAAGTCGCCCCGAAATACCTGCAAACCTCCGGCCTGTCGCCGGCGATTGTGGTGTTCAATATCGATCACTTCTACCGCATCAATACCGCCTTTGGTGTGGACGGTGGCAACCGCGTGATCAAAGCCTTTGCCGACTTGCTCAGAACGACCTTCCGCAACGACGTCTTGCTCACACGGCTTCACTCAGACCGCTTTGCGGCATTCTTTCCCGCCAATGACTCCAAATTCCAGGTCAGCGCCCAGGTCGACAAAATTAGAAGCCTGCTGACGCTGCCACTCAACACCGGCTTTGAGCTGGCATCAATTACCATTTCCGCCGGCATCGAGCTGATCCACGACCTTGAGGGTCATACCAGGGACTACATCGTCAAAGCCGAGCACGCGGCCAACACCGCGCAAGAACACGGTGGCGACAGCTTCAGCTTCTACAGCGAAGAAATGACCGAATCGACCACGCAACTGGTGAAATTGTCCTCGGCACTGCGCGCCGCGACCAATTCCGACGAGCTTCGCAATGCCTACCAGCCTATCGTCAGCGCATCTGACGGCAGTCTGGTTGCAGTCGAAACCCTGATCAGGTGGCTACACCCCCAAGACGGCATGCTGAGACCGGCGACCTTCCTGCCCTTTGCAGAAGAGGCCGGCCTAATGCCTGCGCTCACCGAAGCGGTGATTCACAACATCGGCAATGATTTTTCTCGCCTGTCATCAACACTGAAGTCCAGCGTGTTTAGCCTGAATGTTTCCCCCATTCTGTTCAAAGACGAGGACTTCGCAGAACAGCTGCTCCAAACCCTCGACCGCTTCTATATTCCCAAGCAACAAATTATTGTCGAAGTGAGTGAGGCGGCGCTGATGATGGACTTCGAGCGCGGCAACGCCATTCTAAAATCCCTTCGCCAGGTCGGCATTCACGTGGTTATCGACCACTTTGGCAGGGGGCAGTCGTCGCTGAGCTATCTCAGCCGCATTGAGGCCGATGGCATCAAAATCGACAAGACATTTAATGACGGCATTCTGCACAGTAAATCCAAGGCCGACATCGTGAAAAGTATTATCCGTGTCACCCAGGAGCTGGGCATCTACACCGTCGCCGAAGGCGTAGAGACCGAAGAGCAAGCCGCCTTCCTGCGCTCCTTAGGTTACGACTACCTGCAGGGTTACCTGTTTGGCCGCCCGACTCTGGTTAACGATATTGTCCACGAGTTGAGCTGGAGTAAGTTCTTGCGATCCTAAACGATGCACTGCCCCATCCACCTCTGCCTCACGCCCCGCTAGTGCGGGGCTATTACACTTGGCGCCAGCAGCGAGACACAGCTGGCCCAGCAGTGAAAACCCATTGAGATGAATGCCCACCGGCGTTGTATAAATGGGATTCCCGTCACCCTCGCACTGACAAAAAGGCACTAGCATGCGGCCAACCATACAGGGAACGTTAGTGCATGAACTCCGCAACCACCGCCCAGCATCACCATATTGCCCACCTTAACGCCTTCCGCGGCTTTGCCATTTTGAACGTTATTGGTGCCCACGCCTGGACCTCGCTGATGTTTCGCGTTGGCGGCTTTGAAATGGCCGACACCATGCGCGAGCTCTATGCGCTTATCCAAATGCTGTTTCACGACTCCACGATCTACTTCGCGGTAATTTCTGGCCTACTGTTCAGCAAGGTGTTGCGCGGCCGCCCCTGGCAAACGTTTTACCGCAATAAACTCAAGAACGTCATTGCTCCCTATGTGCTACTCAGCGTGTTTTTCCTGACCGTGCTATGGGACTGGTATTTAGGCTACGCCAGCAGCAATGGCCTGCCCACCGACTACCCCGGCGCCCTGCTGCGCGGCCTGCTGCAAGGCCAAACACTGCCGCACTTTTGGTATATCCCGGTACTCACCATACTATTCGTGCTAACCCCCGCGCTGGATGCCATTGCGCAACGCCCGCGTTTGCGCTGGCTGGCCGCGCTGATCGCCGTGGCCCCCCTGCTGATATCGCGCACCGGTATCGACCAGCCAGTGAGTATTCAAAGTGTGGTGTATTTCTGCGGCGCCTATTTTGTCGGTATGGTGATGGGCCAGCACTACCAGCCACTGTTATCGCTGATTGCCGGCAACCTAAACCGACTGCTACTGCTAATCGCCAGCAGCTCAATGGCGATCTACGCCCTGTACGCAAGCGGCTACAAGGCCACCGGCCTGCTGTCCTACAGCGAAAGCCTGTTCTACCTGCAAAAACTGGCGATCACCGCGCTGGTGCTCTATGTATTTTGTCGCCGCGAAGCCGTCCTGCCCCGCTTGCTGCATAGCCTGGGCAACTACGCCTTTTCCATCTACTTCCTGCACCTGGTATTTGTGTTTCTCTGCGCCCGCCTGCTGGAGGCGCCCATTCGCGACCACCAAAGCAGCCTGCTGATGCTCGCCGGCGGCGCACTGGTCATGTTGGTCAGCGCGGCCTTGACCCTCGGCCTTAGCATGCTGCTCAAACGCCTGCTGCGCCGCCACTCTCGGCTGGTCATTGGCAGTTAGCCGAGCCTGGCCACAGAGGACCAATATAAAAAAGCCCCTCAATGAGGGGCAAGAGGGTAGTAACTAGAGACCCACCATCAAAATCTGCGGCCCGACGCCAAGCCGGTCAGGCAAAATCTGCCGCGCTGTGGCGCTCGACCAGCTGTTCCTCTTCCGGCCCCCACACGCGATTGACCCGGCGGCCGCGCTGCACAGCCGGGCGCTGCTCAATCTGTCTGGCCCAGCGCTGAACATGGGGATAGGCATCGACGTCGAGAAATTCGCCGGCGTCGTAGAGGTAACCCAATACCAGGGCGCCATACCAGGGATAGTTCACGATATCGGCAATGGTGTACTGGTCACCACAGAGGTAGGTGTGGTCTGCCAGACGTTTGTTCAACACATCTAACTGACGCTTCACCTCCATGGTGTAGCGGTCTATGGGATATTGAAGTTTTTCCGGTGCGTAAGCGTAGAAGTGGCCAAAGCCACCACCGAGAAAGGGCGCACTGCCCATCTGCCACATCAACCACGACTGGCACTCGGCGCGCGTGGCCGGGTCCTTGGGGTAGAAGGCATCAAACTTTTCGGCCAGATACAGCACAATCGCACCGGACTCAAACACCCGTACCGGTGGATTGACACTGCGGTCCTGCAGCGCCGGAATTTTCGAATTGGGGTTGATCTCGACGAAACCGCTGCTGAACTGCTCGCCCTCCATGATATTCACCAGATAGGCATCGTATTCCGCCGCGTGGATACCCAGTTCCAGCAATTCCTCCAACATCACCGTCACCTTGACGCCATTGGGCGTGGCCAGTGAGTGCAGCTGCAGACTGTGCTCACCCCGGGGCAGCGGCTTGTCGTGGGTGGCACCGGAGATCGGCCGATTAATACTGCTGAATTTACCCGCATCTTGGTTGTTCCACACCCAAACCTTGGGCGGCGTATAGGGCTGTGACTCTGACATACACTCTCTCTCCCGCAATCATTTATGCTGAACCCGGCGACCACTGCGGCGGCAATGGCTATAACAGATGCCGCGAGTCCTTATTTGTTACACCACCCTGCCAGTGAGCGGCGCAGGGCACAAGCCCAGCCACGCCGCCGGCGCCCGACAAGCGTTTCGCCCGCCTCGGCCCGCAATCGCCACCACAGCCCCTGGTGTACCGCCAACGCGACCAGAATCAAGCCCGCCCCCAGCGCCATCGACGTGGTGAGCGGCTCGTCTAATAACTGGTGACCAATGAGCAAGGCCAGCACCGGTGATATCAGCGGAATTAACGACACCGTTTCCACCGGCAACGCGCCGAGTATGTAGTAATAGGCGACAAAGCCCACCAGCGAAGCAAACAGCGACAGGTACAACAACGAGGCCAGCGACGCCGAACTAAACACCAGCGGCTGTACGCCAAAGACCCACAACCAGCTCAGGACTAAGCCCGGCAGCGCAAAGGCCATTGCGCCCAGCGCCTGTTCCAAGGGGGCTATCACCATCTGCGCATTGAGCTTTTTTACCCACAGGGCGCTGCCGGAAAACAGCACATTGGACAGCAGCATTAGTCCTATCCCCCGATAGCTGTCGCCCGTGACCACCACATCGTCGGCCAGCACGCACAGCAAGCCAACCGCCGCCAGCAGCACCGCCAGCAGCTTGCGCGGCGACCAGCGGTGATCGCCGAGAATCGGCGCCGCCATCAAGGCGGTAAAAAACGGCGACAGGCCAAACATCAGTGCAATCAGACCCGAGGGAATGAATTGCGCGGCCCAATACACCAGCACCATATTCGGAAACAGGCTGATCGACGCCGCAAGATACAGCTGCCAGTGTCGACGGATATTCAGTCCCGCCCAACCAAACAGCGTACACAGGGCACTGCCAACCATAAATGCCAGGGCGATACGCAGGGTGAGCGCGGCAATGGGCGACAATGAATCGCCACCGAGTTTTATCGACAGCGGCGTGGTGGCCCAGATGACGATAACCAAGAGATAAACAAAACGTACGAACATGGCCCTTTACCCAAATAGGACCGGGACATTTCTGCGAGACTCAAAACGAAAAAAGCCGCAGAGAAAATGTCTGCGGCCTTTTAATTGTGTTGCTGATTGAGCTTGCTACATCAATTTTCTGCCGCACGACCACGCGCCCAGCGTGCAAGAATGCACGCGGCGACGGAAATCATGGCAAAGCAGAAATGATGCATAATCTTCATTAAAAACAGATGGCTAAGCGGTCACTATAAGCCAGCCACTTTAGGCCACGCAAGCGCCGTGGCAACAAATTTGACCGCGATGAACTCGGCGCTGAAAACGGCCCGCCGGAAATGCCGTCAACGCGGCATTAATAAACCGGCGGCGGTAGGCAGTCACCGCGATTGATGACAAGATAAGCGCGCAGCAAACCGATCTGCCGCGCAGAAAATAACAACAAGCAGGAGGCAATATGGCCGTCTCGCGTTTTCGTTCCGCCCACCAATTACTGACCGGCGCTGGTGCCACCCAGCAGCTCAGCGAGCAGCTGCAGAAACTGGGGGTACACAAACCGCTATTAGTTACTGACAAGGGCGTGCGCCAATCCGGCAGCCTTTCTCACATCAACGAACAATTAGCGGAAGGCCATTACGGCATTTACGACCAAGTGCCGCCGGAACCCGAAATCGCCGTAGTAAAGGATTGCAGCCGCGCCTTTCGCGAAGGTGGCCACGACGGCATTATCGCCGTCGGTGGCGGCAGCGCCATGGATATTGCCAAGTGCACCGCCGTGAATGTCGACCACGACGGCGAGCTCGAAGAGCTGTTCGGCGAGAACCTAGTCAGCCAGCGCCGCATTCCGCTGATCGCCATTCCCACTACCGCTGGCACGGGCTCTGAGGTCACCAACATCGCCATCCTCTCCGACCCCGCCGCACAGCTCAAAAAAGGCATTGTCAGCGATTATTTACTGGCCGATGTCGCCATCGTGTCACCGGAGATGACCCTGAGCTGCCCGCCGTCGGTAACCGCCGCCAGCGGTGTCGACGCCCTGGTACACGCTCTGGAAGCCTACCTGTCGAACTTCGCCAGCGACATCACCGACGCACTGGCGATCAAAGCCATGGGGCTGATTATCAACGCCCTGCCCAAGGCCTATGCCCGAGGCGACATGCTTACCGCGCGCGAAGACATGGCCACGGGTAGCCTGCTGGCCGGGCTGGCCTTTGGCAACGCCGGTGTCGGCGCAGTGCACGCCCTGGCCTACCCGCTGGGCGGCCGCTACCATATCTCCCACGGCGTGAGTAATGCCCTGCTGCTGCCGCACGTCATGCAGGTCAATAAAATGGCCTGCATTGAGCGCTTTAGCGACATCGCCGCCGCCTTTGGCGAACCGGTGCATCAGCTGTCGGCAAGAGAGGCCGCCGAGCGGGTCATTGACCGGCTTCACGCACTCTGCACCGAGGTAAATATCCCCGCCAACCTGCGCGCCCTTAACATTCCAGAAAGCGACCTGCCGCAACTGGCCGAAGAGGCCTTTGGCGTGGAACGGCTATTGCGCAACAACCCGCGACGGCTGAGCGTTGACGACATACTCGGCATTTACCGCGCCGCGTATTAAACGCCGCTACGCCGCCGCGTAAGTTTCCTGCAGATAACGCAGAATATCGGCGGACTCAAACATCGCGGCACCGCTGTTGGGGTCGACGAGGTAAGGCACCTGACTGCGCCCGGTCAGCTCCCTCAGCCGGCGGCGGTTGTCGCTGGTGATCGGCGCATCGGGAAACCACTTGGCGCGCACAACCGGGGGGCCCATTTCCTGCCAACGCGACTTGCCGAAATTGCGCAGGCGATAGGGAATTTCCAACTCGCTGAGCAACTCGCGTACCGGCCGTGAATAGGGGCTGGATTCAAAGCTGTACAGTTCCAGCGGCACTACCGGTGCCCGCGACTCCCTGGCATACATGCCCCGCGGCTTCGGCACTGAGCGCAATGCCGTGGCCGACAGCGAACTGGCCATCTGCAACTGACGACGCAAGCCGCGCGGCGCCTGCTTAGCGCCACCGCCGTATTCCGCGTAGAGGTAGTCAATAATATCGGCCGACTCCAACAGCACCGCCTCGGTATTGGGATCAACCAACAATGGAAATTGGCTGGCGCCGCTCAAATCGATGGCCGTACCGCGAAAACGCAGCCCGCCCTTCGGACAGGGATAGATCATCGCATCGAGGTCGAGCTCGCTCAGTACTTCGCGTACCAGCCGACAAAACGGACAGCCCTCGTACTCATACAACTCCAGTAATTTCTCCGGTTTTTTCGCCGCAGCGCGAAACGCCATGGTGCCGCGCCAGGCGCGACTGGAACTGGCCAACAGGGAACTGCCAAGGTCGAGGGCTTTCATCTTAACTCTCCAAACGCCAAGCTCAGCGCTAGCGGTATACGAATATAAAAATGCCAAACAGCGCGTAGCATTGCCAAACAAGGGGCACAATAATGCCCATAGCGCCCCAGCGCAAACCACAATAACAACAATACATGTACCAAGGATGTCACATGCCACGCCATACACCCGAGCAGGGCCTTATTCCCCTCTACAGTATTATCACCGCCGTAAACCAGCTGCTGCGACTGGGCCTCAGCGCCGAGCGCTTGCTGCGCGGCACCGACATCTCGGTGGCGCAACTCACCACCGACCGCAGTTGCCGGCAAATCCTGCCCTTTGCCGAACTGATGCAGATCTACCGCAACGCCCTGGCCGAACGCCCTGAGCCCGGTTTGGGGCTGCGCGTCGGCCAGTGCTGTGGCGTAGGCGTATACGGCCCGGTGGGCTTTGCCATGCTGTGCAGTTCCACCGACATCGACGCCGTCAATATCGCCCTAAAATACCAGCGCGCCATTCTCGGCAGCGAGGTTGGTATCGCCCTGCGCGTAGAAGGCGAACTGGGCGTGATCCGCGTTAGCGAACGCCTGCCCACAGGCCCCTTGCAAGTGTTCTACCTTGAACAATTTCTCGCCGGCTTTTTGCGTTTTAATGAATTGCTCGCCGAACGTCCCAGCCAAGTCTGTGAGATTCGCCTGGCCTACGGCGACCCCGGCTACCGCCACTTTTATGAAAGCACCTTCGGCTGCGCCGTGCGCTTTAACTGCCGGCATACAGAAATCATCTTCCGCACCGACATTCTCGGCCTGGCACTGCCCAATGCCGACCCAGTCACCGCACGCGCCTGCGAACAGATCTGCGACGAGCTACTGAGCCAGTTCGAGCAGCAAGGCAATGTCAGCGCCCAGGTTCGCCAACGGCTGCACGCCCAGTGGCAGGCACAACCCAGCATGGACGACATTGCCGGGCAGCTGGGCTGCGATGCCCGCACCCTGCGCCGCCGGCTCGACCAAGAAGGTAGCAGCTTCCGCGAGATCAAAGATCAACTGCGGCGCGAGCTGGCCATCGGCAGACTGCGCAGCAGCGATATTAGTATTGGCGACCTCGCCCGTGAATTGGGCTTTGGCAACCAAGCCAGTTTCCGCCGCGCCTTCCAAAAATGGACCGGGCGCCACCCCGGCTATTACCGCGGCAGCTAAACCGGCAAATTATTTTAAATAACCCGCGCTGTCCGCTTTGAGCCTGACAAGCAGCTCTGCGGACAACGCCCTTCCCGGTGGCTGACCGCTGGCGCCAGCAGTCGCACAAATTCGGTCAAAAATGGTTTTTTTACTATTTAAAACATAGCATTACCAACTTTGACAGCCACGAAGAAAGGCCTATATTTTTCGGCTATCGACCCCGGGTCGAGACCATAACAGCCATAATAAGAGCCTCTGCCATGATAATAAAAACCCGACCCCATTCCCTGCGGACACTGCGCCTGCTGCTGGGCAGCGTCTTGCTCAGCAGTCCAGCCATCGCCGATTACTGCCCCGGCGCCTCCTACTTGGCGACCAGTTGTCGCGACGGCGTATGCCGCGCCGATGCCGGCGAAAATGCCAGCAACTGTCCCGAGGACTGCGCCGACAAAAGTACGCAACTCATGGCCTACTACACCCAGGCGGCAACCTGTCCTCCGACTAACATCTACGAGCCCGGCTCAGTGAGCCAGCTGCAGGACACGATCCGCAGCATTGTCAGCAGTGGCCGCAAGGTGAAGCCGGCCGGCACCAGTCACTCGGCCACCGACATTATCTGCGCCGACAGCAATGGCGATGTAGTGCGCTCCAAAAACTTAACAAATATTGGCCCGGTCGAGGCCTTTGAAAGTCACCCGCTAACCGTTGAAGTGGAAGCCGGCGTTAAGTTCCAACAGCTTCAGGAACATTTGCACGGCCTTGGCTACAGCCACGGTCTGGCCAGCACCGGCTACGGTGGTATTTCCATCGGCGGCGCCGTCGCGACCGGTGCCCACGGCTCGTCACTGCTGGGCTCTTCGACCATCAGTTCCTATGTCGTCGCCCTCGATGTAGTCGGTGCCGATGGCAACATCACCCGCTACAGCGAGGCAACCACCGGCCAAAGCGACCCCAACTTGTGGAAGGCACTGAAAACCAATCTCGGCCTACTCGGCTTTGTCGCCCGACTGCGACTCAAACTCGAGCCGCAGTTCAATATGCACGTCGAGGTGAAGTACACCGATGAAAACAGCTTTGTAAATTCCGCCACCGGCGTCGCCGACACCGTGGCCGCTTGCGACTATGTTTTTTTGAACTGGTTCCCCGGACAAGACAGCGTGCAATATCTGTGCGGCACGCGCAGCAATAACAGCGTAGACAGCCCTTTCGCGCAAAACCGCCTGTTCACCCCCGACGTGTCGCAATCGGAGTCGGACTTTGCCCCTAACGGCTTACAACTGGCGATGTGCGACGACAATCTTAAATGCGATATTGAAGCGCGCAGGGTCAGCGACTACCAAAACTCACCGCCGTTGGTGATCACCAACAACGCCACCCCCGATGCCGAGGCCGTGTCTCGCCACACTGCACTAACCGGCTATTCACATCGCATGATTACCCTGCAAGCCGAGGTCTTTCATCGCAAAAACCCAGAGTTCACCCAACTGGAGTACGAGGGCGCGATGCCCATGAGCCAGATTCAAGCGGCGGTGCAGTACCTTAAATCCGTCTACGATCGCGATGACGTTTGCCAGCCCCTTATCGGCACCATTATGCGCTTTGATCGCGCCGACGACGGTCTGCTGATGTCAGCCAATCACGCGCGCAGCGGCGTTGCCAACAACGAACAAATGGTCCACCTGGAATTTGTCGAATTTTGGGGCTATGGCCTAGACGACGGCGGCTTAGAACAGTGGGTAAGCACTCCCTACAGCGAGGTGATTAAGCACTTGGTCAACAACTTCAACTACTGGCCGCACTGGGGCAAAAACGATGAGTGGGTCTTCACTCATCCCGCGGTGAAGGCGCGCAATGCCGGCGAGCGCAGCCTGTTTAATCAGGCCATCGCCAGCCTAGATCCCTACGGCGTATTTTCCACCGCCGCGTCGCGACGCAATGGTTTTTCGTCACCCAAGGAGGGCCAGAATTTCGCCAGCTACTACTACGGCAACTGTGCCAACCTCGATAGTGACGGCGACGGCATTAGCGATTGCACAGACCGCCTGCCCAACGACTATTCGGGCGTCTACGCCCGTATCGATGACGATGGCGTAGGCAGCGGCACTTGCAATGTTGCCGACAGCTGGAGCGAGATGCGCAGCAACTTCGGCACCGACCAACAACAGCCGATGCGCGCCGGCTGGGACTACGAGTCCAAGAACCACTCCTACCACGCCAGTAGTTTCAACTGGGATCCGGTCTGGCCGGCCAGCGGCGGCCGTTCCTGGGAGGTACTGATGTCTGCCGAATTCACCGCCGACGCCGCCGGCCGCTACTGCTTTAGCCAGGACAATGGCTCCACTGGCACCGGCATCGCGCAGGGCTGGAACGCCTGCTCTCAAGTTTGGGTGAATAAAAATATCGCCGCAGAGGTCGGCCACGACAGCGCCCTGCTTCGCCAAAGTTGTGTCGACCTAGCTACCAACCAAACGATCCGACTCGATCTGTATAACCGCCATCACAATGCCAACCTGTCGCGCAGTTTTATTTCCCGGCCGCGCTGGTGCTTTGGCGGCCAGGGCGACTGCACAGCGGATCGCAAGTTCGAACAAAATCAGCTGAAGGCGATTTCTCACTGGGATCTGCCTCAATAGGCCCGGCACTCAATCACCTCAGCCTGCCGTGCAGGAGGCCATTCACGGCCGGCGATTTCACGCCGGCCGCAGTATGCGCTGCCACCCTCGCCAATCATTCGACAACAACAGTCGCAAAACCTCGTCGACCAAGGTTAGCGACGCAGTTTTTTCCGCCCACCTTTTTTACTCTTGGCATCGTCGCTGCCAGCCAGACTTTCCAGCCACATCAGGGTGTCCAGATGCACCACGAATTGCTTGGCGTATTCGGGCGAAT
This sequence comes from Spongiibacter sp., assembly GCF_041602295.1. Taxonomy (GTDB): domain Bacteria; phylum Pseudomonadota; class Gammaproteobacteria; order Pseudomonadales; family Spongiibacteraceae; genus Spongiibacter. The sequence continues at coordinate 20,679 of NZ_JBFIGO010000020.1, read as the reverse complement.
AATCGCGCATCGCGCTGAGTGAGCGAATAGCCAACATCTGAGGATTGAGCGGACCGGGGTCTTCGGGGGCATTGGCGATCGCGCGGGCAATGCGCTGCTCAATAGCGACTTCGCGCTGCCGGCCACGCAACAGTCTAGTGGCACGCAGTTCACGCAACGGTGGCGGCGCACCGAGCACATCGTCGGCAACCCCCAGCAAATGCAGCTCTTGCTGGCGCATCTGCGCCGATACCGCCGACAGCGCTGCCGCATCCGCCGCGCCCTCCTCGCCATCCAGTACAGCGCGCAGCGCCCGCACAGCCTGCGAGCTGTTCCCTGGCGGAATACAGCGCTCGGCGGCCGGCTGCTCGGCGCCACAAGCCGGCCTTGCCGCTAGGCTCTGGCGATAGTCGGCCAGCACCGCCGTGGCGCGCTCGACCAGCTGCTGCTGCAGCGCCGGTCGCTGCTGCGCTGCGCGACGCAGCAGCGCCTGCACAAAAACCAGCTTCGGTGCGTCGCCGGGCAGTGCCTGCGCCTGCAGTTCACCCAGTGCGGCGTTCAAGCCCGCCAGCGTCGTCATGGCGCAGCTACCGGCTCGTTATTGTCGCCGGCTATTCCCTGTCCCGCGCGTGGCACCGGCGCCATTTCCACTCGGCGGTTAAGGGCTCGGCTAGCCGCGTCGCGGTTTGCCACCACCGGCTGTTCGGCGCCGAAGGCGGCGGCAAACACCATTGCTGGCGGCATCCCCGCATCAATCAGCGCGCGGGTGACAGTCAGCGCTCGCTGCGCCGACAGTTCCCAATTGTCAGCAAACTGCAAATTGCCCTGCTGAATCGCCAAGTCGTCGGTAAAGCCACTTACCATAAGCAGCTGCTCGTGCTCACTGAGGTAAACCTGCAGTGGCGCGATCAAGCTGTGCAACAATTCCCGCCCCTCGTCCTGCAGCTGCGCAGAATTGAGCGAAAACAGTACGCTGCCGCTGATACCAATACGGCCGTCGCGCAGCGTCACCCGACCACTGGCCAGCGGCGCCGCCAGAGCATCTTCCAAGGCCAGGCGGCGCTGCTGCTCGGCCTGGCGTTTTTGCACTTCCTGCTCGAGGGTTTTCGACAACTCCAGTTGAAAGCCCAGCGCCCAAATCAGCAACAGCACAAACACGCCCACCAGGCCGGTCATCAGGTCGCCAAAAATCGCCCAGATAGGCGGTTCCTGGTCCAGCCCCGCATCCAGCTCGGCGCGACTCACGCTGACGCCTCGTCGCTCATATCCAGTTCAAGCTGCTCGGCCTTATCGCTGAGCGCCTGCAGGCGGCTGAGAATTTCCTGCTGAGATACCAGGTTGTGGTCGATAATTTCCCGCGCCTGCGCCACGTAGTAGGCCATCTGTTCGTCGCTGCGCGCCGTGCTGTCGGTGAGCGCGTCGCCAATACTGCTCAACGCCCCCTGCAGCTCGCCACTGCTGTCGCCAAACTGCTGCACGGCGGCGCCAAAGGCCTCACCCAAGCTGGCCAGCTCGACCGCGCTGCCACCGACATGGTCCACCAACTCGGCAAGCTTTTCAGCGCGGGCATCGACGCTGTCGGCGAAATTCGCCGCGACCTTATCCATACGCTCGCCAGCCGCCGTCATCAAACCGGTAACCGCTTCGCGCTGAGCCTCGGTCGACTGCTGCAGGCTATCGGTCAGTGCCGCTAAATCCGTCATCAACTGTCGGCGCTCGTCCAGCAGGTCGTTGTCGCGCTCGATGTTCTTCGTCATTTCTGCGCGCAACTTCTCCATCAATTCGGCAGCGACACGCGGCGTCTCCGACGCGGATTCGATCAGCCTCGCCAACGGCGCTTCCAGGCTCTGCCCCAGCGTGACCAGGTGTTCGCCGACGGCGGCCTGCAGGGTATCGAGGCGCTGCACCGCCGCCGCGCCGCGCTCGGCCTCCTGGTCGCGCAAATGCTGCAATTGCTCGGCAAGCCGGGCACTGAGCTGGGCATTGCGCTCACGAAAATCAGCCTGCCACTGCGCCTCGGCCTCGCGACGCTCGGTCAATTGCTGCTCGGCATTGCTCAGCAAGGCCTCAACCGCCGCCTGAATCTCGGCGCCGCGTTGGCGTGCATCGTCAGCCAGCGTGGCGGCACTGCGCCCCAGCAGTTCCTCGGCCGCGGCGAAGGCCTGTTGCCAGCGATCAAGTCGCTCGCCCTCGACACGCTGCTGCTGCTCGCTGGCCAGCTCAAACCCTTGGCGCCACTCGGCCAACACCGCCGCACTGCCCTCTGTAAGCTGCTCAGCGGCCTGATTGAGGCGGGCGTCGACACTGGCCAGCAACTCGCCATTGCTGCGCTGCTGGGCCGCCACCGCCTGCTGCCAGCTGTCGCCAATACGGCCGCTGATGTCGTCGAACTGCTTGGCTGCAGCGCTTAGCTGGGCGGTAGCCGCCTCGTGCAACTGACCGTGGCGCTGCTGCAGATCCTGCTCAATACCGCCGAGCAGCTGCGCAACCACTGGCTTAATACTCTCTCCCGCCTGGCGGCCGCTGTCGGCCAAACTGCTCTTCAATGACTCGCCCACCGACTCGGCCAGCTGCTGATAGGCCCCGTGTAACTGCTGGTGAAAGGCCTGCTGATTGCTATTCAACTGACTGCCCAGAGCCTCACCCATCGCAGCAATGCGCTCGGCTAACACCGTCAGCTGCTCGGCGACCGCCGGCAGCGCCTGAGCCTGCTGTTGCATGGCGGCATAGGTTTGCTGGCGGTTGTGGGTCAGTGAATAATCCTTAAACCGGCTGTCGCGCTGAGTATCCAGCAGCCGCGATGCCGCCACCCGGTCGCGGCGACTCAAGGTAGAAATAAAGCCCAGCATCGCCGAAGCCGTCACCCCGGCCACCGAGGTGCCAAAGGCCAGCCCCAGACCGCGAATCGGCGCGGCCAGCCCGGCGCGAATGGCCTCCAGCTCACTGCTGCCCTCCAGCGCCATCACCGCGCCCTTTAAGGTATCGACCATGCCAATAAAGGTGCCCAGCAGACCGAGCATCACCAGTAAGCCGACTAAGTAGGGCGTGAGTACTGGCGCCGGTAAACCGACGTATTCGCCCTGAATGCGCTGGCGCACCACGTTGGTCAGCGACGCCGGCAACTGGGCCAGCCAGTTTTCCAGCTCTGCCGGCGGTTGCCTGTCCGCCAGTGCCGCATTGAGGCCCGCCGTGGCCTGCTGATAACGCCACAATTCGACAAAGCCGGCAACATAGGCCAAGGCGATTAACAGGGTGACGGTGACCGCCAGGCCATTGCCGCCGATAAAACCGCTGCCCATCCAGACAATTACCAGGGCCCCCAGGGCAAAGGCCGCCAGGGAAAAAATTCTTGTCATGCTATGTCCTCATTGTGCGCGGCCACTGTGGTATGCGCGCCCTGCTCTGCTTCCAGAGCCTCTAATAAGCCCTGCGCTGGCTGCAGCCTCAGTGCCAGCTCGGCCAATAGCAGGCTCTGCATATCCTGATGAAATTGCGCCAGCCAACCGCCGGCCTGCAGCCACTGCTCGGCGCCGTCGCTGTCAGCACTCTCGGCCAAGTGCTGCCGATGGGCTTCGCGCAGGCCAAAAAAATGCTGTGCCAACAGTTTCGGAATCACCGCCAGACCGCGGCGACTGTAGTCGGCCAGACTGTCAGCCAGGGTGGCATCCAGCGCTGCCAGCTTGGCCAAAGTATCCGAACGGCGACTGAGCACTTTGCGCAGCTCGGCTCTGAGCGCCAGTATACGGTGGTCCATCTCACTTTGGTGCAGGGCGTAAAAACGCTGGTAGGGCTGATAGCCAGCGGCGTCTTCGCCAAAGGTATCGGCATTTGGCGCCGGTAGAATAAAGCTGGCCCGCCCCTGCGTAACGGCGTCGGCATCCAGGGTAAAACTGCTGCAGACGGCATTGATAATTTCAGCACGGCAAGCCATAAACCGCTGCCGCGGCTCAATGCCGGCACTGTCGGCGGGCTGGGCCGTCACCCGGCGCAAGCCCCGCAGCGCCTCAGACAGGGTAATAGAGCCCGACAAGTCGATCAGCTGCCCCAGCTTGTCGGCAAAATCGCGAGCTGGCATCGCAGTCGTCGCCAAGCCCAATTCCGCTAAGAATCGGCCCAATCGCGAACTGTTTATTGGCGCATGCTCTACTGCCTTGGGCATATAAACCTATAATGACCGACCGCCGGCGATAACACGGGATGACTGAGAACGACCATGAACGGCGACCCAAAATGGGGCGGTCGCAGCAACCCAAGATGGCGTTTCTGAATGGCGTTTACGGCTGCATTTTTGCGTTTCATTATCGCCATTTTGCCAGCGGATTCAACACGCGCCGCCGGCTGGCGGTATGGCCGGGGAAATTCCCGAGCAAAATACCCGATGTTTTCTGCCAGACACGGCCGCCATAATCCCCTACCATCAGCACAAGTTTTGCAGGAGGACAACATGAGCAGCCAGCCAAACGGCGCAAGTATTTTATTTATTCCTCACGGCGGCGGCCCGCTGCCACTGCTCGGCGATCCCGGCCACGCCAAGCTGGGCGCCTTTTTGCGGCGGATGGGCGAGCAACTGCCGCGCCCCGAGGCCATCGTGTTGATCAGTGCCCACTGGGAAGCCCCGCAAGTACGCTTGACCGGCGGCGCCCACCCGGAGCTGATCTACGACTACCAGGGCTTTCCCGAAGCCGCCTACCAGCTGCGCTACCCGGCACCCGGCCAAGCCACCCTGGCCTGTGAGCTGCAGCGCGCCCTCAGCAGCGCCGGCATCCCCGCCCACCTCGACGCCGGCCGCGGCTTTGACCACGGCATGTTTGTGCCGCTGGCACTGATGTATCCCGATGCCGACATTCCGGTGGTACAAGTCTCGCTGCTCAGCAGCCTCGACGGCGCCGAGCATGTCGCGCTGGGGCGCGCCCTGCAGGCGCTTCGTGAGCGCCGCCTGCTGGTACTCGGCAGCGGCGCCACCTATCACAATTTGCAGGCCTATTTCGCCGGCACTATGGACCGCCGCGCCCACGCTGACTTCGAGCAGTGGCTGCACCAGCGCTGCTGCGACCCGGCGCTGAGCGACGACCAGCGCCAAACCGCACTGGCCAACTGGCAACAGGCCCCCGGCGCCCTGCACTGCCACCCCCGCGCCGAACACCTGCTACCGCTGCAGGTCTGCGCCGGCATGGCCAGCGGCCCGGCACAGCGGGTATTTTTCGACGACATTATGGGTGAGCCCAGCAGCGCCTTTTTATGGCAGTGAACAACCGCCGCAGCCTGCTGTTAGCCGCTGGCCTGTGGACCAGCGCCGAACTGCAGGCCCACAGTTTTGCCGAGGTAGTCACCCTGCCGCTGCCCTTTTGGCTGTACGCCTGGGGCAGCGCCGCCGCGCTGCTGCTATCGTTTTTACTGCTGGCCCTGCTCGGCGGCCAGCCCTCCCCCTGCCGCGCGGGGCGAGACGTGGGCCAACACCGGCTCATCCGACTGCTGCGCGCCAGCCGGCTGAAACCCCTGTTGCAACTACTCGGCGTTGCCGCGCTGCTACTGTGTATTGCCACCGGCCTGTGGGGCAATCGCAGCCCCTACGGCAACTTCAATATGACCTTCTTCTGGATCGTCTTTCTGCTGGGCTTCAGCTACGCCAGCGCCCTGCTCGGCAATTTTTACGCGGCGCTAAACCCCTGGCGCAGCCTCTGCGCGGGCGTCAACGCGCTGCTGCCTGCCTACGACCGCCCGCGCTTACAGTGGCCGCACTGGCTGGGCTACTGGCCCGCCCTCGCGTTGTATATGGGGCTGATCTGGCTGGAACTCCTCGGCCCCGCCAGCCCCTACGCCCTGTCCACAGCATTGCTGGGCTACAGTCTGCTGAACCTGGTAGCGGTAGCGATGTTTGGCAGCGACCAATGGTTTCGCTACGGCGAGTTGTTCAGCGTGCTGTTTGGCCTTCTCGCCCAGCTGTCGCCAGTGGATTATCGGCCGGCAAGGCGCGGCGGCGCCGGTCACTGGCGACTGCGCCGGCCTCTTACCGGCCTGCTGACATGGCGCGTCAGCCACGTGAGCCTGCTGGCGTTCATTCTATTTATGCTGTCATCGACCGCCTTCGACGGCCTGCACGAAACGCTCATCTGGAAGAAGTGGTTCTGGCTGGAGCTTTACCAACAGCTGCTGCGCGAATTCAGCAGCGCCAACCCCCTGGCGGCGTTTCCGCAAATGCGCCAATGGTTTGTGTACTGGCAAAACAGCTGGCTGCTGCTGTCGCTGGCGGTCTACCTGGTGGCCTATCTACTCGCCCTCATGCTGGGCCGATGGCTGGCCGGCGGCCGCTCGCTGCGCGAGCTGGCCCTGCACTTTGCGCCCGCCCTGCTGCCTATCGTCCTGGTCTATCACTTCGCCCACTACTACACCCTGATCCAAACCCAGGGCGTCAAAATTGTCAGTCTGATCTCCGACCCCTTCGGCCGCGGCGACAATTTTTTTGGCACCGCGCAGTGGCTGCAGCGCCAGCTGCTGCCAGACACCACCACCGTGTGGCATGTGCAGCTGGCCAGTATCCTGCTGGGCCATATGGCCAGCGTATGGATCGCCCACCGCCTGGCGCAACGCTATTACCGAACACCGCGCCAGGTGGTGCTCAGCCAGTTGCCCATGCTGGTGCTCATGCTGCTGCTGACCACTGGCGGCCTGTGGATATTGTCGCAGCCGCGCTAAACCGCGAACGACAGCCATAAAAAAGCCCGGCCGGGGCCGGGCTATTCCTTTGCCGTACGCCTCAGGGTACGTAATCTCCCTCGGGCGGCGCCGGCCGCAGAATACCGCCCGGATTGGTCACGCCGCCCTTGCCGCGAATCGCCGCAGCGGCGGCCTCGGTAAGCGCCCAAGTTTGCAGAAACGCCTCGGCGGAGTTAAACAGCTGCCGGGTCTGCTGCGCCGGGTTCTCGCTGTCCAGCACCACCTCTTTAACAAAGTCGGCCAGCATGCCGTAGTGGGCATTGCCATCGACATCTTCGTGCCAGGTGCGCTTCACCTCACCGTCAATACTGCGGCTAGCCGGCTGCAGGAAGCTGATCGGCTGGGCGGCATTAAATTCGCTCAGGCTGGTAAAGGGTTCGCCGTCAAACAAGGTGAAGGGGTACTGGATGGGATTTTCGGGGTTATCTCGCGGCCGGGTCTGACTCGACAAGCCGTTGGTGTCGGTGCCGTAGCCAAAGCCAAACAGCAGCGGCTCCTTACCCTGCTCGGCACGCTTGGCCATCGCGGCGGTATAAATGCCAAAAGTCTCGCTCATATCGGCGCGAAAACCCGCGCTGGAACCGTTGCTTGGGTAGAGAAAACCGCCATTGGCCAACAGCCGCGTCGCCTGATCGTTGGTGATGCCGCCGAAGGTGCCGTGGGTCGAGACAAAGGGGTAGGCCGGTTCCTGAGCCTCGGCCAGCTCCAGCGCCTGGGTCTTCATGCCCACCGCCATATGATCCCAGTCGAACACAAAGCCCATTTCCATCATTTTGCTGTAGGTATAGAGGCCGGCGGCGGTCATCCAGCGCGCGTTACACTGGCGAACATCCGCCGGATAACAGGGCGTGCTGCCACCGGAACGGCCACCCTGCCCGGTGGGGATACAGGCCGGCTGCCGCAAATAGTTCTGCGTACTACCGCCGTTATTGCTCCACAAATAGCCGCTAAAGCCCTCGGTCTCGCCCTCGATAGCACAATCATAAGTCGTCCACCACTCGCCCGTGGCCAACTCGGTGGTGGGCATATTGTCGAGGACTTGCCGCAGTTGCTCCTCATTGGGCTCACCGCTAAAGAATGTCTGCAGCTCGGCAATATCGCCCGAGGGAATGCCGCCGCTGTTTTCGCGGTTACCCAAGTTCAGTAGTAGGCCGTCAAAAATCCCATTGCCACCAAAGGCATTGTCAAACTCGTGGATGGAGATAATCTGTCTCACCCCCCAGTCGTGAACGCGCTGCATCTGCGTCAGAATGGAATTAACCTTGCCCTCTTCAGTGGTGCAGTCGTAGCTATTTTCCTGCGGGTTGCTGTTATCCGCGGGCTCGTCTTCCGGCCCGAGTTGACGCGCCGGATTGTAGTTCAGCTTGCAGTTAAACAGATTGGAAATTTCAATGCCCAGCACCACGGCGATTTTGCCGTCTTCGATCACCGAGCGCGCCTCGCTGGAGTCGTGAACAATCTGGAAAAAACCCTTGCCGGGACCGCCGTACTGGGCGTCGATATAATCTTCCATGGCGTACATGGTGCCCGCCTGACGACCGGCGTTATTCATCGGATTGCAGTCCCTGTTGGGCTCGCCCAGCGCATTGCGCTGCAGCTCGCAGAGGGTTTCATTGTCAACCAAGTCGTTGACCACCACACGCAGGCCACCGGCCCAGGCGCGCTCCAGCCACTTCCAATAAATCGCCTCGTGGGTCAAATTATCCCGTGAGGGCCAGTCACTAAAGGTCGGATAGCCATCGGTCGCGTGGCCATCTGTATCCTGGCCGTAGGCGCCGCCCAGCAGGTCGCCAAAGCCGTTGGGGCCATGCCGCCCCTGGCAGTTACCCAGTGCGTGTTCAACACCAAATTTATGAAAGGGGTAACCCCAGTGCGCCCCACCCAAAAACTCGGTCGCGCTGATATGCACATGAACATCAGCGTGGCCCAATACCGTGCCATCGGGCTGGGTCCCCTTGAACGGCTCGCCGACGAAATTGCTTTCGGCTTCCGGGAAACTGGCGCAGCCCGTGGTCGCTTCAAAACTAAAACCGTCGAGATTGCCCTCGGCATCGGCCGCGGTTTGCAGCGCGCCGCTATCGTCGACGACCAGCTCACTCTGGGCGGCATCTGAGGCTATCGTAAAGTCCACCGAACGCACAAAGGGGTCTTGAAAGCCGCGCCACAGGGCAACCTGCTCCGGCGTGGGCTCCTCATTGTAAGCGGGCGTTTGCGGGTAGGCCGTGGCGTCGCCAACCGCCACCACCGTCCACTCGGCATTATCCGTCGCCGCAGTGGTGCTGATATTGGTCAAACTGCCGTCGCCGGCCGCCGACAGCAATTCGCGACTGGCACTGTAAATCATGTATTTACCCAGCGCCGTCGGCTTTAGATAGAAGGGCTCGGCAGCGCCGAGGTCGGTCGCCGAGGCGCGGTAGCCGCTGCCGTCGGCCACCAGATACTGGCCACTGCCGGTGGCCTTAATGGCCCAGCAGGCATTGGCCATGGTGTAGCGATCCAGTCGGCTGTCTTCGTCGTTGTCACCGACGCCGTCACAGCCGTCGTCGGCCAGATCAATCAGGCCATCGCCATCGTTATCGAGGCCATCGTCGCACTGCGGCGGCTGCAGGGGATCGGTCTCGCTGTCGTCGGCCGCAGTGGCACAGCCCGGATCCGCGAGATCCACTTTGCCGTCGCCGTCATTGTCCACACCGTCACTGCACTGAGTCACCACAGTAATATCGGTCTCATCGCGGTCGCTGCTGCTTGAGCAGCCTGGATCGGCGGGAAAATCGACGAGCTGGTCGCCATCATTATCGACACCATCGGCACAGGCCGCAGCCGCTGCTGACGGGCTGGAACTGCCGCCGCAACCGGCTAACAACACTGCCAGCGCGACCCCAGTAAGTAGGTAAACTCGAAATAACATCTGCGCTGCTCCCGCCATCACTATTATTGTTTAGTTACCGCACACCACGCCCACGGCAAACACGACGCGCTTGCCTGGCCATCATGTTCACTTTCAGCGCCGACAACAATTGGGGGATGTGCGGAGACCAGCACCCTCAGCGCGACACATCATAGCGCTACCGCGCAATAGTGCGCCAATTCTAAACGCTTCTTAATTCACCATTTTCGTCCACAAGGCTACACTGCTAACGCCCGGGGCCACAAACGCCGCAGGCTGTCGACCACACCAGGAGCCTTGCCATGCCTCAACTCAGCGACCCTCTCACCCTGCCCTGCGGCGTCAGCCTGCCCAATCGCTTGCTCAAATCGGCCATGACCGAAGGCTTGGCTGACGAACACGATCACGCCACTGAGCGACTGGCCCATCTCTATCAAACCTGGTCGACGGGCGGTACAGGCACTCTGATCACCGGCAATGTGATGATCGATCACCGTTTTTTGGAACGACCGGGCAATGTGGTGATCGACCACAACGGCGGCGAGGACAAACTGCGACACTGGGCCAACGCCGGCCAAGTGGCCGGCAATCAACTGTGGATGCAGATCAACCACCCCGGCCGCCAGTGCCAAAAACTGGTCGCCACTCAGCCCCTGGCGCCCTCCGACATCGGCATCGACCTGGGAGGCATGTTTGGCAAGCCCCGGCCGATGAACGAAGCGGAGATCCAGCGCGCCATCAATGGCTATGCAAGGGTGGCCGGCGTGGCCAAAGACACCGGCTTTAGCGGTGTACAGATTCACGCCGCCCACGGCTACCTGATCAGCCAGTTCCTGTCGCCGCTGGCCAACCGCCGCAGGGATCAGTGGGGCGGCAGCTTGGAAAACCGCGCGCGCTTTTTACTTGAGGTGATTCGCCGCTGCCGCGAAGCCGTCGGCGCCAGATTCCCGATCGCCTTGAAACTGAACTCTGCCGATTTTTCCAAGGGCGGCTTCAGCCACGACGACAGCCTGCAGGTTGCGGCCTGGGTATCAGCGGCGGGTATCGACTTACTGGAGATTTCCGGTGGCACCTACGAAAAGCTGGCACTGATGGGCGACCGCGAGGACGGCGCCGCCGCCAGTCGGGCGCGAGAAGCCTATTTTCTGGACTACGCCAAGGGCATCCGCGAGGTCACCGACATTCCACTGGCGGTCACCGGCGGCTTTCGCAGCTACAGCGCCATGCAGGCCGCGCTGGATAGCGGCGCCATGGATGTGGTGGGCATCGCCCGGCCACTGTGTATCGAACCCGATGTTAAAGCCCTGCTGCGCGGCGAAAAAACCGGCTTTCGCGCCTGGGAAAAACAACTGCGTATCGGCCCCGGCTGGCTCGGCCCCAACAGCCCCAACCGCACCCTGCGCACACTGAACTTCGGCTTGGCCACGCAGTGGTACTACCAACAGATTATCAACCTCGCCGACGGCAAACCCCCTGTGGAAAACACCGGATTACTGCGCCGCGCCGCCAAACACATGATCGGCGAGCGCAAACTGGCAAAACGCCGGGTGGTAAACGGCCGCTAAACCGCCGCGCTATTCCGACACCACCGACTGCGCATAGGGCTTTAACGGCGGCTCTTCAGTGGTCAGCGACAAATCGGGGAAGCCCTGGGCGCCCTGGCTGGCAAACACATCGAGAAAATCGGTGAGCAGGCTGGGCGACAGCACCGGCTCTGGCAGGAAGGGCAGCAGACCGCAGATCTCGCTACCGGCGCGCTGCGGATTTGCCGGGCCGGGGTGGGCCAGGGCATCCAGCACCAGCTCAAAAGTCGCCCGATCGCTCAGACCGATGGTCGCGTGCTCGACGATTCGCCCCGGGCAGACGTCTTGAATCAGGATATTGGCCACTCTGGGGTTATCCTGTTGCCAGTCCAGCGCGGCCGTGGGCTCAGGGGACACCGGCTGCACCAGCTCATCAAACTGGGTGTAGATATTCGTGTAGTCAATCTCACCCGGCGTTTCATCCTCGCTGTTCAGCGCCTGCATATAGTTGGAGTCGATGCGGAACTGGAAAAACACCGCCGGCACCGGCTGACCAAAACCACTGAACTCGGCAAACTCCAAGCCGTGATTGGGCGAGGCCAGCAAGACCATGTCTTCAACCTTCTCGCGCAAGCTGGGCCACCAGCGCAGCGCCCAACGCGGCCCCATGCCGCCCTGACTGTGACCGACAACAGACACCTTGCGGCCGCTATCGGCAATCTGATCAATGGCATTGACGATGTATTCTGCGGAAATTTGCGCATCGCCCAAGCCGCGATCCGGATAGGTCACGATGCAGACATCGTAGCCCTGCTCCAGCAACAGCGGCTCATAGTTCCAGCTCCACTGCTCTTCGCCGTGGGTAAAGGTGCCGTGCACCAGCAACACCACCGGCCCGGCCTGGGTGAAGGGGTTGCAGACCAAGGCCTCATTCAAGGCCGAGGTCTCAGTTTCAAAACCCGGCTCGGACAGCCCGTCACCGGCCGGCGAGCTGGCGGAGCCGCCGCCACAGGCCGTCAACAAAACGGCGCACAGCCCAGCCAGCAGCGCCTGTCCGCTAAAATATTTGTGAGAGTGGAGCATCTATCATCCCTATCAGTTGATGGCCAGCGGCCATGCTAACGATTTAGCCTGGTATGGTACGGCACTTTCCCTGCCCATCCATCTAGCTGCGTCGCAATTCAGCACTGGATCACCCTCGTGACCCTTCGCCCAGCGCGCCGCACATCGCCTCGCAAAATGCGAAAGCAATCTTCCAAAAATCATAAGTTATTGTAATGCATAGAATTATTTTTGGCACAAGTCCTGCTCTACACAAAGCAACAACAACACAGTGCAGGAGCACGAGACATGAGAACCTCTTCTCTACTACTGGCCACCGTCCTGGGCGGCACGTCAGCGGTGTACAGCCAGGCCTTTGACAGCTGCCCTCAGCAGGCCTTTCTCATTCAGGACGCCGACGCCCAACTCTACAACATCGAATTGTCCACCGGCTTTTACCGCAATGCCGCGCCGTTGGGCTGGACCGATATGGAACTCAACGCACTGGCCTTTAGCACCCACGACCAATATCTCTACGCCCACAACCACAAGCTCAACAGCATTGTGCGCATCGACCGCCACTACGGCGTGGAAGTGATGGCGAGCACCGCCGACGTGAATTTTGTCGCCGGTGACGTTGCCCTTAATGAAAATGCCTACTACCTGTATCGCAGCGGCGGCGACAGTGACGGCCTGTTCCGCATTGCCCTGGATCCCGCGGCCAGCGACTACCTGCAGACAAGCCAGGTGGTCAGCGGCAAAGTCCTGGACCTGGCGATCTACGACTTTGCCTTTCACCCCTTTAATGGCCTGGCCTACAGCGTCGACAAAAACGGTGTGTTGTGGAGCATTGACGTGCAAACCGGCACGGCGGTATCCCAGGGCAATATTGGCATCAACGCCTATTTCGGCGGCGCCTATTTCGACGTCGACGGCAAGCTTTATGTCGCCAGTAATAACGATGGCTATATCTACCAGGTGGACACCAATGCCCTAAGCCCCAGTGCTCAACTGTTCAGCTACGGTCCATCGTCTAACAACAACGACGGTGCGCGCTGCGCCCAGGCCCCGGTCGTGCCCGGCCAGCAGGCCAACAGCGACTTCGGCAATGCACCGGACAGCTACGGCACTAGCTTTGCCAACAACGGCGCCCGCCACGGCGAAAGCGAGCTGTTCCTCGGCGCAGAAATCAGCTACGAACCCGATGCCTTCAGCTGGTCGGGCAGTGAGCGCAATGACAACAACGACGGCGTCAGTTTTATCAACAATGTCACGCCCTACCAATACACCTATTTCCAAGTCACCGCCTCAGGCGACGGTGAGCTGAACATATGGGGCGACTGGAATCAGGACGGTGTCTTTGACGACAGCGAGCACATCATTGCCGACAAATCGATTAACGCCGGCACCTCGCTGCTGCACTTTAAAGCCCCCAAGGAAACCCTGACCGGCCAAACCTGGATACGCGTGCGCCTGAGCTCGCCCGACAAGGTCGGCCCGACCGGCGGTGTGAGCGACGGTGAGGTCGAGGATTACCTGGTGGATGTCGACGCCATGAACACCCTCAGCAGCTACTACCCCGCCTCTAATCGCTATGCCACCTTGGCCTTCGAAGACAACTGGCCGCTGCAGGGCGACTACGACATGAACGACGTGGTCATTAAGTATCGCCTGAAAACCGTCAGTGTAGACGACGGCCTCACCGCCGTGCGCATCCAGGGGGAAGTGGTGGCCATGGGCGCCAGTTACCACAATGGCTTTGCCTTCCGTATTCCCGGCCTGCCCAGCAACCTGGTCGACGAGGCGCTAACCGTATTAACTATCAACGGGGTACCGCAGTTAGGCTCACCACTGGAAGCCGGCCGCCTTGACGCCACGGCCATCATTGCCGAAGACCTGCACGACTACGTGACCAACGGCGAATCCTGCAAGTACTACCGCACCGAAGATGACTGCAGCTCGGGGATTCAGATGACATTTCAGCTGGACATCGCCGTGCTACCCGGCCTCAAGGCGGATGATATCGATGCCTTTCCCTTTGACCCCTTCCTGTTCGGCAGCGAGGGACACCCCCGCAGCTATGTTTTCGGTGAGGCTCCAGGGCGCCGCTTTGAAATTCACCTGAAAGACAAAGCCCCGACAGAAGCCTTCCAAGCCAACTTCTTTGGCCGTGGCGACGATGCCTCGGACCCCGGCCGCGACGAATATTTTGTCAACGCCAACGGTATGCCCTGGGCGCTAAATATTCCCTACGACTGGGAGCACCCCGTGGAATATATGGACATTAAATTTGCCTACCCCAAGTTCCATGAGCATGTAACGTCTGGCGGCAGCGCCGAACGCGACTGGTACAAATCCCAGCGCGCCATCACAAGAAACCTCTACAAAAATCGCTAGGAGAATAAGACGATGAAAACACCCATGACCCTGAGCACGGCACTGATCCTTGCCACCCTGACTGCCTGCGGCGGCGGTGGTGGTGGCGGTGGCGGCAGCGCCGCCTCTGCAGAGACGAGCAATAGCGCGCCCAGCAGCGACAGCAGCACCGCCGTCGCGGCCACACCCAGTGAAGCCGCCACCACCTCGGAGCTGGTGGTACCCGCTGGCTTTGATATGGAGCAAGACTACCTGCTGACCATTAACGCCAATGCCGCCGACTTCGGCACCGACAGCGCCTACCTGTCGATATGCAGTAACTTCAGCGAAAACGAAGGCCGCTATAACGTCGACTTTTCCAGCTGCATCCTTAAAGCGACCTTTGCACCGGAGATTGAACGCAGCCTGCAAATCCCCAACGATGTGGAAACACTGGTTGCCGCCGTGTTCTTTCTAAATGGCGAAAGTGAGCCGGTCTTCAGCCACTGGCAGCGCTCGGGTGACAGCAAGGAATACTGGCGCATTCGCTAAGCTCGCAGCGCAAAAAAAAACCAGCCCCTGAACAGGGGCTTTTTTGTGTCTGGCTATCCCGCCCGACTATCAATGCCCCCAGCGCGCCCGATAGCCCCGCGAATCGACATGAACAAAGGGACCGTGACTGGCGGTGGCGCCGTATTCGCCCAAGCCGCCGCGATGAGGCCAGCCCTGCTGCCGGCTGAGCTGCTCGACCAGCGAGTAGAGAAACGCGGCATCGCGCTTGTCCACCCGGCCGTCACCATTGAGGTCATCCATCACCCCATCGCGGGGCGATTCGTCGATATAAAAATCCGCCGCGCCGCCATACACATGACGTGAATACTGGGTTTTATTGCCGATGGCGCGATTGTAATACGGCGTGCGGTAACCGCTCATAATGACGAAACTGTCGCTGCGAAACCCCCGTGCATTGGTCTCCTGCAATATCCGCTCAAGCTTCAACAGCAGCTCGGGGCGCAGCACTACATATTTGTTTCGCCCGCGAGTCTCCTGCTTGCAGATAAACTGGCCGAGGGTGAAATGGGGCGACACCGGGGTAGCGAAGTTTTCCGGCGTGACCTCGACAAAGCCCCGCGGCGGCAAATAGCTGTCCAACCCACGCATGGGTGTCTGCGGGTAGCTGCCTATGCGGTACTGACCCAAATAGCCGTTTTTTACCGCGCTTGCCGGGTGCATCACAAAGGCATTAATCAACATGCGGCGATTGTTGGCGGCGCGCAGCTCCAGTGGGTACAGGCCGGGAGTAGCGGGCGCCTGCCACTGCCACTCCAGCGGCGACAGCTGCGCCAGCTCACCGGCCGCAATGCTTACCTCGCGCACCGACGCCGAACGCAGCCGGGTTTTTTCGCCGGGCAGTACGTAGATCGCCAGCGTGCGGTAGTCGTTGTCCACCCCCGCCAGTGATACCGTAAAACCGGCCTTGCCCTCATCAAAGGCCTGCTGCGCCAGCAGCGGCGGGCTGGCAATCACTATCGCCGCTATCAGTAACTGCAATATCTTCATTATCAGCGCCTCGCGGGGGGTTGATTGAGCGCAGCCAGCACCCGCCCATCGCGCTCGTAAATATCTTCAATAAAGCGCACGCCATCGCCTTCCTGATTGGCCACCGCCGTCCAGTACAGCAGGTGAACCGGAATGCGCTGGCGCAGATTGACCGAGGTTTCCTTGCCTAGCGCCAAAACACTGTCAATGCGCGAGCGCGGCCAGTCGCCATTGCCCGCCAACACCCACTGGGCCAAATCGACCGGGTCTTTTACGCGTATGCAGCCCGAGGAAAAGTCGCGCCGGGTTTTGGCAAACAGTTCACGCGACGGCGTGTCGTGCAAGTACACCTCGTGGGCATTGGGAAACATAAATTTCACCGCCCCCAAGGCATTGCTCGGCCCCGGTTTCTGGCGCAGGCGGAAGGGAAAATGCTTGGCGCTGTACTGGCGCCAATCAATCTTTGAGTGGTCGACCACTTTACCGTCGCCGCCCAGCAGCTGATAGCCGAGACGGTCAACCAGCGTTGGATCGGCTTGGAACTTCGGCAAAATATCTTTTCTGGCGAGTTTGGTCGGGGTTTCCCACCAGGGATTCAATACCAGATAAGACATAGTGGCAGAGAACACCGGCGTTTGGCGGTAGGTACGCCCCACGACCACATCGTGCACATCGGTAATGTCCGCTCCCTGATGCACTTCCAGCTGGTAGTCGGCGATATTGACGCGGATATGCTTTGCCCCCAAGTCATCGGGCAGCCAGCGCCAGCGTTCCAGATTCACCCGCAACTGCTCGATGCGATCGCCGGGACTGCGGTTTAACTCGCGCACCGTCGCCGGCCCGACAATGCCGTCCGGCTCGAGGTTGGCACGTCGCTGGAAGCGCTTGAGCGCGGCGACCAGCTCGGCATCGTAAACCTCCGCCTCAGCGGGCGCATCATAATACGGCAGGTCGCCACCGCGCTGCAGGCGGGCCCGCAAGGCCGCAATACGCGGCGAGCGCGCGCCCGGCTTCAACAGTGCGCCATCGGCAACCGTGGGCCAGCTGCCGCTGTTGTCGACCTGCCGGTAGTGCTGCAACGCGGCTTTGAGCAGCTGATAGCGCGGCTGGCTGGGCAATAACTCGCGCAACGAGGCGCCAATATCCTGAGTTGCCATGGCGCGCTGCAAATGCGCGACCAAGTCCCGCTGGCGGCCCTTCGCCGTCCAGTTCACCTCAATAGACACCGGGTCCAGCTTGCCCGCCAAAAAATGTGCCGCCAGGCTGAGGTAGGCGTCGCTGGCCAATACATCGCGCTGCGCCGCGGGCGTATCGGTCGCGGCAAGCGCGCGGTAGTGGTAGTCATCTGGGCTCAGCCCTTCCGCCGCACTGCCTTCTACCGCCAGCAACAGCTGCTGATAGTGCTCGCGCGACCACAGGGCCTGCGGACGCTCGCCGTAGAGGCGCGCCACCGACACCGGCGCGTTGAGTGGCAGCTGCGCAATAGCGCGGGCGAGGCTGTCCCCCGGAGCCGCCCCCGCCAAGGCACTGAAACACAACACACCAAGCAGCAATAAGTAACGCACGTTGCACATCCCCAAAACCCGTTATCCGTCCCAAGCCGTCACCGCCTGAGACCGCCAAATCCGCGATAAATTCGCCGGCAACAAAAAGGGGGCCGCGCCCCCTTTTTGTCTTTGCTGTCAGTGTAGACCAGCGTGTAATGGCTCGCCGCAATGGCGACTCAGGCCACCTAAAAGCTAATACCCATCTTCCTCGGCCTCGCGGGCGCGGCGCAGCTTGTCTTCCTGCTCAGCCATGGCCGCCTTGATTTCTTCCAACACGGTATCGACATCGGCAAGCGCGGCGTCATCGACAAATTCGCCTGTCAGCGTCAACTCGGGATGCAATTCGCCCTCTTCGAACAGCGCCCACATCTCTTCACCGTAGCGGCTGTGCAGCAGTTCGGGGGCGTATTGGCCGTAATAGCTATTCATGTTCTGAACATCGCGCAGCAGCATGGCGCGGGCGTTATTATTGGCCGCTGCATCCACCGCCTGGGGCAGATCAATAATCACTGGGCCGTAGTCGTCGACCAGCACATTGAACTCGGAAAGGTCGCCGTGAACCAAGCCGGCACAGAGCATGCGCATAATATCGTGCATGATGTCCCGGTGGTCTTCGCGAGCCTGCTCGGCCGACATCGACACATCGTTCAGCCGCGGCGCGACGCCGCCCTCGTCATTGCTGACCAATTCCATCAGCAGCACGCCGTCAAAGCAGCCGTAGGGCTGGGGCACGCGCACGCCGGCGCGAGCCAGACGGTAGAGGGCGTCGACCTCGGCGTTTTGCCAGACTTCTTCCTGCAACTTGCGACCGTAGCTGGAGCCCTTCTCCATGGCCCGGGCGCGGCGACTGCTGCGCTCCTTGCGACCCTCGCGGTATTGCACCGCTTTTTTAAAACTGCGTTTGGCCGCCTCTTTGTACACCTTGGCACAGCGAATGGCCTCGCCGCAGCGCACCACGTAAACAGTGGCTTCCTTGCCACTCATCAATTGACTGATGACCTCGTCAACGATGCCGTCTTCGATCAGTGGCAGTAGAGCTTTGGGGGTTTTCATAGCGCCCTCGGTGGCGGGGCCGTGGTCAACGGCCCAAAAATTGGCCCCCAGTTTAACGCGCCCGGCGGTATCGCGATATTACCTGTGTGCGATTGTCGTGAATTAGGCCGGACTAGCCGGCGGCGGCCACCATTTCGGCCATCAGTGCGCGGATGTCCTGAGGCTGGTATTGCAGCACGTCCAAGTCCTCGGGCTGGTAATTTACCGTCGCCCCCGCGCCGGCAAACATAATGGCATTGGGCAACATCGGGTGGTCGTCATCTCGCACCTCGAGCTGCCGGGGTTTGCCAACCGCCGCGCACCACATTTCCAAATAGTCTTTCCAACTGAGGTTATCGCCGCCCAGCAAATACGCCTTGCCGCCTTCACCGCTGGCCAGGACATTCGCGGTAATCTGGGCGATGGCATAAGAGCTGATATGGTTGCTGCCGCCCACCGGGGCAAACAGTGGCAGCTCAGGCAAGTCGCCGCGCACATAGTGCAACAGCGCTGACAAATGGGGAATCTCCAAACCGGGGATATAGCCGAGTACAAAGGGCGCATTCAGACTGCATACGCGAAAATCGTCCGAATTCAGTGCGCGCACGGCGACATCGGTGTTGTGCCGAGAGGTAACATAGGCACAGTGGCCCACGCGATGCGGCGCCACCTGGGGATAAAATGTGCCGATATACACTGCCCGATGCAGCCCCGCCGCCTTGGCCGCCGCAAAGAAACGCGGTACCGCCTCGTCGTTATACCTGGTGTAAAACGCCTCGGGGCTGATAGAGCCATCCTGCGGCAGCGCGCGAATATCCGCCGCGGCCGCAAATACCAAGCTATCAAACCCCTGCAGGCGACCATCGGCGCAATCGTCATTGACATAGTCAGCCGCTAAGAAATCCAAGGCAGCCAGCGGCGGCGCGGTGGGCGGCTTGCGCGCCATGATGGTTACCTGATGCCCCTGCTCCTGCAAATACAGGGCAATTTCACCGCCAATCAGTCCAGACCCACCAACAACTAATACCTTCATGGTTACTTTCCTCATTATTTTCCGCGGTGCAATAGGCACCGCCATCATTCAAACCGACTCAAATATTCGGCACCTTAAAAGACTCTGAAACGCCGCTGTACATGCCGCTGACGCTCGGCGATAGCTGAGCGCCGCTGCGCCGCCGTCACCCTGGGGGTATCCGCTGGGAAACAACTGGCAACTTCGGCAAAAGGCAGTTTCCTGGCAGTGATCGTTGGCCAGTTCTCCTCGTCGGGCAGCGTCGTATAGGCCCAGCGATTAGAGAGATAGCCGCGGCGCAAACCCGTGGTATCAACCCAGTTAGGCAGCCCCGGATCGCGATGGGCCACCACCCAGCGCTGCACGCCATCGGCACCGATAAACATCTGAAAGCCGTTCAGGCTGCTTTGGTGATTGGCGTAGTCCGGCGACTCGCCCCAGAGATTGCTGAGGTGCAAACTGCTGTACACCGGCTCACCGCTGTAACGCGCCTCAATATACAGCGCCTCGTCGTCAGCCAGGTCGAAAATTCCCCCCGCGTAAATATTGGTACTCATGCCGCCGCCGGTATCACCCGAGGCGGCATTGGGACGATTGTAGCCATTCACCGGCATGAAATAGCGGCCCTCTTCCTGGTGACGGCCCTGGCTATTGAGAATACGGTCGTAAAACGCCAGCCAAAAGTGCATCTGCCCGCGAACTATCGCCCCCATTTTTTGCAACTGCCGCGCCGCGCGGCCGCTGTCCAGCGGCGCTGGCTGGCGCCCCTCGGTATGCAGCGCGGTAATAGTGAGCTGCGCGGCCTCCTCTCTAGACCAGTCGTAAAACAATTGCCGGCCGCTAATATAATCGGCGTAGCGCGCAGTGCCGGCCGGGGCGCGGCTACTGGGCGGCTTGCGGGTGCAAATAAAATTACCGTTGTAGCCCTGCGGTTTTTCCGGCCCCAACAACAACTCCAGCTCACCGTTTTCGCCGACCAGTAAACTTGAGCTGTCCAAGCTGCCAAAGCCCGTGCGACTGCCCGGCGCCAACTCCCGCAGGTCGCCCGTG